>NZ_JBEUDS010000029.1:0-41119 GCF_041060555.1 Parapedomonas caeni | reverse complement strand
TGCAAACTCCACCATAACGATGAACCCGGTGGCCACCAGCGACGCCGCATTCCGGGGTGGGGCATGCCCCACCCCGGAATACACCATCGCCTACACCGGAAATTACACCACGAGCGCGGACGCTAACGGGCGGTCTTTTCCTCACTCGCGCGCAAGTGATGGGAATGACACGCCAAAGCGACACATGGCAGCTCACTTTACCTCAAGAGACCGTGCGGTGTCGCATTGTCGTCAACGCAGCCGGAGCATGGGCCGATCACATTGCCGCCCTGGCCGGCCAGGCACGTTCATTGGTTCAGCCGATGCGGCGTACAGCGGTACTGGTCGATGTTCCACCCGGTACCGCCATCGAGACCTTTCCCCTCGTGATCGACATTGACGAAGAGTTTTATTTCAAGCCGGACGCCGGCTTGCTGCTGGTCTCACCGGCAGATGAAACGCCCTCCGATCCTTGCGATGCCCAGCCGGAGGAGTGGGATATCGCCGTTGCCATCGATCGCCTGATGAATGCCACCTCGCTTAAGGTCCAACGCGTCCGACACGCCTGGGCAGGACTGCGAAGCTTCTCGCCGGACCGGACCCCCATCGCTGGTCCAGATCCCGAGCTGCCGGCCTTTTTCTGGTGTGCCGGCCAGGGCGGCTATGGCATTCAAACCGCGCCTGCATTGGCACGTCTGCTTGCCAGCAGGATCAGATGCGAACCGTGCCCGGCAGACATTGTCGCCGAAGGCCTTTCGTTTGGGGACCTCGATCCCGCTCGACCATCTCTGGCAACGTGAACTCCCCGCTGATGCTGACCGTTATGGTCATCTGACAGCCTACACCATGGGACCAGGCGGGCATTGTGCCGCAATGTCCGTCCCGAATGCACCTATCCGGGGTCATTCAGACCGGCAACAGACGTGGACGGGGGGCAACGCGCTCGCGCACCGCGGACCTGACCGACAAGCACAACACCGACTACGCCAAACATCAAGCCGCCCGCCAGGAGGAAGGTTAACCGCATCCCGGCCGCGATGGCGACTTCAGATGCGCGGACGAACTCGTCCGTCCCCACGCCCAGGGCAAACAGGGCGCTCAAGAGCCAGGCGCCCGCGATCAAACCGATGTTGCGCGACAGGTTAAGTGCTCCTGCAACCGTGCCCCGCCGGCACCGACAGCGCGGCGCTGGCCCGGCTGTATTGTTGGCCGTCTGAAACAGCTGATAGCCCGGCGTCACCACCAACCCGCCATGACCCCCTCGCGGGCCAACAGATATTCGACGATCGCGCCGATCTCAGTCAGCACCAGCGCGCCGTCGGTGATCACCGGCGCGGTGCCCGAGGGATGGAGCTGACGATAGGCCTCGGCCGCCGTCGGCGTGATGGGGTTACGCTGATGCAGCACTAGTTCGCAGGGAAGCTCCAGCGCCTCGCACGGCCATACGGTGCGGTCGGATTGCGACACCCTGAGATGATGAAACGTCAACATATTCACTCCCTGTCGCAGGCACGCCCGGCCATTCTCGGCCTGCCGACAAGGATATTAGATCGCGCACGATTACCTCCAGCCCCCCGGCTTTGCTTTTGTGTGTGGGGGGCTCAGTGGCCGCCACGCAGCGTCGTCGACGGGGTCTGGCCGAACATCAGCTGGTAGTCCCGCGCGAACTTGCTCAGGTGGGAGAAGCCGCAGGCCAGGGCGATATCGGTCACCGACCGGCCCGTTCGGGCCGCCGCCCGCAACGCCTCGTGCGCCGCGCGCAGCCGCAGCGTCTTGAGATAGGCCATCGGCGTGGTGCCGAGATGATCGCGAAAGCCGCCATGCAGGCTGCGCCGGCTGACACCGCAGACAGGCACCAGATCATCAAGGCTGATATCCTCGTCGAAATGCTCGGCGAGATAATGTTGCGCCCGTCGGACATAATAGGGCAGCGCCCGCTCGTCGGAGCGCACATAATCAAGCTGGTGGCTGTTGGGCACATAAGCCAGCAGCGTAGCGAGGAAGCTCTCCTCGATGCCACGCCGCACCACCGGGTTGGCCAGCCGGTTGCCCGGCGCCGCCAGCTCGCCCACCAGCGCGTTGATGGCGCAGGCGATATTGGCCGCCTCGGCATCCAGCATCACCGGTTCGCCGGTGAAGTCGATCAGTCGCTGGCGCTGCACGCCGATCTGCGACCACAAGGTACGCTCCAGCGCCTCCCGCTCGACCCGGATCATCAGCTGGACATAGCCCGGCAGCAGTCGCTGGCGGAAGCCATGCTGCGGCCGCACGGCGAACAAGCGCTGCGCGTTCATGGTATAGGAGCGCGAGGCCTGACCGACCTCGCACTCGCCGGCCAGCGTCAGCTGGAAGCCGTAGAAGTTCTCGAACGGCGGTGTCTCCACCACCACTTCCTGATTGTAGCGCACCATTTCCAGACTGAAGCTGGAGAAGGGCAGCCGGGCATGCAGGCATTCGAACGGCTGGCTGGCATCGCGCGGCTGCATCCGGTGCGGCAGGAACACATCGTCCATGCGCTGGCGCACCGCCGAGACATCGTGTGACTGGTAGAGGCCACCACGGTGCGCGGCGACGCCGGCCAGGATGCCGGAAAACGAGTCGTCAAACCCTGCATCGATGGATAACGGGTGCAGCATCGTACCCCTTCCCTTCACCGGGCTTGAGCCCGGCTTATCTGTTTGACGACAGACTATGAGGTTGGCGCCCCCTGTCTAGCCCGTGAGCGCAAGGCGGGCGGCTTCCATGGGCCATTTCGTGAGACGGCGGCGCTACAGCCGGGCCAGCCGCAGGTCGCGCAGATGCTCGGCCACGAAATCCAGGCGATCCTGGCCCCAGAAGATGTCCTCGCCGACAATGAAGGTCGGCACGCCGAACACGCCCCGGGCTTCCGCCTCGTGCCAGTTGCGTTCCAGCGTCGCCGCCGCTTGCGGGTCGGCAAGCGCGGCCTCGGCGGCCTCCCACGGCAGGCCGACGCGACCACAGACCGCCCGCAGCACATCCAGATCGCCGATATCCTGGCCTTCCGCCCACTCCGCCCGCATGGTCTCGACGATGTAGGACCGCAGGCAGCCCAGCGCCTCGGCCCGCAGCGAGATCAGTCCGGCACGGGTCGGGTCGGTGGTGACCGGTGGCGGGTTGAACGCAATACCCAGGCGGCGGGCGAACCGGCCGACGTCCTGGCGGACCATGGTGATCTTGCGCTTCACCCGGTCGGGCGCCGAACGACCGTCCCACCCGCCCAGTGGCTTGAATACCAGCCGGGCGTGGAAGCGGTCGAACAGGTCGAACATCGTCTTGGACGCCAGATAGCAATAGGGGCTGCGGAAGTTGAAATAGACGGTGACGTCAACCGGCGTGGCCATCGCGCGCCTGCCTCACAGCACCCTGAAGCCGGTACGGCCCAGCGTCGCGACCTCCAGCACCACTGACGCCCCCGCCGTCAGCGGCACCGCCGCCGTGGCGCCGCCGGCGAGGATGATGGCTCCGGCCGGCAGGGTCTCGCCGGCCGCGCCGACGAGGCGGGAAGCCTCCATCAGCGACTGCACCGGATGGCCGAGAATGTCCGCCGAACTGGCGGTGGCCGCCACCGTGCCATTGATCGACAACGTCATCGCCAGATCAGCAATGTCGACGTCGGGTGCGTGCAACGCCCCCATGACGAAACCCGACGAGGAGGCATTGTCGGCGATCACGTCGGAGAGCGAGAACTTGAAGTTCCTGTAGCGGGAATCGATGATCTCCAGCGCCGGAGCCACCGCCTCGACGCAGGCCATCGCCTGCGCGGCGGTGACGACGCCGGCCAGCGGCGCCTTGAGGATGAAGGCGATCTCCGCCTCCACGCGCGGGTGGACATAACCGGCGAGATTGATCGTGCCGTCGGCTGCCACGGCCATGCCGGCGGTCAGTCGGCCCCAGATCACCTCGCTCAGGCCCATCTGTTGCATCTTGGCGTGACTGGTGAAGCCCATCTTGACGCCGACCTGACGATCCTGCTCCGCCGCGATGCGGTGGGCGACCGACCGGCGTTGCACGTCATAGGCCTGCGGCAGCGTAAGCGTCGTGTGGGTGGAGACCTGCGGGATCGCCGTCGCCGCCTTGCGGGCGCCGTCCAGTTCGACCGCCAGGCTCTGCAGCTCGTCGTCGGTGAGCAGGGTGGTATCAGATGTCGATGCAGACATTTTTCATCTCGGTGTAGAATTCAAGGGAATAGTTGCCGCCTTCGCGGCCGATGCCGGAGCGCTTGGCGCCACCGAACGGCGTGCGCAGGTCACGCAGGAACCAGGAATTGATCCAGCACAGGCCGACATCCATGGCGCCGGCGACACGGTGGGCGCGCGAGACGTCCTGGGTCCAGATGCTGGCGGTCAGGCCATAGGGCGTGTCGTTGCCAAGCTGGATGGCCTCATCCTCGTCGTCGAACGGGCGCAGGTGGACGCAGGGGCCGAACACTTCCTCGCGGATCACCGAGGCGTCCTCCGGCAGGCCGGTCCAGATGGTCGGCTCGACCCAGCTGCCGTTGGCGAGCGCGCCTTCCATCGCCGGCACGCCGCCGCCGAGCACGACGGTGGCACCGGCCGCCTTGGCCTGGCGGTAATAGCCCAGCACCTTGTCCCGATGGCCCTGGCTGATCAGCGGCCCGAGCGCGGCATCGGGGTCGGACGGCGGGGCGATCTTCATCTTCGCCGCGCCGGCCGACAGCCGCTCGACCACCTCGTCGAAGATCGTGCGATGGACATAGGCCCGCTCGGTGCCGAGGCAGACCTGACCTGAGTTGAGGAAGCATGATCGCAGCAGCTCGGGGATCGCCTTGTCGAGATTGGCGTCAGCGAACACCAGCGCCGGATTCTTGCCGCCCATCTCGAACGATACCGGCCGGGTGCCGGTGGCCGCCTGGCGCATGATCGCCTCGCCGGTGCCGGTCTCGCCGGTGAAGGTAATGCCGTTGACACCGGGGTGGCGGGTCAGGAATTCGCCCGCCGAGTTGGGACCGAGGCCATGCACCACGTTGAACACGCCGGCGGGCACGTCGACCGCGTTCATCACCTCGCCCAGCAGTGCCGTGGTGCTCGGCGTCTCCTCCGACGGTTTCACCACCACCGCGTTACCGGTGGCCAGCGCTGGCGCCAGCTTCCAGGTGGTAAGCAGCAGCGGCAGGTTCCACGGCGCGATGATGGCGATGACACCGCGCGGCTTCGACAGCGTGTAGTTCAGCACGCCATAGGACGGCGTGTTCTTGAAATAGACCTGACCATGGTGGGTCTTGACGATTTCCGTGAACGCCCGAAAATTCGCCGATCCGCGTGGAATGTCGAGCCGGCGCGCCAGCGACTTCGGCTTGCCGGTGTCGGCGCATTCCGCATCGAGAAAGTCGTCGAAACGCCGTTCGATCTCGTCGGCGATGCGGTTGATCAGCGCCAGCCGCTCGTCGACGCCCATGCGCCCCCACGGGCCGCGCAGGGCGGCGCGCGCGGCACTCACCGCCGCATCGACGTCCGCCTCGCCGGCTTCCGAGACATGGGCCATCAAGGTGCCATCGACGGGCGAGAATTTCTCGAACGTGGCGCCGTTGGCCGACGGCACGTAGCGCCCGTCGATGAAATGCTGGATGGCGCGCGGCGGCGTGGATGCGGACATGCTCTCTCCTGTGTACGCGAAACAGAACGTGGGACGACGGGCCCGCCCTCAGGTCACCACGCCCATGAAGCGATCGTTGAGCTCGCCTTCGTAATAGAAGATCGCCCGCCCCACCTGGTCGGCGCTCCACACCCGGCGCGGATGGTCCGGGTAATGATCGTAGGAGCCGGCGAACACCTCGTTGCGGTTGCCCGACGGGTCGAAGAAGTAAATCGTCCGTCCCCGGCTGATGCCGTGGCGTGTCGGTCCGATGTCGATGGGAATCTCGTAACGGGTCATCAGGTCGGCGGCGCGCCCGATGGCGTTCCAGTCCTCCAGCAGGAAGGAGCAGTGGTGGAACTTGCCCTTCTCGGCGTGGCGCACGAAGGCGATGTCGTGCGACTTCGTCGAGCAGCTCAGGAAGGTCGCCAGCACGGTGCCATCGGGAGTCTCGACCTCCTCGACGCGGCGAAAGCCGAGGCACTGGGTGAACAGATCGGCCGCGCCATCGATGTCGTCGCCATAGAGCAGCACATGATCGAAGCGGATCGGCGCCATGCCGCGTGGTTCGTGGCGCCAGACGTGCGGATTGTCGGTCATCGGACCGGCCGGCGCGCGCTCGATGTCGGCATAGAGATCGAACACATGGCCGGTGGGCGCGGTGAAGCGCACGCGCCGCCCCACGCCAAGCTGCTCGCCGGCCGGAATGGCCTGGGTGACGACGCCATGAGCGTGCAGCCGGTCGGTCAGCCGGTCGAGCGCGGCATCATCCAGCACCTTGAACGCGCACACGTCCATGCCGGCCGTGTCGGCCGGGCGCAACACGATGCTGTGGTGATCGAACTCATCGTCGGCCTTGAGATAGACCCGACCGTCGGCACCGGTCGCCACCACATCAAGGCCGATCCGATCCCGGTAATGGGTAAGCGATTGCGCCATGTCCATCACGCGCAACTGCACGAAACCGGGTCGCAAGACATCAACGACTGCCACGAAAACCTCCCCTGTACGGCCTGTCGGCCTCTCTTGATCCTGCGAGTCCGCGCGCCGGCCTGGTGTGCGCCACCGATCGCCAGCCCGACCCCTTGTTCAGTCAAACCGTCCCGCGTCGGGCTGGACACAGCAGGCCAGCACATGACCCTGCTGGCGCGCGACGGCGCTGACGTGGGTCGCGCTCATCGGCCGCGCCACCACCACGGCACCGGCGATCACCCGCACCCGGCAAACGCCGCAGCCACCGCTGCGGCACCCCACCGGCACCGTCCGGCAGCCCTGCCGCCGCAGGCCGGCCAGCAGGGTTTCGCCCGGCCGGCACACCAGTTCGATCCGGGCGCCATCGCCGGTCTCGACAACCAGCCGATGCTCGCCATCGTCGCCACCCATGCCGTCCCGTCACCTGTCGTGCTGTTCCATCCGACGCCGCCAAGCTACGCGGCGGCCACGGCCGGCAACTAGCCCGCCGCCGCCGAGGCGGGCCTGCCAGCGCAATTATGCGCCACCGGACCGGCTTTCTTTGCGATAGCCCGCCCTGCCCCGAATGGCAGGCCGCCGGCCGACAAATTGCATCATCAGGCTAACCCGGTCAGGGCGGGGATAGTCAGTCACGCCGTGTCCGGACGACAGTGGCGGGGATGCTGGGTCAATGGGCGACGCCCTCTGACCTGCCGGCACCACGGATAAGTTTTCATAACCAGATTCCAGGGAAACGCTCCATGTCACGCACTGTCCTGATCGAACGCAAGGGCGCCACCGCCGCCGAGGATCCCAACTGCTTCAACCGGCTGCACTGGGCGCTGGAGCCGGTGGCCCACGCCCGCCCTGGCGACTACATCGTCTATGAGACCCGCGACGCCTTCGACAGCCAGTTCCCGCACGACGCGACGCCGGAGCATGTGGCCAAGTGCGACCTCAGCCGCGTCCACCCGATGACCGGCCCGGTCTATATCGAGGGCGCCGAGCGCGGCGACGCCCTGGCGGTGACGGTGGTCGACATCGAACCGACCGAATATGGCTACACCGCCATCGCCCCGGGCTTCGGCTTCCTCCGTGATGTCATCACCGGCCCCTACATCGCCAACTGGAAGCTCGATCGCCTGCACGCCGTCTCGGAACAGCTGCCCGGCATCCGGGTGCCGATGTGCGCCTTCCCGGGCTCGATCGGCGTGCTGCCGGGCAAGCCGGAAACGGCCGCCGCGCTGGAGCGCGAAGGCGCGCTGGCCGCCGCCGGCGGCTTCGTGCTGATGCCAGACCCCACCAACGCCCTGCCGACCCGGATGTTCGGCGCCGGCGCACCCTATGCCGCCGAAGGCCTGCGCACCGTGCCGCCGCGCGAGAACGGCGGCAACATGGACGTCAAGGCAATGCAGGTCGGCACCACCATCCTGTTCCCGGTGCTGGAGGACGGCGCCGGCCTGTGGACCGGCGACATCCACTACGCCCAGGGCGACGGCGAGGTGTGCGGCACCGCCATCGAGATGGCCGCCCGCGTTACCCTGACGTGCGAGCTGCGCAAGGGGGCCGGTGTCAACATCCGTTACCCGCACGTCGAGGGCGGTTCCCAGCTCAGGCAGACCGAGCCCAGCCGCTTCTATGCCGTCACCGGCATGCCGATGAAGAAGAAGGGCGAAGTGCCGCCGCATCTGGCCTATCTCGACAGCCCCAAGGTCGCCGCGCTGACCAACCTGTCGGAAGATCTGACCATGGCCACCCGGGACGCGCTGCTCAACATCATCGAGTGGATGGTGCGCGAGAAGGGCCTGACTCCCGAACAGGCCTATGTGGTGGCGGCCGCCGCCGTCGATCTGCGCATCGGCCAGCTGGTGGACGTGCCCAATTTCGTCGTCTCGGCGGTGCTGCCGCTGGACATCTTCCAGGGCTGAGCGCGCCTCGTCCGCTTCAATTTCCAGGAGTATCGTATGTCTGCCACTGCACAGCATCGCTGGCTGGCCCAGTACCCCGAGTTGGGCACCGAGCCGCTGCCGATCGAGCCCTATATCTCGCCGAGCTATTTCGAGCAGGAACGGGAGAAGATCTTCAAAAAAGTCTGGCTCTATGTCGCCCGTGTCGAGGAGCTGCCGAACCCCGGCGATTACAAGGTGAAGAAGCTGCACGCCTGCGGCACCTCGGTGATCATCACCCGCGCCAAGGACGGCAAGGTTCGCGCTTTTCACAACATGTGCTCGCACCGTGGCAACACGGTCGTCACCGAGAGCGGCGAGGAGACCTATGGCTCAAGCCGCGCGGCGGTGATGACCTGCCGCTTCCATGGCTGGGTGTATGGCGCCGACGGCCGGCTGGTCAGCGTGCCGCAGGAAGAGCGTTTCTACAGTTGTTTCGACAAGGCCGAGAATGGCCTGACCTCGGTGCATTGCGACATCTGGGAAGGCTTCATCTTCGTCAATGTCGACCCCGGCACGGTGCAGCCGCTGGTCGACTATCTCGGCGACTATGGCCGTCATTTCGCCGGCTTCCCCTATGACAAGATGGATTTCGGCTTCACCTACCACACCTACCTCGACTGCAACTGGAAGGTCGCCCACGACGCCTTCGCCGAGGCCTACCACGTCGACACCATTCACGCCGGCTCCTTCCCCAACGTTTTCTCGACCGGGCTGGCCAACGTCCAGCTGTTTGGCCCGCACCGCACTTGCGGCGTCTGCCTCAACCTCGCGGCGATGCCGCCCAGCCCGGTGGGCACGCTGGCCAACAAGCTGGCACGCGGCTCACTGGTGACCAGCGGCGGCTCCTCGATGCTGCCGCCGACCATCAACCCGGACCGCCGCAGCGATTTCGCCTTCGAGCTCAGCGTCACCTTCCCCAACCTGCTGCTGCATGTGTCCGAAGGCATCTGGTTCACCCACCAGTTCTGGCCGATCGCCCATAACAAGACGCTGTGGGAGGGTAAATATTATGTCCAGGCGCCGGGCACCTACAGCGAACGCTGGGCGCTGGAACATGCCATGACCCTGCAGCGCAACGCCTGGCTGGAAGACACCGCGACGATGGAAGACACCCATCGGGCGATGGAATCCGGCGCCAAGACGGTGCAGCACCTGCAGGATGAGGAAATCCTCATCCGCCACGGCATCGTCTCGGTCGAGCGCTACGTCGCCGCCTGATCTCTCGCGCATCGGAGTTTCATCATGACGTCCCCCACCCTGCCGACGGCGTTCGCCGATCTGCAACCGTTCGCCGACTGGGCGCTGCCGACCGCCGACGCCCGGCAGTTCAAGCGGCTGTCATCGTCCCGCGAGGCGCTGCGCGCCTTCTACGACGCCACACTGCCGCGCCTGGAGGAAATCCTCACCCTGTGTGACCAGCACGCGCTGGGCAGCCTGCCGGCCGAACTGCAACCGCTGTACAACATGGCGTTGTCGATGGCCGAAGTCGCCCCGCATATCGAACTCTATGGCGGTGCGCCGGGCGTGCCCTATGCGTTCGAGGAACAGCGTTTCGTCGCCGCGCATGGCAACGACGAAACCTGGCGCGGCGAGAATGCCGGCGGCCGCCGGTGAGCGAGCTCGCGGCACTGGCGGTGCGACTGGATCGCCTCGAGTCCATCGAGGCGATCCGCCGGCTCGTCGCCACCTATGCCCAGGGCGCGGACCGGCGCAACGATCCCGCCATCATGCGGCCGCTGTTCGCCGACGATGCCGTGTGGGAGGCCGCCGGCTTCTCCCGCTTTGACGGCGGCGACGCCATCGCCGAGGGCATCAGCGCCATCGCGCGCGACCAGATCACCTGGTCGCTGCATTACATGGTGTCGCCGCACATCACGCTCGCCGAGGACGGCGAGAGCGCCCGCTGCCACTGGTATCTGTGGGAGTTGTGCGCCATGCGCGACGAGGCCGGCGTCAGCCGCGATACCTGGCTTGGCGGCTGGTACGACAGCAGCCTGCGACGCACCGCCCAGGGCTGGTGCTTCAGCCATGTGCGCCTCGACCTGCGCCTGGTCAGCCCCAACGACCTGCCCTGGACGGGCAAGGTCACTCTCGACGACTAGAAAGGCCCACCTTGTCCCAGCGAATCCCTGTTTGCCCGGCCGACGATATGAAAGTCGGCGACATCCGCCGTGTCGAGCTGCCCTCCGGCGCCGCCGCCGTCTATCGGCTGGCCGATGGCTTCTATGCCACCGCCGATCTCTGCTCCCATGGCGATGCCTCTCTCGCCGACGGCGAGCTGGAGGATGACAACATCCTCTGCCCTTACCACCTGGGTTCCTTCTGCGTCCGCACCGGCGCCGCCGTGGCCGCGCCCTGCATCGACCCGATCGCCACCTACCCGCTAGAAATCGTCGATGGCACCGTCACCCTGGTGTGGACGGGCGACTGACGGCATCTCCCTTTCCGCTCTTGCCCCCCCGACCCAAAACGCAAGGCCACCATCCCCAAGGACGGTGGCCTTGCGTTTTGGGCCGGGTACAGGACAAGGTGGGATGGTGACGGGCGCGGCCTAGGGGCTGGGGTTGGCCATGGCTCGAACGCTGGCGGCGGAGGGTGCATGCGTACTCACCGAAGTGCTGGACGCCCACGGCCGGCTCGACGTTCTGGTCAACAATGCCAGCGGCGGCTCGATCATCAATGTGCCCTCGGTGGGCGGCCTGGTCGGCACCGCGCCCCTGCCCGCCTATTCCGCCGCCAAGGCCGGGGTCAAGCTGCTCTCCAAGTGCGTCGCCCTGCATTGCGGCCAGCGCGGCTACAACATCCGTGTCAACAGCATTCATCCCGGCCTGATCAAGGCCGCCTCGGCCATCGACGTCACCAAGATGGCGACCGGCCTGGAAGAAGAGGATGCACTGAAAGCCTTTGCCGCGCTGCACCCGATCGGCCGGGTCGGCAACCCGCCGGAGATTGCCGCCGGCGTGGTGTTCCTGGCGTCCGATGAATCCAGCTTCATGACCGGCTCGGAACTGGTGATCGACGGCGGCTACACCGCGCAGTAACCAGGCGGTCGGACAAAGAGAAGGCCGCGGGATCAAATGATCCCGCGGCCCTTTTCTGTTCGCTGAGCGAACGGTCAGATTTGTTCGCTGAGCGAACGGTCAGAAGGCGTATTTCACCGTCAGATACCATTCGCGCGGCCGACCATAGACGCCCTCGGTGATGCCGCCGAAGGAGTCGATGTAACCGGCCACCAGATATTTCTCCTTGGTGAGGTTCTTCACGCCCAGGTTAGCGGTCCAGCCCGACTTCGCCGCCGCGTAATTCAGCGAGGCGTTCAGCAGGTGGTAGCCCTTCTGGATCAGCGCCACCGAATTGACCGCGTCGTTATACACCTTCGAGCGATACGACCAGTCGAGACGCGGCGTCAGCAGACCGGCCTCGCCCATGTCGAACTCGTAGGAGACGCCCGAGCTCAACGTCCATTTCGGCGCGTTCTGCAGGTGGCTGTCCTTGGTCACGCCGGCATCGAGAGCGCGGATGTCGACACTGCGATACTCGGCATCGAGATAGCCGATACCAGCGTCGACTCGCAGCGCCGCCACCGGGCGGGCCTGCACTTCCAGCTCGAAGCCCCGTATGCGTGCCTTGGCCGCATTCTGGATGATCGGCGCGAAGCCCAGCGTCGGGTCGTTGACCGTGATCTGCAGGTCCTTGTAGTTGTTCTGGAACACCGCGCCGTTCAGGCGGACGCTGTTTTCCAGCAGGTCAGACTTGAAGCCGATCTCGTAGGTCTCGGAATATTCCGGCTTGAACGACGGAATATTGGCGAACGGCGGGAACACGCGCTGGGTGAAGCCGCCGCCCTTGAAGCCCTTCGAGTAGGACGCATAGGTCATCAGCGACGGGTTCCACCGGTAGGACAGGCTGACCATCGGCGTCCACGCCTTGTCCTTGATGGTGGCATATTCGCCCACCGGACCCATCAGCGGATCGCCGTCCTGCAGCCCCGAGCCGTCCGGATTGAGCGGCGCGCCCGTCAGGAAGCCGGCCGCGATAACGTACTGATTGGCGTTGCCGAAGGTCTTCTTGTCCTCGGTCCAGCGGATACCGGCGGTGAGGCTGAGGGCATCGGTGAATTCGTAGGTCGCCTGTCCGAAGAAGGCCGTGCTTTCGCCGTCCAGCGTCGCGCCGGACAGGAAGGCGGCATCGACGATCTGCACCACGTCCTTGTGATTACCCGCTTCATCGGAATAATAGCCGCCGAGAATCCACTTCAGGCTCTCGCCGAAGGCGGTTCCCTGCAGCTGGAGTTCCTGCGAAAACTGATCCTGCGTCCAGATGTTCTTGGTCTGGACGATCGAGGCCGGGCTGTGGTCCGAATCGCGGGTCCAGAAGCCGGTGACCTTGCGATAGGCGGTGATCGACTTCAGCGACACGCTTTCGGAAATCTCCCAGTCGATGGTGCCGGAAATGCCCCAGATGTCGAGGTCGGAGGCCGAACGGTAGCGCTTGCCGCCGAATTCGTCGAACGCCGCCAGCGTGCTGTCGGAGAAGGTGCCGCCATGCTTGTAGGGCGCCAGCGCCCACTGGCTGTTGAAGCAGCCCGGGTTGGTGAGGCGGGCCGGATTGGACGCATCGGTGCAGATCGCCGCGGCACCGGAATAGGCGGCGTTCCAGTAAGCCGCCGCGTCGGCATTCTCGTTCACCGCGATCATCACGTTGGGCGCCGAATTTTCCCGCGACCGGGTACCATCGACCGCCAGATTGATCTCGATCTTGTCCGAGGCCACCCAACGCAGCGCGGCACGGCCTGCGGCAGTGTCGTTGTCGCCGAGGTCCGGCGCGTCAGCGATCACGCCTTTCACATAGCCGTCGCGCTTGTGATAGAAGCCCGAGAAGCTGGCATAGAGGCCGTCCGCGATCGGCGTATCCAGCACCATCTTCGCCTGCATACGGTTGAAGCGGCCGGTGGTCAGCTCCAGATTGCCGCCGAACTCTTCGGCCGGCTTCTTGGTGACGACGTTGACCGCGCCACCGATGGTGTTGCGGCCGAACAGCGTCCCCTGCGGGCCGCGCAGCACCTCGA
The DNA here is from genome assembly GCF_041060555.1 of Parapedomonas caeni. Lineage (NCBI taxonomy): Bacteria > Pseudomonadati > Pseudomonadota > Alphaproteobacteria > Sphingomonadales > Sphingosinicellaceae > Parapedomonas > Parapedomonas caeni. Next base: position 27,559 of record NZ_JBEUDS010000029.1, on the reverse strand, counting down.
TGCGCTCGATGTTAAGCACGTCCAGCACGTTGCCAACGCCGCGCGAGATATAGACGCCGTCGAGATAGAGGCCGACGCCGGGATCGGCGGAGAGCTGGTAGTCATTCTGACCGATGCCGCGAATGAAGATGGCGGCGGTCGCATTGCTCGCCGACACTGGCACGGCGGAATTGAACTTCACGTTGGGCGTGAAATCGCCGATGTCGGTGACGCGGCTCAACGCGCGCTGCTCGATGCCTTCGGCGCTGAACGCGGAAATGGCGATCGGCGTGTCCTGCAGCCGTTCCTCGCGCTTGCGCGCCGTCACCAGGATTTCCTCCAGGCCGACGGATTCCGTTGCCTCGCCTGCCGGGGCCTGCTGCGCCAGCACCGGCGAGGTCAACCCGGCCAGCACCGCCCAGGCACAGCCGCCCAGGCATAGGTTGCGATATGTCATTGTGTTTCCCTTCCCTACATTACCGGGCTTGATTGCCCTTGTTCGGCGTGAGGCGGACGGCGCGCCTTGTGTTGTCCGGCAGCGTCGACAGCCGTCACCGGTCCTGGCGATCGGCAGCAGGAAGGAAGTCTCGCATCGCCTCTGGGGGCCGGTTCTCCCGCACCGCCCCGGCCACTCGCCGCCACCACCGCGATGCCGCGCGAGATGCGCGTTGCGCGGCGCGCGCATCGCGACGCCTGTTTCCGCCCTGCACTTGATCTGTTTTTTGTCCCAACAGCCCCGCGTGTCCGCCATGCGGATCCGCGTGACCGTTGCGCCGAATTATTCCGCCATTATAAGGGGACGTCAAAGGGGGACTCCTAAATAAAACTTATTTTTTAATAAGTTAGCCCGAAAATGCAGCGCCTTTGCGCTCACGGGCGCGCCTCGTCTCACAGCGCGGAATAGGCTCGGCGACATGACAGCACGAGAGCCGGCAACCAACACCGGCCCAGCATCAGGGACGCCCATGTCGACACCCACCAACCGTTCGGTGCAGAAGGCCTTTTCCGTCCTCTCCTCAGTCGCGGAGCTGGGTGGCCATGTCTCGATTTCCGCGCTGGCACAGCATGCGGGGATGAATGTCTCCACCACCCACCGGCTATCGCGCACATTGGAACATATCGGCCTGCTGGCGCGCGACCCCACCGGCGGCTATCGCCTCGGCCTGGCGCTGGTTGAGCTCGGCGCCACGGTTGACCAGCAGGCCCTGCTGCGCACCATGGCCCGGCCGTCCCTGCGTCACATGGCCCAGACGCAGGGCATGACCGCCCATCTGGGCGTGCTCGACGACAACCGCATGGTCCGCTATCTCGCCAAGGAATTGCCCCGGCGGCATTTTCATATTCCCACTGTCGTCGGCTGCCAGCTGGAGGCTTACTGTTCGAGCCTCGGCAAAGTGCTGCTCGCCAGTCTCGATCCCGAGGTCCTCGACCACTATCTCAACGACGGCCCACTGGTGCCGCTGACCGCCCGGACAATCACCTATCCCGACCGGCTGCGCGATCATCTGGCGGGGGTGCGTGCCACCGGCTGCGCCATCGACGACGAGGAAGTCATCGAGGGGCTGCGTTGTCTTGCCGTGCCACTGCGCGCGCCATCTGGACGCGTTCTGGCCGCCATCTCACTATCGGGCACGGCCGAGCAGATGACGCCGGAGGTGATCATCACAGCCCGCCACGCGCTGGAGCACGCCGCTCTGGAAATCCAGCGCCGGCTTTACCCGCATGGCGCGAACAGCACCGGCGACGGCCGGGACACGCAATTTGCTTGAAACATGACTTATGTTGTCCTCATTCTTGAGGGCGACGAACGCCCGACGATCACCGCCCAGCCCGTGCGGTCGTCGTCGGCCAAAACCAGGCCGGGACAGCCCGGCGGCCGCCCCAGGCAGGCGGTGCCAGGCCCCTACGGAGGAGGACCGCGTTGAACATTTCCGCCTCGTCTACCTTGCCCGGCGCTGGCAGCGATTCCGCTGCAAACATGGGCGGAATCAACGCGTTCGGGGGCAGTCTGCCGTTGTGGCGCCGCCCGCAACTGGTCAGCCAGGATCTGGAGCAGATCCGCGACCATATGAGCGGGGTGTTCATGCCGCACCACATCCGCACCAGCGGCCGACCGCCGATCGCTTTCACCCATAATCAGGCGCTGCTGCGCCAGGTATCGCTCAACGCTATCGACTACGGCCTGCCCTACGGCGACGTGACTGTCTCAGTTCCTGAGATTCACGATTGCTTCCTGGTTCAGTTTTCCCTCAAAGGTAGTTGTGAAATCCGCATGGGCCGGCGGCAGATCGCCGTGCCCAATGGGCATATGTGCGTCATCAGCCCCAACAGCGCGCTCAGCGAGACCCTGTCGTCGGGCTACAAGCACTTCACCATGCGGATCCCCTATCAGGCGCTTGAAGAAGCCCTGACACTGCAACTGGGCTATCGGCCGGACAGTGCGCTGTGTTTCTCCTTCACGCCGCTGCCGCTGAGCGGCGGCTTGCTGGGTATAGCCCGGCTGATGGACGCCATCTGCGACGACCTGAACAGCGATACGCCGGCCTTCACCCATCCGCGCATGGGCAAGACCATCGAGGACAGTGTGCTGCAACTGCTGCTGGCCAGCGTGCCGCACAACTTTTCCCGTGACCTCGACTCGCCTAGCGCCGGCCCGGCACCCTATTATGTGCGTCGCGTCGAGGATTATATCCGCCAGAATGCCGGCGAACCGATCGGCATGACGGAGCTGGTCGAGGTCTCGGGTGTCTCCGCCCGTTCGCTGCACCTCGGTTTCCGGCGCTTCCGCAACACCACGCCGATGGGCTATCTCAAGGCCTATCGCCTCGATCTGGCCCGTACAGAACTGGAAAACGCCTACGAGCGCAGCCTCAGTGTCACCGAGGTCGCCTTCAGCTGCGGGTTCATGCACCTGAGCAAATTCGCCCGCGACTATACACGCCGCTTCGGCGAAAATCCGTCCGCCACACGGCGGCGCTGCGACCGCTGACGAGCGTGCCCGCTCGCACGGGCTAGCGCCTGCGCTGGTGAGATCGCGCGCTCCCGGTCCGCCTGTTACCCCTCCTCCTGTGTTTCAGGTGGAGACGAACATGCAACAGGAAGCCGCCATCGGCCTTGAGGCCATTTACCAGCGCATTGGCACCGGTCCGGTGTCGGCCGAGGCACTGACCTCGCCGGAAATCTACGAGCAGGAGCGCACCCAGGTGTTCGGCCGCATGTGGCTGAAGGTCGGGCGTGTCGAGGAAATTCCCGCCGCCGGCGATTACAAGATCAAGCGGCTGGATGTCGCCAATACCGCCGCCATCCTGAGCCGAGGAAAGGACGGCGTGGTGCGCGCCTTCCACAACATCTGCCCGCACCGGGGCAACAAGATCCTGCCCGAAACCGGCAACGAGACCTTCGGACGCGCCCGCGGCCACAGCCTGACCTGCCGGTTCCATGGCTGGGTGTTCGACAGCAGTGGCCCGCTGCGGATGCTGCCGCGCGAGGATCGCTTCCCGGAAAAGATGGATCACAACTGTTTCGGCATGCGCGCGATCCACTGCGACATCTGGGAAGGCTTCATCTTCATCAATCTCGCCGACACACCGGAGCAATCGCTCGCTGATTATCTCGGCGGCATCGGGCGGCACTTCGCCGGCTTCCCCTATGGCGAGGCCACCTACGCCCGGCGCTATTCGACGGTGCTGGACTGCAACTGGAAAATCGCGCTCTACGCCTTCAGCGAAGGCTACCACGTGGAAACCATCCACGCCGCCACCTTCCCCAAGCTGGCCGTGCTGGTGCATACCGAGTTCAAGACGTTCGGCCCGCACAGCTCGTCGGCGATCTATGTGCCGCCCGGTGGCGCCGGGCCGACACCGGCGACCGCCAAGTTCGGCGAGGTTCTGTTCCGTTCGGAAACCCACGGCCGCCGGCTGCAGGATCTGCCGCCGACCGTCAACACCGAGCGTCGCAACGACTTCCAGTTCGAGTTTCCGGTGTTTTTCCCCAATCTGGTGCTGCACGCCTGTGCCGGCAGCGGCTACCCCGGCATGGTGTATTTCAGCCACCAGTTCTGGCCGCTGGGACCGGACAAGACGCTGTGGGAAGGCACCAACTTCTATCGGCAGCCGACCACGCCGTCGGAACTGGTGGCGATCAACCACACCGACGCCCTGCATCGCAACGCCTGGCTGGAGGACACCTCGACCATGGAGGACACCGACGCCGCACTGCGTTCCGGCGTACTCGATCAGCTCTACCTGATGGATGACGAGGTGATGATCCGCAACACCCAGTTCCACATCGATGCCTGTCTGGCGCGCTAACGCGCGTCAGTTTCCGTCTAGGGATTTCTGGCGCGCTAGAGCGCACCGGATTTCTCCGCCAACCTTCTGGAGCCGTCATGACTTCACTGCCCGCTGCCTTCGCCGACCTCGAACCGCACGCGCCGACCTGGGCGCTGCCGACGGAAAATCTGCGCTCCGCGCGCCGCTGGCGCTCGACGCCGGCCGAGTTCAAGCTGTTTTACGACGCCATGCTGCCCCGCATCGACGCCGTGCTGACCCATCTCGACCAGTTCAGCCTGGGCGCCCTGCCTGATGCCGAACAGCGATTGCTGCACCTGGCGCTGGCCTTCTCCGAGGTGGCGCCCCACATCGAGCTCTACAAGGGCAGCCCCGAGGTGCCCAACAGCTTCGAGGCCAGCCGCTTCGCCGCCACCCACGGCGACGTCGTCAACGGATAAGGCGGCCATGAGCGGACTCACCCCCGAACAGCGGCTGCAACGGCTGGAGGATAAGGACGCGATCCGCGACCTCATCACCGCCTTTGCCCGCGCCGCCGACGCCATCTGCGATCCGACGCTGCTGCGCCCGTTGTTCACCGACGACGCGGTGTTCGATCTGGGCGCCTATGGACGTTACGAAGGCGGCGAGGCCATTGCCGCGACCATGCACGCCAACACCAGTGTCGGCTTTCAGTGGACTATCCACTACCTGGTCTCGCCCACCATCACGCTCGCTGACGACGGCGACAGCGCCGAGTGTTTCTATTACCTGTGGGAAGTGGCCAAGACGCCTGAACGCGCCGACGGTCGCCGCAGCTACTGGATCGGCGGCTGGTATACGGCAACTGTGGTCCGGGCGGGCGACGCCTGGCGGTTTCACCGGCTCAACCTGCATCTTGAACTGCTGTCGCCCTTCGCCGAGGGCTTCGGCGCGCCGCCGGCGGCATTGGGGGAGGCCTGAACGACGGTAGCGCGGCTCAGGCCTCCGGCAGGCGCGGAAAGCGCAGGGTGGCGCGAAAGCCGCCCTCGGGGCGGTTGTCGAATGTCACCTCGCCGCGATAGCGCTGGGCCAGCGCGCGCACGATGGCCAGCCCGAGCCCGGCGCCACCGCTTTCGCGGTCGCGCGAGGGGTCGAGCCGGTGAAACGGCTCGCCCAGCCGCGCCAGCGCCTTGGCGGGCACGCCGGGGCCGTTGTCGGTGACCACCAGCTGCACCGTCGCCGGTTCAATCAGCACCCGTACCGTCACCTGGCTGCCGTGGCGCAGGCCGTTGTCGATCAGATTGGCCAGCATCCGCCGCAGCGCGATGGGCGTGCAGAGCAGACGTGCCGGCGTGGCGGGCGCCTCGAAGACAACCGCGTCGCCCATCTCGGTGCGGATGTCGACGATAGCGCGCACCTGCTCCACCGCGTCCAGCGGCACGGCATCACTGGCGGCCTCGGCATCCTCGCGGGCCAGCAGCATGGTGTCGGCCAGCAGACTGGTCATCTCGTCGAGATCGCGCACCGCCGCCTCGCGCTGGGCGGAGTCGGCGATGAACTCCGCCCGCAGCCGCAGCCGGGTCAGGTAGGTACGCATGTCGTGGGCGATCGCCGCCAGCATCCGGGTGCGTTCGGCCATCAGGCCGCCGATGCGCGCCTTCATGTCGTTGAAGGCGTGTGCCAGCGCCCGGATTTCCTGCGGCCCTTCGACCGGCACATCGGGCGCGTCCAGCCCTTGCGAGAAATGGCGCACGCCATCGGACAACCGGATCAGCGGCCGGGTGGTCTGGCGCACCGCCAGCCCCAGCGCACCGAGCACGATCAGCCCGCCAATGGCGCCCATGGTCGAGCGCTGGCGCAGATAGCCGCGCACGGCCGCCGAAGGCGTGCTGTCGATGGTCAGCCACTGGCCGTCGCGCAAGGCCACCGCCAGCCTGACAGGCGCAAAAAAGCGCGCCGGGCGCGGCCCTTCGCCGATCAGCCGCGACAGCAGCGGCCGCCGCCCCGCCGCGCGCACCACCCGGCCGGCCAGCGCGCCGGCATAGACCTGCCGCAGCTGCTCCAGCGAGGCGCTGGACTCGGTGACAGCCGGCACGACATCCACCAGCCCGACGCTGTAGAGTGAACCGTTGAAGGTGCCTACCAGTGCGGGGCGCTCGACGCGCGGCGTCAGGTCGAACACCGCCGCCATCGCCCGCACCTGCTCGGGGCGCGGCAGATTATAGGGCCGCTCGGCATCACCACGCGACGGCAGCGTCAGCAGCACCACCAGCAGAATCTGGAACAGCACGAAGCCACCCAGCAGAATGGCGCTGATCCGCAGCGACAGGTTGGTGCTCACCGGCATGGTCAGCCCCGTTCCACCGCGGCCGCGAACACATAGCCGCCGCCGCGCACGGTCTTGATCAGCGCGCCGCCGGTGGGGTGCTCGGCGAGCTTGCGCCGCAGCCGGCTGAGTTGCACGTCGATCGAGCGGTCGAACGGCGTCGCGCTACGGCCGCGCGTCCAGTCCAGCAGCTGGTCGCGGTTGAGCACGCGTTGGGCATGGGTGACAAAGGCCATCAGCAGATCGAATTCGCCGCCGGTCAGGGTCACTTCCTGCTCGTCCGGTGTCAGCAGCAGCCGGCCGCCGGCATCCAGCGACCAGCCAGCAAAATGATAGCGTTCGCTGGGTGCCATCGCCTGCACACGGTTACTCTCACGGGTCCGCCGCAGAATCGCCCGCACCCGGGCCACCAGTTCGCGCGGATTGAACGGCTTGGCTAGATAGTCGTCGGCGCCGATTTCCAGACCGACGATGCGGTCGATGTCGTCGCCCTTGGCCGTGACCATCAACACCGGCACATCGCCGCGCGACCGCAGCCGCCGGCACAGCGACAGCCCGTCCTCGCCGGGCAGCATGACATCGAGTACCGCCAGATCGATGCGCCGACGCTCCAGCAGGCGGTCGAACTCCTCCGCCGTGCGGCACCCGGCCGTCTCGAAGCCCTCACGGGTCAGCAGTGCGGTCACCAGGCCGCGAATCTCTTTGTCGTCCTCGACGACTGCAATGAAGCTCGTGCTCATGACCATCGTTCATGCCTCGCCGGCGGCGCCTTGAAAACCGCCGGCGCGCCGCCGTTACATTTTGTAACGCTGTGTCACCGTCGTGTCGTCAACGACTTACCGCGCCTCGCCAGTGTGGCTTTCAGACGGCGCCCCCCGCCGGCCTGGACTGGAAACACTCCCCACTGGAAAGGAATGACCATGTACAACAAGACGTTTCTGCTGATTGCCGCCCTGGCGACCGTGAGCGCCAGCGTCGCGGCCACCGCCGCCGAGGCCCGTGACCGTAGCCGCGCCGTCAGCGTCGAGGGCGCCAACGGCGCCGGCTTCACCCGCTCACGTGCTGTCTCCCGCGAGCAGGGCAGCGCCAGCGTGACCCGCGGCACCCAGACCAACAGCGGCACCGGCGTCGAGACCACCCGCGCCGCCAGCTGGGGCGACGGCAGCTACACCGGCACCAAGACCACGACGACCAACAACGGCCAGAGCGCTAGCCGCGCCACCAGCGTCACCAACAATGGCGACGGCTCGGCGGCCTTCTCGACCACGGTGACCGGTCCCGAGGGCCAGAGCAAGACGGTCGGCGGCACCGTGACCGTCACCAAGGACCCGCAGTAACCGGCATCGATCCGCCCCGCACACCTCCGGCCCCGGTCGGGGTGCGCGGCAGATCGGTCTGACCCTGGCAACCTGTGCCTACCACTGGCGTGCCGCGTCGCATTGGCCCCAAAGATCGGGCGCGGCACGCCTTTATTATCTGCGAGGCGCAGTCCCCAGCCCCACACCCCTCAAGGACGAATACCATGCACCTCAGCTCTTCTTCTCTCCGGCGCCCACCCGCCGTTACCCGGCTGCTGGTCGCGGTGCTGGCCCTGTCGGTTGCCCCACCGGCGCTGGCCCAGGCCTTTGGCGGCGGCTCGTTCGGTGCCCAGGGTATGGCCGTGTTCGACAAGGCCGACAGCAACAAGGATGGCATCATCACCCGCAGCGAGTTCATCACTGCCCGCAACGCCAATTTCAGCCGCATGGACCGCAACAACGACGGCGTCATCTCCAACGCCGATTTCGCACGGCTGGCCTCCTTCCGGCCGCAGATGGCCGAGCAGTTCGAAACAGTGATCGCCCGCGCCGATACCAACGGTGATGGCAAGGTGACGCGCGGCGAATATCAGGTGGCACCGATCCCGCTGTTCGAACTGGCCGACACCAACCAGGACGGCAATGTCACCAAGGCCGAGCTGGATGCCTTCAAGGCTGCCAAGAGCGACGGGGCCCACCGTCGGGCCTCCTGAACGCCCGGCCCCGGGAACGCCGAGCCCTGAATGTCGAGTCCCGGGCGCCGTGTCGTGAACCGCAACCCCGAGGCGGGAGAGTTTGACCATGGAGCGTTCGCCCGTCTGGCTGGCCCTCATGGCGTTGCTGGTGCTGGTGGAAGTCGCCTGGCGGCTGCACCAGCGGCGCGGCTATGATGGCCGGGCGGCGCTCGCCACGCTGGGGCTGATGGCTGGCGGCATTCCCTTTGCGCTGCTCAACGCCGTGGTGCTCGGCCTTGTGTTCGAGGCCACCTGGCAATGGGCGCCGGTGGTGTGGCCGCTCGACAGCCTGTGGACCTGGATCACAGGCTTTCTGGCGGTCGAATTCGCCTATTACTGGTTCCATCGCGCCAGCCACCGCGTCCGCTGGCTGTGGGCCACCCACAGCGTGCACCACTCCCCCCACGAGCTGACGCTGCTGGCCTCGTTCCGGCTGGGCTGGACCAGCCTGATTTCCGCCGGCTGGATCGTCTATCTGCCACTGGTGCTCATGGGCTTCGACCCCCTGCTGGTGTTCGCGCTGCTGGCGCTCAACCTGCGCTACCAGTTCTTCCTGCACACCGAGGCGGTCGGCCGGCTGGGGCCGCTGGAGTGGGTGCTGAACACCCCGGCCCACCACCGGCTACACCACGCCAGCAACACGGCCTATCTCGACTGCAACTATGGCGGCACGCTGATCGTGTTCGACCGGCTGTTCGGCACGCTGGCCCGCGAGCGCCCCGACGAGCCGCTGCGCTATGGCCTCGCCCATCGGCCGCGCCGCGACAACCCGCTGGCGATCGCCTTTGGCGAGTGGAGCCGCCTGCTGCGCGACGCCCGCCGCAGCCGCTCGCCGCGCGCGCTGCTGGCGACCCTGTTCGGCCCGCCCGACCGGCCGGCCACGCCGGGTGAACCCACCTGACCCCTGGAAGTATGTCGCCCTCGGGCCCGATCCCTAACGCTGAAATTCAGCGGCGACCTCAAGGCGCTGTTCGATTTCGTGCGCACCGACCCGCAGTTCTACTGCAAGACGCCCGAAGAACTTCTGGCTCGCTTCACGGCGATCGAGGCGCGCATCTGGCCGGGTATCCCCGCCCTGTTCCGTCGCCGCCCGCGTGCCCCGTTCCGGGTCGCGCCGCTGCCGGCTCTCGGCGAGCAGCGCGGCACCGGCTATTATCGCCCCGGCCCGCCCGATGGCCAGACGCCCGGCACGCTGTACTTCAATATGGCAATGCTGAACACGCGGCCGATCCCCACCCTGGAGACGCTGACGTTGCACGAGGGCATTCCCGGCCACCACTTCCAGCTGACCCTGGCGCGGGAAAATGCCGCGCTGCCCGACCTGCTGCGCTTCGGCACCGGCACGGCCTACACCGAAGGCTGGGGCCTGTATGCAGAGTCGCTGGGCCGCGATCTCGGGCTGTTCACCGATCCCTGGCAGTGGTTCGGCCATCTCGACATGGAAATGCTGCGGGCAGTGCGCATGGTGGTCGATACCGGCATCCACGCCCGGCAATGGACCCGGCAGCAGGCGATTGACTATATGCTGGCCAACACCTCGATGGCACCACGCGATGTCGCCGTCGAGATCGATCGCTACATCGCCTGCCCCGGCCAGGCCTGCGCCTACAAAGTCGGTGAACTCACCTTCAAGCGACTGCGTGCAGAGGCCAAGGCGAGCCTTGGATCACGCTTCGACATTCGGGACTATCATGCCAAGGTACTGGACACCGGCATCCTGCCGATGGCGGTCCTGGAGGCGAAGATCTCCGACTGGATCGCCCGGTCGGCCTGAGTGGCCGATACTACAATATCAATGAGATCCGACCACCAGGCGGGAGCTGATCATGCGTCCATTGGCTTGCATTGCAAACTATTATTTGCGTCCGCACCTTTATCAAGGCCGGCCCGGCCGGGATCGCTGAAAGTCGCATGCGGCCGCGGAGGCGCGCAGCGCCGCGACCGAGCCGGCAATTTTGCCCTCAGCGCAGATAATCCAGCAGGTTGGTGCTCAGCAGCTTGGAGATGCTGGAATAGCTGGCTTCCAGCTGGGTCTGGTACTGCGTCACCATCACGGTGGCGGCGGCGAGATCGGTATCCTTGAGGTCCGAGGCGAGCGTCGCCAGATCCTCGGCGATGGCGCTGCGCTGGCCCATGTAGGTGTTGAGCGCCGAGGTCTTGGTCGAGAGCGTCTGCTGCAGCTGACCCAGCCGGTCGATGGCGCTGTCCATCAGGTCGTAGGCGGCCTGACGCACCGAGGCGTCGTCCGGCGCGTCGATGACCATCGACAGCGCGCGGAAGATCTGCTCGAACGCCGCGTCGTCGGCGGTGGCGCCATAGCTCACCGTGTAGCCGTCGCTGCCGGTATAGCGCAGGCTGGCCTCGGCGCCCTGGTAATAGCTGGTGTCGGCGGTGGTGGCGCTGGCGGGGTCGTAGGCGCTGATGTCCACCGGCATGGCGTCGGTGGCGGTGCCGGCGAACAGATATCTGCCGGCGTAGGTGGTGTTGAGCATGCTGGCGAGGTCGGTCAGCCATTGCTCGGCCGAGTTGGCGATATTGGTGGTGGTGCTGTCGAGGGCGGCCGCCAGCTGGCTTTGGATTTCGGAGGCCAGATCGACGATGTTGTTCAGCGTCGAGTACATGATTTCCATGGTGCCGGCGGTGGTTTCGGCGGTCTGCGCGTCGGCCTGGGCGGCGCTGACCTTGCCGTTGAGGTCGAGCAGGGCCGCCGTGTCGCGGGCGATGCCGGCATAGCTTTGCGAGATCAGGCCGGAGGCCTGCTGCTCCTGCGCCTGGGCCAGCCGCGTCTGCGTGCCCATGCTCAGCGTCAGCAGGTAGCTGGTATGGGAAAAACTGGCGATGCGCCCGATCATCGGTCCGGCCTCCTCATTTCACCATGTTGATGAGCGTGTCGAACAGCTCCTGGGTGATGGAGATCAGCTGGGCCGTTGCCTCATACTGGTTCTGGAACAGCGTCAGCCTGGCGATTTCCTCGTCGATGTTCACCGCTGTCTGGTTGGTGAGCAGATTGGAGACATAGTCGTAGCTGTCCTGGGCGGTCTCCAGCGTCGTCTCGGCGGTGCTGATCATTGTCGCCGCGGCCGAGACGATGGACGCGGCATAGTCGGCCAGGCTCGCCGTGCGGGCCGAAAAGCCGCCGGCGGCCTCGAAGCTGATGTCGCCGGTCAGCGCCTCGGCGAGCCGCATGACGCCGCTGTTGTCGGCGGCGGTGAGCGCCTTGGCGCCGACCGTCAGCGTGTCGGCCAGCGTGGCGGTGGGCAGCAGGCTGGGGTCGTCCGACATCGCCGACACCAGGCCGATGCTGCGGGCGTCGGTGCCGGTGAGGATGTCGTTGAAGCCGAAGTAGCTCGAAAAGCCGTCACCCTCGGCGCCAACGCTCTCGTCGATGCCGGCAATGACGATGCCCTGACTGGCGCTGCTGGCGGCCACCACCAGCTTGCCGTCGCTCGACACGCTGGCGCTGACACCGCTGATGCCGTTGAGCGCCGTCACCAGGTCGGCGATGGTGGTGATGCCGCCGAGGTCGAGATCCTGGGTCGAGACCAGCGTGCCGTCGGTGCCGGTGATGGCGATGCGGATGCTGCCGGTGGCGCTGAAACTGTCGCTGGCGGCCACCGTTCCGGCGCTGGTCAGGCTGTTGGGCGGCGGGTAGGTGCTGCTGGCGTTGGCGGCGTCGTTGATCTGCGCGATGAGCGCGCCGGCCAGGGCGTCGAGCTTCTCCTGCTCGCCGACCAGGAAGTCGTCGCGCAGCGACAGCAGCGCGCCCAGCTCGCCGCTGGTCAGCGTGCCGGTGATGTCGCGGCCGTTGAGCGTGATGCCCGACAGGGTGTCGGGGTAGCTCACCGCGGCGTCGAGCCGGCCGGCGGCGGTGTAGTCGAGCGTCACGGCGCCATCGACGCCCAGCAGCAGGCTGCCCGACTGGGTGTAGACCTGCACCTGGTTGTCGCTGGTGGTGTAGTAGGAAATGCCGATCAGCGACGACAGTTCGACCAGGGCGGCGTCGCGCTGGTCTTCCAGGCCGGTGACGTCGGCGCCGTTGCTGGCCAGCGAGACGATCTGGTCGTTGAGCGAGGCGATCAGCGACAGGCCGTCGTTGATGGCGGCCACGGTGTCGGCGATGTCGCCTTCCGCCTCGGTGCGCAGGCTCTGCACCTGGGCCGACAGCGCGCTGATCTGCGTGGTCAGGCCTTCCAGGTCGGCCAGCACCTGCGATTTGGCGCTCTCGCTGTCGGCCGACGCCGACAGGGCGCTGATCGACGCCTGCAGCGTGTCGATCATGCTGGACAGATCGGTGCCGCCATCGACCTGGCCGACCATCGTGTCGTAGCTGGCCAGGTAATCGTTGATGGTCCGGGCCGCGCCGAGCTCGGCGTTCTTGGCGACAACGGTCTTCGAGAGATAGGTGTTGACCGTGCGCTCGACCTGGCCGGCGGTAAAGGTCGAGCCGGTGGCGGAACTGACGCTGGTCGCCGAGTAGGTCTTCTTGGTGTAGCCCGTCTCGCCCGCGTTGGAGACGTTCGTGTTGGTAATGGCGATCTGGTACTGCGTGTTCAGCAGGCCGCTGCTAGCCGTCAGCAGGGATGAGGTGAGGGACATGGCGCGGACCTCCCTGTGCCGCTATCGCCGGATGCCGCGCGCCGGGCCACTGAGGCCGACGCTGTTGGCGTAGCCGTTGCTGGCGCGCACGCCGTGCTCGATGCGCAGCAGCTGCTGGCGGGTTTCCGCCATGTCGCGCTCCAGCACATCCAGCCGGCGTTCGAGCATCTGGCAGAGCTCGTGAATGCTGGTGAGCAGCAGCAGGCGCTGGTCGTCGGGCAGGTGGCGCACCTGCACGACGATCTCGCGGGCCAGTGCGGCGGCCTCGTCGGTCGAGCGCACCAGCGGCAGGGCGAAGTCCTGCTTGCGCGAGCGTGCCGCCGCCGCCAGCGTCCGGTTGAGCGCGCGGGACATCAGCGGACCGCCTGGATCAATGATTCAAACATGTCGTCGACGGTGCTGATCAGCTGGGCCGCCGCCGAATAGGCCTGCTGCGCGACGATCATCTTGTTGAACTCCACCGCCGTGTCGGTGGTCGAGGCTTCCAGCGCGCTGGCCTCCAGGCTGCCGGCACCGCCCTGTCCAGGCAGCGAGATGTTGAGCGAGCCCGCCGCCAGGCTCTCGTCGTAGACGGTGCCCTCGACCAGGGTCAGGCCGGCGGGGTTGGAGAAGGTGGCGACCGGAATCTGATAGATCGCCATGCTGAGGCCGTTGTCGAAATTGGCGGTTACCAGGCCATCGTCGTCGATGGAGACGCTGGTGAGCTGGCCATAGCGCGCGCCGTCCTGTTCGATCTCGGTCACTTCGATGGCCGGGGTGTCGACGGTGGAGGCGAACTGGGTCAGGCCGTCGGCACTGCCGGCGGTGCCAAGATCCAGCGTGAACCTGGTATCGCCGGCGCCCGACGACAGACCGGTGATGGTGAGGTCGATCGGCGACGGGTTGGTCGAGGCCAGCAGGCCGTTTTGATCGAAGGTCACGGTGACGGTCGACGGACTGATGGTGCCGCTGGAGGTGCTGGCGTCGTCGCCGGAATAGGGGTTGCTCAGCGTCAGCGTCCAGCTGTTGGCGCTGTCCTTGGTCCAGGTCTGCTCGATGGTGTGGCTGACACCGACGGAGTCGAGGATCTCGATGGACGTCGTGAAGGTATCGCCGGCGGCAGCGTCGGCCGGCAGGTTGGCCACCATCGAGACCTCGGTGGTCGCCTTGGCGGTGCCGCTGATGGACTCGACGCTGATCGGCTGCAGGCCGGACAGATCGCTGGTGTTGCTGGTGGTGATGTTGCCTTCGGCGTCGGTCGCGAAGCCCAGCAGATAATAGCCTTCCTCGTTGACCAGATAGCCATCGGCATCGGTCGAGAAGCTGCCGTTGCGGGTGTATTTGTAATCCGAGGCCTTCGCGTCGGTGTCGTCGGCGACGACGAAATAGCCGCTGCCCTGGATGGCGATGTTGGTGGAGACGTCGGTGGCTTCCACCAGACCCTGCACGCTCACCGACTGGCTGGTGGAGCCCGACACGCCGCTCACCGAATTGCCGCCGCTGCCGGCGCCGGTGACCAGGGACTGGAACGACACATCCTTGGTCTTGTAGGCGGTGGTGCTGGCGTTGGCGATATTCTCGGAAATCGCCGACAGCGCCAGGCTCTGGGCGGTGAGGCCGGACACGGCCGACGTAAGCGCAGACGTAAGGCTCATGGGGTGTCTCCTGACTTTATGACGTCACGCAGCCGCGGCGGCGCTGCTGTAGAATTTCACGATGTTGGCGTCGCTGAAGGTGAGGTCGCCGGCCTGGAACACGGCGCTGCCGCTAGAGGTGTCCAGCGCCTCGGCAACCGCCAGCGAGGTGATGCTGCTGCCGATGCTGTTGACGTCGCCATCGGTGGCGGTGACGCTCAGCGTCAGCGTGTCGCCCTCGGCGACGCCGTTGAGCTGGCCGAGTGACAGCGACAGGTTGTGGCGGCCGGCGCTGGCGTCAACGCTGTCGACATAGACGACGTCGCCGTCGTCGTTGGTGACGGAGACCGTGGCCGAGGTGGCGTTGGAGTCGAGGTCGTAGACCCAGTTCGCCGTGCCGTCCTGGACCGGTGCGATGCTGCTGTCGAGCTCCACCGTGCTGCCCAGATAGGACAGGGCGGAGAAGTTCGAATAGGTCGAGAGCATCGCGCTGATGTTTTCCAGCTGGCTGCTCATGCTGATCTGCTGTTCCAGCGACGAGTAGCTGACGAGCTGGCTGGTGAACTCGTTGGTATCCAGCGGATCCAGCGGATTCTGGTTGGTCAGCTGCGTCATCAGCAGCGTCAGGAACTGGTTGGTGGCATCGGATGTCGTGCTCGACGACGTCGACGCGGTGGTCGACGTGGTGGTGCTGACGATCGAAGAAATGTCCGTCATGTCTGTCTTCCTCGCGTCGACGATGCCGGGAGGGCCGGGCATCGACTGGGTGTCGTCTGGACGGTGCGCCGTGGTGGGTCGCACCGGCCTGCTGACCCTTCAACGGGACCGGTCGCGGGAATGGGGCGCAAAAAATGCGTAGGCGGCGGCGAAAAACTTTTTCAGCGCCGGATCAAAAAAGTGCGCCCCATTGTCCGGTGACCGTCCGTTGAAGCGAGTGAAGCGTGATGCCCAAAATCGGCGAAGCGTCTTCCCGGGGTCGAAGAATTCGCGGGCCCCGGCGTGAAACCGGAGAAACTGGAGTTAGAAGATGCCTGTTATCTCGACCAATACCGCTGCAAACACGGCACTGCGCTATCTGAATGCCAATTCCGAAGCGCAGAGCACGTCGCTGGCCAAACTGTCCAGCGGCTCGCGTATCCAGACCGCCTCGGACGATGCCGCTGGCCTTGCCATCGGCACCGGCCTGTCGGCGGATGTCGCCGTGCTTGAGCAAGCGTCCGTCAACGCGCAACACGGAGAGGCCGTGTTGCAGACCGCCGATGGTGCGCTCGCGAATATCTCGGATATTCTCGAACGCATGAAGTCGCTCGCCGCCCAGGCGCTCTCGGGTGCCGTCGGGACGACCGAGCGTGCATACATCGATGCGGAGTACCAGCAGCTGCTGGAGGAAATCGACGACATCACGACGTCGACCACTTTCAACGGCACCACCCTGCTGGATGGCACCAGCGACTTCGCGACGGGCACGGGTGTCGACTTCATGGTCGGCACGTCGAGCACCGACGTCATCACGGTTGAGCTGGCCGATGTCGATACCACGGCATTGGGCATTTCGGGCGGTGACGTGACCGACGCCACCAATGCCACCACGGCGATGAATGCGCTTGATGCCGCCATCGCCACGGTGTCATCGGCGCGGGCGAACGTTGGTGCGACGCTGTCGCGTTTCGAGTATCGCGGCGACGTCATCGCGACATCGCTGGAGAACCTCGAGGCGGCGGAGTCCACGCTGATGGACGCGGACCTTGCGGCGGAACAGACCAACTTCACCAACGCCCAGACCCTGACCAACGCGGCCATCGCCGCGCTGAGCCAGGCCAACGAGATGCCCCAGAAGCTTCTCGATCTGATGCGGTAAGCGGGTCTGTCCGAAGGGGCGGCGTTCGCCGGCCCTTCATGCCTGACTGGGGAGGAGGATCTTGCATCCTCCTCCCGCCTTCCACGGGATACAGGTCATGTCGACATCTTCGGTATCCGGGGCGGTGGTGACGTCGAGTTCGTCCATCTACATCTCGTCCATTTCCTCCGGCCTCGACACGGGATCGCTGATCGAGGCCGCGGTTTCCCAAAAGACGGCGCGCGCCGACAGTATCGATGTCCGGATCGCCGAGAATGAAGCGGTGATCACGGCTTACGAGAGCGTGCAGACCATGGCTCAGGCCATCGCCGATGCGGTCGAGGCCCTGGCGACGCCGGACTATAGCGCGCTGGGCAACGACAACGCCTTCGACGCCAAGGAGGGCTATATGTCGGCCTCCGACGGCAGCGATGGCACCGGATATCTTGCCGTCAGTGTCGACAATGACGCGATCATTGCCTCCTACGACGTCGAGGTGGTGCAGATCGCCAAAGCGATGAAAGTCGCCTCTTCCGTCCAGTCAGGCACCACAGCGCTGGCCCAGACCGGCAGCTTCACGATCGGATTGTCCGGCGGCGACAGCGTCGAGATCGCCGTCACCAGCGATATGACGCTGTCCGATATCGCCGATGCCATCAACGATGAGTCCGCCAACACCGGCGTCGGCGCCATTCTGATCAAGGTCTCGACCGACCAGTATCAGCTGGTGCTGGCGGCCCAGGACACGGCGGTCGACATCGAGGTCGGGGTGGCCAGTGGCGATGATATCATGCAGACGATCGGTATCACCGATAGCGCCGGCGATTTCGCCACCGTGTCCCAGGCGGCGCAATCGGCGATCGTCAAGGTCGATGGCGTCGAGATCACCCAGTCGGACAATGAACTCGACGACATCATCCCCGGCATCAGCATATCGTTGCTGGCCGCCAGTAGCGGGACGACGATCACGCTGGAAATCGGCGTCGACAGCTCGGCTGTGAAGACCACCATCACCGATTTCATCGAGGCCTACAACGAGCTGCGCACCTTCATCACCACCCAGCAGGCGGTGGACGAAGATGGCGCCGCCGATGATGCGGTGCTGTTCGCCGACGCGTTGCTGCGCAATCTCAACGCCACGCTGTATTCGATCCTCAACGCGACGGGCAGCGGTGACATCGGCGGTCTGGCGGATCTCGGTATTGTCTTCAACGACGACAACACCCTGTCGCTGGACGATGAAACGACGCTGGATTCGGCAATTCTTTCAAATCTGTCGGCGGTTCAGTCGTTCTTCGAGACGACGTTCGAGGCCTCCGACAGCAACCTGGTGTTGATGAACAACGACAACATGCAGGCGTCGCTGTCGTTCACGCTGAATGTCACGGTGGATGGCGACGGCGCGATTACGGATGTGCTGGTCAACGGCGAGTCCGGCTGCTTCACCGTGTCAGGCAATCGTCTCGTCGGTGTCGAGGGGACGATCTACGAAGGCCTGACCTTCGCGCTGGTGACCGACAGCAGCACCTCGATCGATGTGTCGATCACTCAGGGTTTTGCCAATAAACTGGTCAATCTGCTCAATGAATATGCCGATACCAGCAGCGGCCTGATCCAGCAGCATATCGACAACATCACCGACCGCAACGCGGATCTCAGCGATCGCGCCGACCGCATCCGCGAGCGGGCGGAGGACTATCGGACCAAGCTGGTCGACAAGTACGCGACCATGGAAATCGAAGTGCAGGCGGCGAAGCTGCTGCAACAGCAGATCGACGCCATTCTCGGAGGAGGCAGTGACGATGATGACTGATCAGACTGAATTTCGCGGCTCGATGGCGGCACTCGGCGTGCGCGCCGCGAACGCCTATGCCATGGCCCAGCATGCCACGGTCGGTGGCCGCGAGATCCTGCTCGCGCTGCATCGCGGGCTCTATGACGCGCTGGTGGCGGCAAAGTTTGCCTATGAAAAAGGGGCACTGGACAAAATGTGCCTATATGCCCAGCGCGTGATGCGCATCGTCCTCGCGTTAAAGGGGAATCTGAAGTTCGAGCTAGCGGGCCCGGATGGGCGGGTGTTGGCCCGATTCTATGACTTCCTGTTGACAAGGAGCATGAAAATCCTCCGCCATCCTGATCCGGCCGGTCAATTTCAGAGCATGCTCGACATGTTGCGTCCATTTATTGAACGGCTCATCGCAACTGGAGATGGTGGCGCGGTGCGGCCAACTGTTCGTCGCACATGAACAAATCATGGCACGCTGATTGCCTGTGATCTTTGCATCAGAACAACAGGCAGCAGTCAGTGCGATGAACGGGCAGAATTTTCCTCACAGCAAAACGCGGTTGGACAGCTTGTCGGACGAGACGCTTTATTCGCTGAGCAGCCAGGGCGACCAGGCCGCGTTCCGGGTGTTGACCGAACGCTACGTCAACAAGCTCTGGCATGTATCGATGAACATCCTCGCCGACGCGCAGGAAGCGGAAGACGTGGTGCAGGAGGTGTTCATCTCGGTGTGGAAGCAGCCGGGCAAGTGGCAGCAGGGGGAAGCTCGCTTCACCACCTGGCTGCACCGGGTGACGATCAACAAGGCCATCGACTTCCGCCGCAAGCGCAAGGAACCGCCGACGCCGGCCGAGATCATCGAGGCAATGATCGACAACAGTGACAACGTCGGCGTGCATGTGGAAGTGGAACAAGTGCAGTTCGGCGAGGCCGAGCTGTCAGATAATCTCAAAGCCCTGATCAACGACCTGCCGGAATCGCAGCGCCAGGCCCTGCTGCTTTTCTATTTCGACGAGTTGAAGATTCACCGGATTGCCCTTACGATGAACAGCACGGAGCAGGCTGTTCGGTCGCTCCTAAAACGGGGGCGGCAAACGCTTAGGGAAAGAATCAGCAAGCAGAAGAAGATCTGTGTCCATGACATTGGCGGAATTTAGAGAGCTTCTCGACACCTACGGCGCACAATCCGACCGCTGGCCGGACGCTGTGCGTACGGCGGCGTTGGCATTGCTGCAGACCTCCGACGACGCGAAGGATGCCTTCGCGCAGGCCTCGGCGCTCGATGCCGTCATCCGTCCCGACAGCGCCAAGGCGCCGGCCGGACTGGTGGATGCTATCATCAAACGTACGCAGACCTGAACGCAGACCCTCCGCGACAATGCGACGAAGTGTTGGGCGACGAATCGTTCAGGAACGCGTCGGCGACCCGGAAACCTGCCCGTGCGGCGATCATCCCAGCGCCGCGGCATAGACCTCGGCCCTGAAGCCAGCGAGGCGCTGGCTCCCGGCATCGAGGATCGACCGCTTGATCATCAACGGCTGGCCGACCGCCAGCACGACCAGCTTGACGGGGTCGACGCCGGCGAAGTTGCGCCCCCTCGCAGTCGGCCGTCGGCGCAGCCCGGCATCAACGGCGGCCGAAATGCGCTTTCATGATGCGCTTGAGCTGGTCATGCGGCAGGCCATAGACCTTGACGCCATTGGCACCGGTCATGGTCGTCGAGGCTACCAGCTGATTGGCCAGCGCCTCTTCGGTCGCCTGAACCACACCCGCGAACAGCGCGTTCATCGTCGTGCTGTCGGTGTCGCTGATCGGTTGCTTGATTCGTGGCGGCCCGTCCAGCGGCATGACATGCGTCGTCGAGAACGCCAGCGCGAACTCGCCCGACAAGGCGCTGGCGGTGCTCCCGGCCCGCCCCACACCCAGCACCGCGCGGCGGGCCAGACGCTCCAACTGGTGTGGCATCAGCGGCGCATCGGTGGCAATGACGATCAGCAGCGAATTCTTGTCGTCACGCTTGCCGGCGTTGGGGCCGAGCACCGGCACGCCATTGACCTCCGGCCAGGCGCCCTCGATGGCGCGCCCCACGGGCACGCCGGCCATGCGCAGGTCGGCCCGGTCACCATGATTGGCCTGCAGCAGCACGCCGATGGTGTATTTCTTGTCGCCCAGTGTGATGACGCGCGATGCCGTGCCGATGCCACCCTTGAAGGTATAGGCGATCATGCCGGTGCCGCCACCGACATTGCCTTCGGCCACCGGCCCGCCCATCGCGCCGTCGAGCGCCGCGAAGACATGGTCGCGCGTCAGGCCATGGCCGAACACGTCGTTGAGCCGGCTGTCCAGGGTTTCCGCGACAACAGGCAACACCCGCGTCACCAGAGCGTCCTCAGGGATCCTGCCAACGGCCCAGTCCATCAGGCCCTGATGGACAAGCCCGACATTGCCCGAGCCGGTCAGGGCGATGGGGCCGAAGAACTGGCCCACTTCATCCACCAGATGCATGCCGGTCCATTCGCCGGTGCCGTTGATGACGGCGCGCCCGGCGGCCACGCCCTCCAGCGCGCTCTTGCCAAGCGGGTGGATGATCGTCACCCCGGTGCGTACCGGCCCCTTGCCGATGACAAGCGGTCCATCTCCGGAAATCACCGTCGCATGCCCGACCTCGACTCCGGCGACATCGGTGATCGCGTTGAGCGCGCCCGGCGTACCCTCGAACGGCACGCCGAGATCACGGGCGCGCGGCCCGGCCTCGGCGAGGCCAACCCAGGCAAACGTGACCGCAACAGCCAGCACCAGCGGCCAGAAACAATTTCGCTGACTCTTCACCATATTCTCCCGACCTTTCCCCGCCCGGCCGATGGCAACAGCGCCGCCAGCGGCAATCATGCAATCGCCCCCCTGTCCCGAGAATGGGCCAGGCAACGGAGCGACTCTGAAACAGAATTTGAATTCAACATCAATTTTTGGCAACGATTTTCTGGGGTGTCGCCCTCGGGCGTGGAGTCACGACGACGCCCCCCAGGCCAGATGCAATGCCGGCGGCTGGCGGAACTC
Source organism: Parapedomonas caeni (assembly GCF_041060555.1). Classification (NCBI taxonomy): domain Bacteria; kingdom Pseudomonadati; phylum Pseudomonadota; class Alphaproteobacteria; order Sphingomonadales; family Sphingosinicellaceae; genus Parapedomonas; species Parapedomonas caeni. The sequence continues at coordinate 6,082 of NZ_JBEUDS010000029.1, read as the reverse complement.
GACGCCCGAGATCACAAGAGGCTGCCCGGCCACCGGCCGCAGGTCCGGACAGCGATCGAGAATCTGCTCCAGCGCCGTCAAGGCCTGCAGGCGCGCGAAATGGGAGCCCAGGCAGAAATGCGGGCCGGATGCGAACGCAAGATGACGTCGGGCGTTCGAGCGTTCCAGATCGAACGTGTCCGGCTCGCTGAACACCGCCGGATCCCGGTTGGCCGCACCCAGCATGCAGTTGACGGTATCGCCGGCCTTGAGCGTGACCCCGGCGACCCGCACGTCGCGCGCCACATGGCGCGTCGCCGACTGCACCGGCGACAGCCAGCGCAAGGTTTCTTCCAGCAGATCCGGCAGACGCGACCTGTCCGCCCGCACAGCGGCATGGACCCGGGGCTGGCCCACCAGAACATAAAGACAGTTGAGAATGATCGCCTCTACCGTCGATATGCCGCCGAAAAAGATAATGGCGGCGTTCTGCCGGATCTCGGCGTCGCTCAACCGATCCTCGGCATTATCATGCACGGCCTGGCTGAACAGGCTCCCGTCCGGCAACCCGCGCACCCGATCAATGTGCCGCTGGATGAGCGCATGGAATTCGGCCACATCCTCGCGGGCCTGTCGCCGGACGTCCTCCCGCCACGCGAAATTGGCCAGCGCACGCTCGAAACCATCGTACCAACGCCGCAGCCGAGGCTCCTCTTCCAAAGGCAAGCCGAACAGACTCAGGATGGATTGCACCGGCAGCCGGCTGGCGAACTGCCGGCGCCACTCCGCCGCCCCCTGCCCCGCCACCCCCGGCCCCGTGAGGCCATCGAGCAGTACCTCCGACAGCCGGCGCACCGTCTCCTGCATCGCCGCGCGGATGGCCGCCGGTGCGAAGGCGCCACGGAACCGGCTTTTCAATCGCTCCTGGGCCACGCCATCGGTAGTCAGCATGTGCGCGCCGAAGGTGTCGTAGAGCAGCGACGCCGGCGTGCCGGTGGTAAAATTGTCGGTGTCGCGCAGGATGGCCTGGACGTCCTCGTAGCGCGTCACCAGCCACAAGCCCCAGGCCTCCAGGCGAAACACCGGCGCCTCTTGCCGCAGCCGCGCATGAAAAGCCTCGGGATCGGCCTCCAGCGCGCGGATCACCGGATCGTCGTGCATCTCCACCATCACCGCCATAATCTCCCTCCCCCGGCGCACCCGCCTGACTGAAGGGAAGACATTACTTCGCTCGGCGCGGAATTTCCTGCCATTCTGGTCATGAATCCGGTTGATTGTGCAATATCATGCCGTAGTAATTCATAATATGATCGATACTGCCGCCTCCCTCGACGCCAGCGATTTTCGCATCCTGCGCGAACTGCAACGCAACGGCCGCCTGAGCAACGCCGAGCTTGCCCAACGGGTCGGGCTGTCGCCGTCGACCTGCCTGCGCCGCACCAGGGCGCTAGAGGACGCTGGCGTCATCGCGGGATACGCGGCTATCATTGACGGCGCGATGCTCGGCGCGCGCATCACCGCCTACATCATGGTCAATCTCGATCAGAGAGTTGAAACCGACGCCCGGATGTTCTTCGACCGTGTGGCGAGGGACGACAGGATCGTTGAGTGTGTCGCCATCACCGGCAGTCACGACATCATGATGAGAGTGCAGCTGCCCGACATCGCGGCGCTGGCGGATCTGACCATGGATACACTGCTCAAGTTGCCGAGCGTCCGGAGTTTGACCTCCAACATTGTCGTCCGGGCGATCAAGAGCCCCGGGACCTCGCCCGTCCACCGCCCCTGAATTCCCGGGCTGCACGGCACCGGTTCGGGTCAGACGGCGTTGTAGAACATCAAGAAGGACAGTATCCTGTTGAGCGCCGGCATGTCGGCGACCCGGAAGCGTACGCCGTTTGCGCCGACACGCTCGAACAGAGGCAGGAAATCGAGCAGCTCCGCCGCCAGTCGACTCACCAGCGTCAACTCGACCGCGATGTCCGCGCCCGGCGACAGTAGGTTTGCATCCGCCTGCCGGGTGACGGCGCGTGCCGCAGCCGCCTCCAGCGCCTCGCACACGACCTGCGGCGCCGGCGACATCGCCGAGAACATGCCGCATGTCCGCTTGGTGACAACCGTCTCCAGCGGACGCAGTACCGGCGCGCTGGCCGCGATGAAGGCATCGTCCCCCGACATCATCAGCAGTGGCACGCCGAACGCCGCCGCCGTGGCGGCGCTGACATAGGCCTCATCGGCTTCCTGTCCGTTCAGCCGCAGCCCCAGAATGCCACGGCTGGAGAGGGTGTGGGCCATCGTCCCGGCGATACAGCCGGCACCGGCGTGATAACCCAGCAGCACGGCACCGACATAGTCACCCTGCTCGATGCCCTGCATCATCAGCAGCGGGCGGGGCCACGAGCGCACCAGCAGCACATCCTCGGGCATCTGATCGGCGAGAATCGACAGGCCGTTGCCGTGGGCGTCGCAGACGACGCATTCACGTACGCCAGCCGCCCGCGCACCGCGCACGACCGCGAGCACCTCGTTGGTCATAAGTTGCCGGGCAGCGGCATATTCGAACCCCTGTGGCCCGGCCTGCTCCCGGGCCGTAATCCCCGCCACGCCCTCAATGTCGGCTGATATGAACAGACGCATCAGTACGACTCCCCGTTCGTGACGTGGCGATGAAACACCAGCAACGGCCACAGACTGACCAGCACCAGCACCGCCGGCAGCACGGCGAAGGCCACCTGCACGCCCGCGAGCGCCGAGGCCGGCTGGACAACGGCGGCATCACTGGAGGCAATGAAGCCGGTGACCGACAGAATACCACCGGTGAACAGCCCGCCCAGCGCCAGGCCGAGCTTCTCGCCGGCAGTCCACAAGCCGGTGAACATGCCCTGACGCGGCACACCGGACTGGCGGGCATCGGCGTCCAGCACATCGGGCAGCAACGCGAAGGGGAACAGCTGCTGGCCGGCGAAGGCCAGCCCCATCAGGCCGATCTGGCCGTACAGTCGCGCCTCGCTCGCCGCGCCGTCGCACAGCCACAAGGCGGCCATGGCACCGGCCATCATCACGCTCGACAGCAGGTAGGCCCGCCCCTTGCCGATCCGGCGAGACACCAAGGTCCACAGCGGCATCGCCGCGATTGCCGTCAGATTGAGGGCGACAAACAACAAGGTGACGGTCACGCCGCTGCCCTGGCGGATGTGCACGGCGTAATAGGGCAGAGCACCGGAGAAGCAGCCAAGGCCGGAGAGCTGGATCAGATAGGTCACGATCAGCAGCACGAACGGCCGGCAGGTCGCCGCCTGACGCAACCCGGCGAAGAACCCCAGCTCTGAGGTCACCGGCGGACTGGTGCGCAGGCGCCGCGTCGCCACCACCGGCACCAGCATCGCCGCCCCGCAGGCGACCCCGATCACCAGCGCCATCACCGCGTAACCCGGCCGACCGCCGCCGGCCAGTTCCACCAGCAGCGGCGCGCCCGCCCCGCCCAGCAGGATGCCGACCATGGCGAACCCCATGCGAAACGACATCAGCGTCGTGCGCTCGTTGGGATCGCGCGAAATCTCGGCCGGCATCGCGATATAGGGCACCGAGAACACCGCGTAAGCGGTGGCGCACAGCATGTAGACGACGGTGACATAGAGGAAGCGCGCGAACACGCTGTCGAGATCCGGCACCGAGAACAGCAGGACGAACAGGATCGCCATGCCGATGGCGCCAGCCAGCATGTACGGCCGCCGCCGGCCCCAGCGACTGCGGGTACGGTCCGACACCATGCCGATGCCCGGGTCGATCAACACATCCCAGAATTTCGGCAGAAACACCGTGAGCGCCGCCAGCCCCGCCGGCACCGCCAGCACGCTGGTCATGAAGTAGAGCAGCAGGATGCTGGGCACGGTGGAGAACACGCCGGTGCCCAGCGAACCGATACCGAAGCCGATCATGGTCCGCAGCGGCAAGGCGCCGGCCGGCGACGCGCCCGCGCTTTCGCCAGCAGGCGTCACGCGGCACCACTCAGTCGTCTGGCTTCCTGACGCAGCGCCGGCTTGTCGACCTTGCCGACCGGCAGCAACGGCAGCTCGGCGCGGATCAGGAACCGCTTGGGCACCTTGTAGTTGGCCAGATGCGCGCTGGCGTACTGCCGCAATTGCTCTTCCTCCAGCCGCGCGCCGACGCGGGGCAGGACAAAGGCCCAGCCAACCTCATCGTAGCGCGGGTCAGGAACACCGATCACAGCGACGGCGGCGACATCGGGATGCGCCTCCAGCGCCAGCTCGACCTCGCGCGGATAGACGTTGTAGCCCCCCGACTTGAACATCTCGACGATACGACCGACAAAACGCCAGTATCCGCCCGGCAGGCACATCACCTGGTCACCGGTGCGGAACCAGCCGTCGGCGGTGAACGCCGCGGCAGTCGCCTCGGGATTGTTGAAATAGCCCAGCGTGACGCCGGGGCCACGGATCTGCACCTCACCGATACCGTGATCGGCCACCACCTTGCCGTCGGCGTCGACCACGCGATATTCGTTGTCGTGGTCGGGCCGGCCGATGGTCTCCGTCAGCGTGGTGAAGTCGGCGTCCGGCGGGCTGACGCTGTTGATGGAGCCGCCCTCGGTCAGGCCGTAATGCAGGGCGAAGAAATAGCCGCGCGCGTACAGCCGTTTCAGCAGCGCCGCCGGCATCGGCGCGCCACCCCAGGCAACGACCTGCACGCTGGAGAGATCATGCGCCTCAAGGTCCGGCTGGTCGAACACCGCCTGATGCATCAGCGGCAAGCCGCCCAGCATGGTGATGCGCTCCCGCTCCACCATGTCGAGAATACCAGCCGGGTCGAAGGTTTCCATGAACACGATCGTGCCACCATCAATGAGGCTGTTGCCGCACAGGTCCGACTGGCAGCCGACATGATTGGTCGGCAGGTTGCAGATCACCCGGTGTCCGGCGCGCAGATGCTCATGGCCGATGAATGATTCCGACAGCGCCTTGTAGGAATGGAAAAAGCTGTCGTGCGACAGCACCGCGCCCTTGGGCTTGCCGGTGGAGCCGGAGGTATAGACGATGCTCACCGGGTCGCGCCGCCGGCCCTGGTTGAGCTGGTCGGCAAGGCTCGCCGCGCTGGCATCGCCAGCGGCCAGGAACGCCGCCAGCGTCATGCCGCAGCCCGGCACCGCGCCGTCGATGGTCACCACCGTGGCGATGGAATCCACATCGGCGGCGAGCTGGACCAGATCCGCGTCGTAGCGGCGGCCGGCTGGATCCTGCACGATGGAGACCAGCAGCCGGGGCTGGCAATCGCCCAGCACGTGGCGCATCTCCTCGCGCTTGTATTTCGGGTTGACCCCCACCCACACCACGCCGGCGCGCATGGCGCCCAGCAGCATCAGCAGGAATTCCGGCCGCGGTGTCACGATCATCGCCACCCGGTCGCCGGCCTGCAGGCCGGCGGCGAGCAGCGCACAGGCATAGCGGTCGACCGTGCGGTCGAGGTCGGCATAGCTCAGCCGCGCGTCGCCGAACACCAGCGCTTCACGCGCGGGCACCGCGCGGGCATGGGCCGCCACCGCATCGGGAAGGCGCTCGATGGTGTCCACCAGAGCACGGCCGCCGATCAGGTTCATTGCGCGTCTTCCCGCGACACCAGGCCGATCCACTCAGCGATCAACGCCGGACGCTCCTGCCCCTCGATCTCGATGACGTTTTCGGAGGTGATGAGATAGCTGCCATCCTCGCGGCGCTCGACGCTTTTCAGCGACATGCGGTTGCGAAACCGGGCGTTGACCGGCACCGGCGAGATGAAACGGACGCGATTGAGGCCATAATTCAGATCATAGCCGATCACGCCGCCGCCATGGCGGTAGCGCACCGGCGAGCACAGGTTGCTCAGCATCGACAGGGTCTGGAAACCGAACAGGATAGTCTGGCCGAACGGACTGTGCTCGCGGGCATAATCCGGGTCGATGTGCATGGGATCAGGATCGCGGTTAGCGTCCGCGCTCGTGGTGTAATTTCCGGTGTAGGCGATGGTGTATTCCGGGGTGGGGCATGCCCCACCCCGGAATGCGGCGTCGCTGGTGGCCACCGGGTTCATCGTTATGGTGGAGTTTGCA
>NZ_JBEUDS010000028.1:0-45821 GCF_041060555.1 Parapedomonas caeni | reverse complement strand
CCGGAGGTCTTCATCCCGGCATTCGCGCGGGCGGCCCTGCAACCCCAACCAGCGATGCCGCCCGCGCTGGCGCCACGACCATCATTGCACTAACAATCAAATTGGACCCGTCCGTGGGGGCCGATCATCGCTCCTTCCCTGCGACCTATAGCGCAAGAACGGCAAACCCTGAATTGTATGGAAGTGTTCGCGAAGTGGCGAATACATCTATTGAATCGGCTGGTCGTGCCGACGCTGATAAGCGGGTCATAAGCGGTCGAGGTTCAACGTCGGCTGAGTTTCGCGCCCTCTATCGGGCGAGCCGAATGCAGGGCGAGGACGTTGCATACGAACCTGATTCCGCTCCACCGGGCGCTGATAGCGGTGAGAAGAAACTGGATCAGGAAGATGGCAGCACCGCCCCATTGTGCCTCTACCGATGCTCCTGCCCAGAAAAGCGAGAGTGGTGCCAGCACGATGAACGGGAGGCTGAGCGTTGCCATGTCGCGATACATCAAGAAGTTGCGATGGACCTCGGTAATTTCGGGTTCGTTCTCAACCAGCTTGTACAGCTGATACCAGCGGGCGTTTTGTTCGTTCTGACCCGATGGTAGTTTTCCGACATGCTTGGCGAGAGCCTTCATGTCGATGCGCACATCGCCAGATGCGAACTTGGAAAAGACCTCGCAACCCGGAAGCCAGCCGTACGGCTTCCAATACACCAACATGCACTTGAGCTTGTGCGGCAAGGCATTGACGAGCAACAGCACGCCAACCGGCACGATGATCGTCGTGAGCAACCGCCAGTGGGCTAGGCTAGACAGGCTGGCATCAGACGAAATGCCGGGCACGAGAAACAGCAGGATAACGACGATATCGGCTATCGCCAGCATCCACAGCCACTTCTGGTAGTCAGCCTTAAGAGACTTGCTGCTCATCCGGCGCATTCCGTATCGATGAAATAGCTCCCATCGCTGCCTACGGTGAACTGAATCCAGCCATCGCGGCGCGTGGTCAGCACGTGACGGGTCTTCATCGTCGATCTCACAATGACCCCCTCATCGCGGGTGACACGCCGATAGTCCGGAGCCATGAGTTGCGTAGCATGAGCGATGGGCTTGTCAGAAATGACCACAGCGTCCGGCGTGACCCAATTGAATACGTCCTTGCAGAAGCCGCTTTCGCGCCCGTGATGGGAAGCGACAAGGATATTTGTGCCATTTAGTGCAGCCCTGAAGTCTGCTCGCTGGAGCAACGAACGCCAGCCGGGCTTCTCCAAGTCGCCGGGGAACAGAATTTTGAAGCCCGCAAACTCGATGAATACGACCAGACTGAGGTCATTCGTATCGGTAAATTGAGGGTAGTGATTGAAGAAGCAATTCGCCGTGATGCCGCCCATATTGGCATTGAAGGGCAAGCTAGTCGGCGTGTCATATGCCCCGCAGGCTTGCACATACCATTGGGCGTCAGCGGATACGGGGCCGCTGATAGACTTGATGGCATACATTTCGGGACCAGTGTAGGTCGGATTACGAAACAAGGTGTCGACGAAAATGCCTTCGCGCTCGAGCCCTTCAAGGTCCGACATATGGTCTTGATCGGCGTTGGTGATGAACAGGTAGTCGAGTGTGCCTCGGTTCAAGCCCTGCCGAATAAAAGTGCTTGGCCTCCACTGCGCCATACACCCCGAGTCGATCATTGCCAGTCGGCCAGCAATTCCGTCCACCAGCGGGTGAAGCATGGCGCAGGCCCCATGCTCGACATCCCAAATCCGAAGAACCATCTCCCCCATAGCGCTTGTCCCCCAAGACCAAGAGCGCTCAAGATAGGTTGTCCGGCCCAGTGTTCAACATATGTTCACGCCTCAGGTGGCGGAAGCGGTGGGATTCGAACCCACGAACGGGTTGCCCCGTTGCTGGTTTTCAAGACCAGTGCCTTCAACCACTCGGCCACGCTTCCATACCGATTCAGGGGCTTAGCTGCTGACGATAGGCTTATGAGCCGTTTCGCCGCAGAAAGCGACCTGTCGCTAACCCCTTGCAAATACCCCCTGTTCTTCTGCACCAGGCCATCAGGTCCAGCAGCTTACAAGACCGGTGCCTTAAACCGCTCGGCCACCCATCCGTTGGCTCTCTTTTCCCGATCCGTCCATCGGGCGCAAGTCCCGGCGTCAAAAGAACCGGGTGGCGACCGTCGGTGCCGTAACGATCGCGCGGCAGTGATGCCCTGGTGCGACAGTCGGGCCGGCACGCGTGTCCATCCGGCCGGGTCGGCCCTGGTGGCCCTTGGCGCGAATGGCTGATTATGGCACAAATTCAGTCATGTTCGCGCTCAAACCCTTGCCAAGGCCCCTGCTGATGTCGGCCACGCCCATGGCGTTGACGGCCGGCGTGCGGTCGATTCTGCTGCCGCTCCTGCTGCCGGTGCTGCTGCCGCTCCTGCTGCCGGTGCTGCTGGCGGCATGCAGCCAGCTGCCACAGCAGGGCGCCCAGGCGCCGGACCCGTCCCTTGCCGCCGACGATATGACGGCGCCGCCGGTGATGCCCACCATCGTCGCCGCCGACGGCGAGGTTCTGCCACCGGTGCTTGACGGTCAGAGCTTCGAGGCATGGCTGGGCTCGGTGCGCGATGCCGCTCGCCGTCATGGCATCGCCGAGGCGACGCTGGCAACGCTGTTCGACGACCTGACACTGTCGCCCGCCATTGTCGCGCTCGATCGCAATCAGCCCGAGGTGCGCGCCTCCTACGCCGCCTACATGGAAAAGCGCTTCACGCCGACCAAGGTGGCGCGCGGGCTGTCGGCCCGTAACGAGGTCGAGGAACATCTGTCCGCCGCCGAGACGGCTTACGGGGTGCCCGCCCCGGTGCTGGTGGCGATCTGGGGCATGGAGACCAATTACGGCAGTTATACGGGCCGTACGCCGGTGGTGCGGGCGCTGGCCAGCCTTGCCTATGACGGCCGTCGCTCGGCGCTGTTTCGCCGCGAGCTGTGGGCCGTGATGCGCATTGTCGACCAGCAGCGGGCCTCGCCGGCCGATCTGCGCGGCTCCTGGGCCGGCGCCTTCGGTCAGACCCAGTTCATGCCCACGTCCTTCCTGCGCTATGCCGTCGATGGTGATGGCGACGGCCGGGTCGATCTGTGGCGCTCGGCGGCCGACATCTTTGCGTCCACCGCCAACCTGCTGGCGACCAACGGCTGGGAGCCGGGGCTGCGCTGGGGCTTCGAGGTTCGATTGCCCGACGGTTTCGACCGCGAGGCGGTCCGCGCCACGGAACGGCCCGCCAAGTGCGTGCCGGCGTTGTCCAGGCACAGTAGCTGGCTGGCGGCCGGCGTCTGGCAGCAGCTGGGCGTGACGGCGGTGAACGGGGGCACCACGTGGCCGGCGCCCGAAACCGAGCTGACGCTGGTGGAGCCCGACGGTCCGGACGGCCCGGCCTACCTCACCAGTCGCAACTACCGGGTGCTGCTGGACTATAATTGCTCGAACTTCTATGCCCTCTCCGTCGCCCTGCTCGCCGAGGCCCTTGATGTCCCGCCACAGCCTGATGCCCCGAACCCCGAGGATGCCGCTCAGCCGCCCGTCGTCACGCCCTAGCGCGCGTCTGCTGCTGTTGCTCGCGCTCTGCTCGCTGACGGCCGCCTGCGGCTCGACCCAGGGCGTGCGGGCCACCGAGGGCCGGCCTTCGACGCTCGCGGGCAAGGAGGGGAGCCGGTCGGGCTGGAACGGGCAGATCAAGATCGGCAACCCCTATCAGGTGGCCGGCGTCTGGTATTATCCGGCCGACGATCATGATTACGACGAAACCGGCATCGCCTCGTGGTATGGCGCCGATTTCCATGACAAGCTGACCGCCAATGGCGAGATTTTCGACATGAACGAGGTGTCGGCGGCCCACAAGACGCTGCCGATGCCGAGTTACGTCGAGGTCACCAACCTCGCCAATGGCCGCCAGATGGTGGTGCGGGTCAACGATCGCGGGCCGTTCAAGCCGGGCCGCATCATCGATCTGTCGCGGCGGGCGGCCCAGATGCTGGGGTTCGACGCCGCCGGCGTGACCCAGGCGCGGGTGCGCCGGGTCTATCCCGCCGACAAGCCGGAAGTCGCCGCCCTGCCGCCGCCACGGCTGCTGGCGGCCAGCAATGGCGACGACGCGCCGCCGCCGGTCGCCACGGCGGACGTGGTGACGGCAAGGGTCGCGCCCGATCCGCGTCCGGCGCCGGCCGATCCGGCCAGCGCCGGCTGGAACGACCGGGTCGGTGGCGCGGTGTTCGTGCAGGTGGCGGCACTCTCCGACGAGGGACGGGCGGCGTGGCTGGCCGCCGACATCAAACGCTTCGGACCATCGTCCATTGAACCGGCTGCTCAAGGCCTGTATCGGGTCCGCATTGGCCCGTTCCTGAACCGCGAGACGGCGGATGTCGTCCTGGCGCAGGTGCGGGCCGCGGGGTATGCGGACGCGCGCGTGACGAGCCGTCCGCTGAGCTAAAGGGACACGAACAACAATGAAGCGTATCGCACTGGGTCTTGCCGGTTTGTTGCTGGCGGCGGGCGCCCAGGCTCAGGTTCCGGCATTCCAGACCACGGCCCCCTTCGCCTACATGATGTCGGCGGATACCGGCGCCGTTCTCTACGACAAGAACGGCACCGAGACCATGGCGCCGTCGTCGATGGCCAAGATGATGACCACCTATGTGGTCTTTGACATGATCAGGAAGGGCACCGCCAAGCTGACCGACCAGATCACCGTCAGCCCGGAGACGTGGCGGGCCTGGAACAACCGCGGCTCCACCATGTTCCTGTCGCCCAACCAGTCGGTGAGCGTGGAGGATCTGCTGCACGGTGTCGTCACCTTGTCGGGCAACGATGCCTGCGTGGTGCTGGGCGAAGGGCTGGCCGGCACCGAACAGGCTTTCGTCGACGTGATGAACCAGACCGCCCGGCGGCTGGGCATGACGGGCTCCCATTTCACCAACACCACCGGCTGGCCGGATGAGGCGCAGTATGTCACCGCCCGCGATATGGCGATCCTCGGCTACCGCACGATCCGGGACTTTCCCGATCTCTACCGGGATTTCTACGGTCTGAGCTCCTACTCCCACGGTCAGACCATGGGCGGCAAGCCGATCGTCCAGGGCAACCGCAACCCGTTGCTCTACCGGGTGCCGGGCTCGGATGGCCTCAAGACCGGCCATACCGAGGCCGGCGGCTATGGCCTCACCGGATCGACCCTGCGCAATGGCCAGCGGCTGATCATCGTGCTCAACGGCCTGACCTCGATGCAGGAACGCGCCGACGAAAGCGCCAAGTTCATGGAGTGGGGGCTGCGGACCTTCCAGACCGTCAAGCTGTTCCGCAAGGGCGCGATCGTCGAGACGGCGCCGGTGTGGCTGGGCGCTGAAAAGACCGTACCGCTGACCGTCGCCCGCGATGCGGCCTTCACCACCAGTCGTGTCGCTCGCTCCAACATGAAGGTGACGGTACGCTATACCGGGCCGATTCCGGCGCCGATCAAGGCCGGCCAGCATGTGGCGGACCTGGTGGTCGCAGCCCCGGGCCAGCAGCCGCTGACCATTCCGCTGGTCGCGGCCAGGGGTGTCGAGAAGGCCGGCGTGTTCGGCCGCATCATGGCCGGGTTCCGCAACACCCTGTTTGGCACGCCCGCCATCGAGGCGAAGTGAGCGGCGCGTGCGTGATGGGGGATGGCCGGTGACCGGCCGCTTCATCACGCTGGAGGGCGGCGAGGGCACCGGCAAGTCGACCCAGGTCGCCCGGCTGGCGGAGCGGCTGCGGTCGACGGGGCGCGAGGTCATCGTCACCCGCGAGCCCGGCGGCACGCCGGGCGCCGAGGCGATCCGCGCCCTGCTGGTGCAGGGCGAGGTCGATCGCTGGGACGCGCTGAGCGAGACCTTGCTGCTCAACGCCGCTCGCCATGACCATGTGGAACGGGTCATCCGTCCGGCGCTGGCGCGCGGCGCCTGGGTGGTGTGCGACCGCTATGTCGACAGCACGCTGGTCTACCAGGGCATCGCCAAGGGGCTCGACGTCGAGCTGCTGGTGCGCCTCCACGAGCAGGCGACCGGGCCGCTGTGGCCGGATTTGACACTGGTGCTCGATGTGCCGGCCGCCATCGGGCTTGCGCGTGCCGCCAGCCGGCGCGGCGACGAGACCCGCTTCGAGGCCCACGACGCGGCTTTCCACGAACGGCTGCGCGCCGGCTTCCTCGATCTTGCCGCGCGCTACGCCGGCCGCTGCGCTGTCATCGATGCCATCGTCGACGTTGATGCCGTTAGCGCCGCCATCTGGCAGGCGGTTGCCGGACGACTGGCGCCATGAGGACGCCACGATGAGCGAGCCGGCCACCACCTATGCGCTGATCGGCCACGACCAGCCGGAACAGGCGTTCCTTGAGGCATGGACCACCGGCCGGCTGCACCATGCCTGGCTGCTGACCGGGCCGCGCGGCGTCGGCAAGGCGACGTTTGCCTGGCGGGTGGCCCGCTTCGTGCTGTCGGGCGGGGTGGGCGAGGGCGGTATGGGCGGGGGCGGCGGCCTGTTCGGTGGCGGCCCCGACAGTCTGGCGGTGTCGGCCGACCATCATGTGTCGCGGATGCTGGAGGCCGGCAGTCACCCCAGTCTGCGCCTGTTGGCGCGGCGGGAGAATGATCGCGGCAAGCTCGCCAAGGAAATCTCGGTCGATCAGGTGCGCGAGCTGACGCCGTTCCTCGGCATCAAGCCCGCCGAGGGCGACTGGCGGGTGGTGCTGGTCGACGCCGCCGACGAGATGAACCGCTCAGCCGCCAACGCCCTGCTCAAGATGCTGGAGGAGCCGCCGGCGCGGACGCTGTTCCTGCTCATCAGCCATGCGCCGGGCCGGCTGCTGCCGACCATCCGCTCACGCTGCCGCCGGCTGGCCTTCGCGCCGCTGGACACGGCCGACGTGACGGCCGTGCTGCGGCGGGTGAAGCCCGACCTGGCGCCGGAGGAGGCCGAGGAACTGGCTCGCCTGGCCGAAGGCGCGCCGGGGCGGGCGCTGCGTTTCGCCGGCCTCGATATCGGCAAGCTGGAGCGTTCGCTGGCGGAGCTGCGGCGCACCGGCGATCCTTCCGGCCGGCTCGGGTTGGCGCTGGCGGAAGCGCTGGCCAGTCCGGCGGCCCAGCCGCGCTACGAGGCGTTTCTCGAACTGGTGCAGGAGGATCTGGCGGCGCAGGCCCGTGCAGCCGGTCCCCAGGCGCTTGCGCCCCGCGTGGAGCTGTGGGAGAAGGCCCGCGATCTTGCCGGTGCGGCGGTTCCTCTGGCGCTCGACCCCAAGGCGGTGGTCCATGAGCTGGCCCGGATCGTCGCGTCCGGCGCCCGCATGTGAACAGGACGTCAGGTCTCCCCATCCATGGCTCAGCGCAACCGCTTCTACATCACCACCGCCATCGCCTATCCCAACGGCGCGCCGCACATCGGCCACGCCTACGAGGCGATCGCGACGGATGCCATCGCCCGTTTCCACCGCTGGCTCGGCGAGGACGTGCGGTTCACCACCGGCACCGACGAGCACGGCCTGAAGATGGAGCAGACCGGCCGCAAGCACGGCATCAGCGCGCGCGAGATGGCCGACCGCATGGCGCCGCTGTTCCGCGCCATGGATGACCGGTTCAACATTTCCTACGACGACTTCATCCGCACCAGCGAACCGCGCCACTATGCCTCGGTGCAGGAGCTATGGCGGCGCATGGCCGCCAACGGAGACATCTACCTCGACCGCTACGAGGGCTGGTACTCGGTGCGCGACGAGGCCTATTACGACGAGAGCGAGATCCGCACCGCCGATGATGGCACCAAGCTGTCGCCCCAGGGCACGCCGGTGGAATGGACGGTGGAGGAAAGCTTCTTCTTCCGCCTGTCGAAGTACCAGCAGCCGCTGCTCGACTATTACGAGGCCCATCCGGAGTTCATCCGGCCGGAAAGCCGCCGCAACGAGGTGATCAGCTTCGTGAAAAGCGGATTGCGTGACCTGTCGGTGAGCCGCACCAGCTTCGACTGGGGGATTCCGGTGCCCGACGCGCCGGGCCATGTGATGTATGTGTGGGTGGACGCGCTGACCAACTACATCACCAGCGCCGGATTCCCGGATGACGCCAGCGAACAGTTCCGCAAGTTCTGGCCGGCCGACATGCACGTCATCGGCAAGGACATCGTGCGCTTCCACGCCGTCTACTGGCCGGCGTTCCTGCTCTCGGCCGGCGTGCCGTTGCCGCGTCAGGTATTCGCCCACGGCTTCCTGTTCAACCGCGGCGAAAAAATGTCGAAGTCGGTGGGCAACGTCATCGACCCCATGGGGCTCGCCGACCTCTATGGCGTCGATCCGGTGCGCTATTTCTTCCTGCGCGAGGTCAGCTTCGGCCAGGACGGCAGCTACAGCCACGAGGCGATCGTCACCCGCGCCAACGCCGAACTGGCCAACAGCTTCGGCAATCTGGCGCAACGGACGCTGAGTTTCATCGTCAAGAACCTCGAAGGCCGACTGCCGCAGGTAGGCGAGGCCGGCCAGCCCGCCGATGCCGCGCTGCTGGCGGAGGTGCGGGCCGAGGGCGCGGAGCTGGAGCGCCGCTTCCTCGACTGCGACCTGTCGGGCGGTATCGAGGCATGGATGCGCGGCGTGTTCGCCTGCAATCAGTATATCGATCATCAGGCGCCGTGGGCGCTGAAGAAAACCGACCCGGCCCGCATGGAAGCGGTGCTGGCGACGTTGCTCGCTGCCATCCGCCAGCTTGCCATCCTGATCCTGCCGGTGGTGCCGGACAGTGCCGCCAAGGTGCTCGACCAGCTTGGCGTGGCGGCCGACGCGCGCGACCGCGCGGCGCTCGACGATACCGAATGGTACGCCAGACTGACGGCCTCGGGCTTCACGCTGGCCGCGCCGACGCCGGTGTTTCCGCGCCTGTCGCTGCCGCCCGAGGAGGAGGTTGCCTCCTGATGCTGGTCGACAGCCACTGCCACCTGAATTTCCGCGGGCTGGACGAGGATCTCGCCGGCGTGCTGGCGCGTGCCCGTGCCGCCGGGGTCGGTTACTTCGTCAACATCGGCACCACCCGTGCCGAGTGGCCGACCATCATCGCCACCGCCGAGGCCAACGCGGATGTCGGCGCGACGGTGGGCATTCACCCGCATGAAGCCGAGCATCACCCGGACATCGATACCGCCGCCCTGGTGGCCGCCGCCGCCCATCCCAAGGTGATCGGCATCGGCGAGACCGGGCTCGACTATTATTACGATCACAGCCCGCGCGACCAGCAGCAGACCAGCTTCCGCGCCCACATCGCCGCCGCGCGCGCGACCGGCCTGCCGCTCGTCGTCCACACCCGTGATGCCGAGGCCGACACCACGGCGATCCTGCGCGAGGAAATGGCCCAGGGGGCCTTCACCGGCGTCATCCACTGTTTCACCGCCAGCCGGGCGTTCGCCGAAGTGGCGCTGGAACTGGGCTTCTATATCTCGCTGTCCGGCATCCTCACCTTCAAGAGCGCGGCCGACATCCAGGAAACCGCCAAGGGGCTGCCAGCCGACCGCATTCTGGTGGAAACCGACGCGCCCTATCTCGCGCCGGTGCCGCTGCGCGGCAAGACCTGCGAGCCGGCCTATGTGGCGCACACGGCGGCGTTCCTGGCCAAATTGCGCGGCGTCAGCGAGGCCGAGCTGGCGGCGACCACCACGGCCAATTTCCGCCGCCTGTTCACCAAGGCGGCCTGACCCGTCATGGTCCCGCCGTCATGAAGGTGACCATCCTCGGCTGCGGCACCTCCGGCGGCGTACCGCGCGTCGGCAACCTGTGGGGACGGTGCGACCCGGCCAATCCGAAGAACCGGCGGCGCCGTGTGTCGGTGCTGGTGGAACATGCCGGCACACAGATCCTCATCGACACCTCGCCGGACCTGCGCGAACAGCTGCTGGATGCCCGGGTCGAGCGGCTGGACGCCGTGCTGTTCACCCACGACCACGCCGACCACACCCACGGCATCGACGATCTGCGCGGCCTGTTTCACGCCATGGGGCGGCGGCTCGACTGTTATGCCGACGCGGCCACCGCGGCGACGCTGCAGCGCCGCTTCGACTATGTGTTCGATGGCTTCGAGGATTATCCGGCGATGGCCAACCTGCACCGGCTGGCCGACACCGGCGATGCGCTGGCGCCGCTGACCATCGGCACGCTGACGGTGCAGCCGTTCCGGCAGATCCATGGCGCGACCCAGTCCATCGGCTATCGCATCGGCGGTTTCGCCTATTCGACCGATCTCAACGCCATCCCCGAGGCGTCGGCGCCCTGTCTGGCAGGGCTGGACCTGTGGGTGGTGGACGCATTGCGCTACGATCCGCACCCCAGCCACCCGCATCTCGCCATGACGCTGGGCTGGATCGAGCGTTTCCGGCCCGCTCGCGCCATCCTCACCCACATGAACTGGGACATGGACTACGAGGAGTTGGCGGCACGACTGCCGGCCGGCGTCGAGCCCGGCTACGACGGCCTGACGGTCGAACTGTAAGCGCGGCGGGTGATGGGGGGGGGCGGCGCGGCCTCTTGCGGCGGCGTCTCAGCGACCGGCTCTAACCGCTTGATCTGGCCGCTTGATCTCGATGGTGGTGGAGGGGGTTGGATTTGAACCAACGTAGGGAAAACCCGGCAGATTTACAGTCTGCTGCCATTGACCGCTCGGCCACCCCTCCACAATACATCCGGATGACCTGCGCATCCAACGATGCGAGGGCCGCCAAATGCGCGATTTGCTCCGCGCTGTCAACGGTCGACAGGCGATTTGCTGCATTATTCTGACATCAGCCACACCGCTGCGGGGGAAAGCGTCAGAGCCAGGATGATTTCCCGCCGACGCCGGGTGTCAACGGGCGCGCGGTTGCGCTAGGAGAGGCACCATGTCGAGGCACAGAAAATCCCCGGGCGCTCGCCCGTCCCATGCCGGCAAGCCTGCCGGCGGTCGTTCGTCCGCGTCCCAGGTCCGGCTTTACGGGCGGCATGCCGTGCTGGCTGCACTCGCCAACCCCGAGCGCCGGCCGATCCGGCTCTACGTCACCCACGAAGCGGCGGCGGGCCTGCAGGTGCCGCCGCGGCTGGAACTGCTCTACGGCTCCAGTGACGATCTCAAGCGGCTGGTGCCCGAAGGCGCGCCGCACCAGGGCATGGTGCTGGAGACCGCGCCCCTGGATTCACCGCACCTCACCGACGTGCTCGCGGCGGCGGGCGAGAGCGGCGGGCCGATCGTGGTGCTCGATCAGGTGACCGACCCGCACAATATCGGCGCCATGCTGCGCTCGGCGGCGGCGTTCGGCGCCATCGCGCTGGTGACGCAGGACCGCCATGCGCCGCCGGAAACCGGCGCGCTGGCCAAGGCGGCCTCGGGCTGTCTGGAACTGGTGCCGTGGGTGCGGGTGGTCAATCTTGCCCGGGCGCTGGAGGAGATCGCCGAGGCGGGTTTCTGGCGCATCGGCCTTGACGGCCGGGCGACGCGCACGCTGGCGGCGGTGCTGGGCAATTGCCGGCCGTGCCTGGTGATGGGCGCCGAAGGCGAGGGACTGCGGCCCAACGTGGTCGAGCATTGCGACGAGCTGGCCAAGCTGCCGATCAGCCCGAGGGTCGAGAGCCTCAACGTCTCCAACGCCGCAGCGATCGCCCTTTACGCGGCGGCCGCGCGCGACTGAGGCTGAACTTCCTGTATCCAGACGTCAGGGGATGGTTTTCTGGCCGGTCTTGGCCTGCCACGAGGCGACCCCGCCGGCGACGCGGGCCAGTACCTGCGGATAGAGCGGCGCGCTGGCGGCAACCACGGTTGGGTAGACCGGATCGGGGCGATTGAAGCGCGGATGGGCGCCCAGGTGGTCGGTACAGACACCGCCGGCCTCGGTCAGCACCAGCCAGGCGGCGGCCAGGTCCCATTCCGACTTGGGGCGCAGCGCCACGGCGGCGTCGGCCATGCCGGCGGCCACCAGGCCGAGCCGCAGGGCTATGGAGTTGGGCTTCTCGATATGCATGTCCGGCCAGCGTTCCGGCCAGAAGGCGGCCTCGAACAGCTGCTTGTCCGCCAGCATCCGGCAGCCCGCCAGCGTGTCGGATCGGCCGACGCGGATGCCCAGTCCGTTGAGCTGGGCGCCCTGACCGGCACGGGCGGTGAAGAACAGGTCGCGCATCGGCGCATAGAGACAGCCGAGCACCGGGCGCCCATGCTCGACCAGGGCGATGGAGACGGCGAAGCCGTCGCGCCCCTTCATGAACGCCCGCGTGCCGTCGATGGGGTCGACCAGCCAGACCCGGTCGCGATCAAGCCGGGCGGGGTCGTCGACGGTTTCCTCCGACAGCCAGCCATAGTTGGGGCGGGTGCCCAGCAGCCGGCGCTTGATGAGGTCGTCGACCGCCAGATCGGCTTCGGTCACCGGGTTGCCCGGCGACTTCTCCCAGGCCTCGAAACTGCGGTGGAAATAGTCCGCTGCCAGCTTGCCGGCTTCACGCGTCACTTCGCGGATCAGCCGGTAATCATTGTCGAGTGTCTCGTCGTCGGCGGGCGGGGCGGATGCCATGGTCGTCAGTTGCCTGCGACCGTCATCGCCGGCACCAGCAGCGACGGCGAGTCGATGCCGTAGCGGCGCTCCAGATCGTCGGCAGGGCTCAGGGTCGCGAACATCTCCTTGAGATTGGACGCGATGGTGACTTCGGCCACCGGTCGCGTCAGCTCGCCATTCTCGATCAGGAAGCCGGCGGCACCCCGGCTGTAGTCGCCGGTGACGCCGTTAACGCCCATGCCGATCAGCTCGGTGACATAGACGCCGTTGGGAATGGCCGCCAGCATGTCGGCGCGGCTGGTCTTGCCCGGCGCCAGCACCAGGTTGCTCACCGACACGCCGGGCGGGCCGGAAGTGCCGCGCGAGGCATGACCCGTGGGTTGTTCGCCAAGCTGGCGGGCGGAGGCGGTCTCCATCAGCCAGGTGGTCAGTACGCCGTCCTCGATGATCGCGCGCTCGCGGGTCGGCAGCCCTTCGGCGTCCATCGGGCGGGAGCGCAGGCCACGGACGCGGTGCGGCTCCTCGCGCAGGAAAATGCCCGGCGCGAACACCGCCGTCCCCCGGCGGTCCAGCAGGAAGCTGGATTTGCGGGCGATCGACGACCCGGTGATGGCACCTATCAGGTGGCTGACGAGGCCACTGGCGACACGCGGATCGAACACCACTGGCATGGTCTGCGACTTCAGCTTGACCGGGTTCAGCCGGCGCACGGTTCGCGCGCCGGCGCGCTGTCCGATGGTCTCGGGCGACTCGAGGTCGGCGTGATAGCGCGCGACATGATAGTCATAGTCGCGCTCCATACCGTCGTTGCCGGCCGCGACCACGGTCGCCGAGCGGCTGAACGAGGAACTGACGTAGCCGGCGTGGACGCCATGCGAGGTGGCGATGGCGACCAGCGAGTGGCCGGCGCTGGCAGCGCCACCCTCGGAGTTGGTGACGCCCGGCACCGCGCGTGCGGCGTCCTCGGTCGCCAGGGCCTCGTGGATCAGTTGATCCGCCGCCGGCATGGTGGGGTCATGGAGGTCGAGATCGGGCAGGGGCGCGCGCAGCAGCAGCTCTTCCGGCGCGAGTCCGGCATAAGGCTCGGCCGGGGCCATGCGCGCCATGGCGATGACCCGCTCGACAAGATTGTCGAAGCCGGCGGTCGAGAAGTCGGACGTCGAGACACTGGCGACCTGCTGGCCGATGAACACCCGCAGGCCGATTTCCTGGCCCTCCGAGCGATCGAGGTCTTCCAGCTTGCCGAGCCGCACCTGGGCGCTGATGGAACTGGAACCGACGAGCAGGGCATCGGCGGCGGTGGCACCGGCGGCGCGGGCGCGCGTGACGAGATCGCCAAGGCGATCGAGAGCAGTATCGATGGTCAACATGAACCGTGGATAGGGGATCGGCGGGACGAGGTCAAAGGCCCTGCAAGGTCAGATGCCCGGCGGCGACAAGGCGCCTTGGCGGTCGGGGCGCCGAGATGCCGGCCGCAGGATGATCAATGGAGAAGTCAGGAGGGGGGATGCTTCTCGTACTGATCGCCTGCGGCCGGCTTCCCAAAGCGCCGGGTGCGTGGACTAAATTGCGCGCCGACCCGAAGGGGTTGAGGGGGATTTCGACCCGTCGCGCTTGAGCCCGGTGCACACCGGCAGCAGTTGAGAGTGAGTATCACGAAACCGACCGTACTCGATACGCAACAACTGTTTTGTTCTCGATCGGCCCGCGTGCGTTAACAACCGCGCGACCCCATTTGGCAGAAAACCCCTGAACAGGAAATGAATAAATTTGCTAATAGCATCTTTTTTCGTTTTAAGCTTAAAATTGCAATAATGTTGCCGCCAAGCCGGCGCAAACTTGCCCGGTTCAACCACTGGTTCAACGGGTTGGAACGGTGTCGAGACGAAATCAGGGCGAATCGGCGCCTGTCTGTGCCGTCAGCAGGGATGAAGCGCGTGCGGGAAATGACCTCGTGGCGCGCGGCTCAGGCCAGCAGGCAGGCGATCCAGAACAGCAGTCCGGTCTCGCGGTTGGCGCGGAACAGGCGCAGGCAGGCGGGGCCGTCGGCCGGTTGAAGCCGCCAGACCTGCCAGCCCAGATGCGCGAGTGCCGGCAAGGCCAGCCACCAGGTGGACGAGCCCATGGCGATCAGGCATGCCAGCATCAGCAGCCCGGCGATCAGATAAAAGGCGGCGATGCCCGGCCGGGCCGCATCGCCCAGCCGGCGGGCGCTCGACTTGACGCCGGCCAGTACGTCGTCCTCGATGTCCTGCAGGGCGTAGACGGTGTCGTAACCCAGGGTCCAGAACACGCCGGCGGCGTACAGCAGCAGCGCGGGCAGGGGAAGGGTGCCGGTAACGGCGGCCCAGCCCACCAGCGCGCCCCAGTTGAAGGTGAGGCCAAGCCAGGCTTGCGGCCACCAGGTGATGCGCTTCATGAACGGGTAGGCAGCCACCAGGGCCAGTGCCGTCAGCGCCACCAGTTGTGCCATCGGCTCGAGGCAAAGCAACACCAGGAAGCCGATGAGGCACTGGGCGAACAGCCAGCCCCAGGCCTGGCGCACGCTCACGAGTCCGGCGGCCAGCGGCCGGTTGCGGGTACGCTCCACCCTGGCGTCGATATCGCGATCGACGATGTCGTTGTAGGTGCAGCCGGCGCCGCGCATGGCGATGGCACCGATGCCGAACAACAGGAGCAGCCACACGTCGGGCCACATGGCGCCACTGGCGCGGGCCGCCAGCGTCAGCGACCACCAGCACGGCCACAGCAGCAGCCAGGTGCCGATCGGCCGGTCAAGACGCGACAGTCTCAGATACGGCCGCCAGCCGGCCGGCATCCGCTCGACCCAGCTGCCGCGGACGGCGTCCGGCGTGGTGGTGTCGGTCATCTGGCGTCCTGCTCCCGGCTCGTGCTAACGCTCGGACAATGCTGCCGGCGCATCAACGCCGTCGGCCTGTTCCTTGTCAAGCAGCCGGCCGCTCAGTGTGCGGCGGCAGAACGTGCCGGACCGCCATGACGTCTACCCCGGATTCGCCCTCCCTGGCCTCGCCCTCCATTCGTCTGTTCGTTCCCGAGACGCTGGCGGCGGGCGTGCAACTCACCCTGTCCCGCGAGGCCAGCCATTACCTGATCGAGGTGATGCGCCGGACCGCCGGCGACGAGGTGGCACTGTTCGACGGCCGCAGTGGCGAGTGGGCGGCGGCCATTCTTGATCCGCATCGCAAGCAGGCGGTGCTGGGCGTCTCCCGCTTGTTGCGGCCGCGCGAGTCGGTGCCGGATCTGTGGCTGCTGTTCGCGCCGATCAAGAAGGGCCGGATCGACTGGATCGCCGAAAAGGCCTGCGAGCTGGGCGTCGACCGACTGTTCCCCGTCATCACCCGGCGCACCATCGTCGAGCGGGTGCCGACAGACCGCTTGCGCGCCCATATGGTGGAGGCCGCCGAGCAATGCGGCCGCACCGCAGTACCCGAACTGGCCGAGCCGCAATCGCTCGATGCGTTGCTCGCCGCCTGGCCCGGGGATCGCCAGTTGCTGTTCTGCGACGAGACCGGCGGTGTCGCGTTCACTGATGCCGTCGCCGGCTGGCAGCGCGACCGCCCCAGCGCCATCCTGATCGGACCGGAGGGCGGGTTCACCGACGCTGAACGCGAGCGGATCCGGCGCCTAGACCGGGCGACCGGCGTGTCGCTGGGGCCGCGCGTCCTGCGCGCCGACACGGCGGCGGTGGCCGCCATCAGCCTGTGGCAGGCCCTGGTCGGCGACTGGAACGGGTGATTGCCGGACGTGACGGCGCGTGACTGTCCGTTCTCATTGGATGGACAATGCGTTGGCAACACCGCCTTGTGTTCGAAATATTTCTCTACTAGGGCTGGCGGCCATGAGTACTCGGGAGGATGACCAGCAGGACGAACCGACCATCGAGTCGCGCGACGACTTGGTGGCCTATCTGGCGTCCGGTTCGAAGCCGGCGGATCGCTGGCGGCTGGGCACCGAGCACGAGAAGTTCGTCTATCGCCGTGCCGATCTGGCGCCGCCGACCTACGCCGAGCCGGGGGGCATCCGCGACGTTCTTGACGGTCTGGGACGCTTCGGCTGGCAGCCGATCCTTGAGGGCGACAACGTGATCGCCCTCAAGAAGGGCGGGGCCTCGGTCAGCCTGGAGCCGGGCGGCCAGCTGGAACTGTCTGGTGCGCCACTGGAGACCGTCCACCAGACCTGCGCCGAGATCACCAGCCACCTCGACGAGTGCGCGACGCTGGGCAAGGCGTTCGGTCTTGGCTTCCTTGGCCATGGCTTCATCCCCAACCAGCGACGCGCTGACATGCCGGTGATGCCCAAGGGGCGCTACACCATCATGCGCAACTACATGCCGAAGGTGGGCTCGCTCGGCCTCGACATGATGTTCCGCACCTGTACCGTGCAGGTAAACCTGGACTTCGGCTCCGAAGCCGACATGGTGCAGAAGTTCCGTGTTAGTCTGGCGCTGCAGCCGGTGGCGACGGCGCTGTTCGCCAACTCGCCGTTCACCGAAGGCAGGCCCAACGGCTATCTGAGCTACCGCAGCCATATCTGGACCGATACCGATCCGGATCGCACCGGGATGTTGCCGTTCGTGTTCGAGGACGGTTTCGGTTTCGAGCGCTACGCCGACTATATGCTCGATGTGCCGATGTACTTCGTCTATCGCGACGGCCGCTATATCGATGCCGCCGGCCAGTCGTTCAGGGACTTCCTTGCCGGTCGTCTGCCGGCGCTGCCGGGCGAGAAGCCCCGTCTGTCGGACTGGGTGGATCATCTGTCCACCGCCTTCCCGGAGGTCCGCCTCAAGACATTCCTGGAAATGCGCGGTGCCGACGCCGGCCCGCAGCGCCGTATCTGCGCGCTGCCGGCGCTGTGGGTGGGCCTGCTCTACGACACAGGTGCGCTCGACGCCGCCTGGGATCTGGTGAAGGACTGGACCCACGACGAACACGACGCCTTGCGCCGCGATGTGCCGCGGCTCGGCCTCAAGGTGCCGTTCCGCGACGGCACGCTGCAGGACGTCGCCCGCCGCATGATTGACATCGCCGCGCAGGGCCTGAAGAACCGTGCGCGACTGAACGCCACCGGCCTCGACGAGCAGGGCTTCCTGGACGAATTGCGGGAGATCGCCGACAGTGGCGTCACCCCGGCCGAACGGCTGCTGACGGACTATCACGGCCGATGGGGTGGCGATATTCGCCATATTTTCCCCGCCGAAAGCTTCTGACCCCTATCTCGTTCGACTGAACCGCATTAGCCTCGCAGGCAGGGGCAGGGGCGCCTGCGCGACAGGCGTCGTCGGGGAGGCATGGCATGGTCTGGTTTCGTCGCGGGCTGATCGCGCTGGGGGCGTTGGCGTTGATCGGGGTTATCGGCCTGGTCAGCGTCGGGCCGGGCTGGGTCGATGCACGCATGAACCCCGTGCTGGACCACCCGTTGCCGGCGCTGCGACCGGACAGTGCGACGTTGCACAAACAGCTGGTCATCGTCGACCTGCACGCCGATCCGCTGCTGTGGCGGCGCGACCTGGTGATCGGGCACGACCACGGCCATATCGATCTGGCGCGGCTGGAGCGGGGTAATATCGCGCTGCAGGTATTCTCCTCCGTCACCAAGACGCCCAGGAACCAGAACTACGAGAATAACGGCGGCGACACCGACAACATCACGCCGCTGGTGATGGCGCAGTTGCAGCCGGTCCGCACCTGGCACTCGCTGCTGCAACGCTCGCTCTATCATGCCGAGAAACTGGACCGCTTCGCCGCGCGCTCGCAGGGGCGGTTGCGGGTCATCCGGACGCGGGCCGATCTGGCCGCGTTGCTGGCCGACCGGGCGGCGGGAAGGGCGGTCACTGGCGGATTGCTGTCGGTGGAGGGGTTGCAGAACCTGGAAGGCCGGCTCGACAATCTCGACCGCCTCGACCAGGCTGGGTTCCGCATGCTCGGCCTGGCGCATTTCTTCGACAACGAAGTCGCGGGCTCGGTGCATGGTATCGCCAAGCACGGCCTGACGCCGTTCGGCCGCCAGGTGGTCGCCGAGATGGAACGCCGGCGGCTCGTCATCGACATCGCCCACGCCAGTCATGCCGCCATCGCCGAGGTGCTGGCAATGGCGACGCGGCCGGTGGTCTACTCCCACGGTGGTGTCAAGGGCACCTGTGACAACAACCGCAACCTGACCGATGCCGAGATCGACGGCGTGGCTGCCACCGGCGGGCTGATCGCTATCGGCTTCTGGGACACCGCCGTCTGTGACGCCACGCCGGCGGGTATTGCCCGCGCCATCCTCTATGTCCGCGACCGGGTCGGCATCGACCATGTGGCGCTGGGCTCGGACTGGGACGGCGCCGTCGCCGCGCCGTTCGACGCCGCGCATCTGGCGGCGCTGACCCAGGCACTGCTGGATGCCGGCCTGTCGGAGGCAGACCTCGGCAAGGTGATGGGCGGCAACGCCGTCAAATTGTTTGCCGAAAGTCTGCCCGACGCTTGACAGCATCGTCCCAAGGCCGTATCCGCGCACCTCTCTCCTGGCTGCGCCCCGTTCGTCTAGCGGCCTAGGACGCGGCCCTCTCACGGCTGAAACAGGGGTTCGATTCCCCTACGGGGCGCCATCGCCGGCGATCATGCCTGACGGGCACACTGGCGCTGCCGTCAGATTGCCGTTTCCCTTCGAGATTCCGCCACTGAGCCGCTGCCGCGGAGAACTGCTGCCTGGTCATGGTAGCCGGCTGGTTCTCGACAAGCCGGATATCGCAGTCGGACTGTCGAAAAGTTTTACATATTCTAATATAAGAACACATGTACCCATGACGATTGAGTCGTTACCGTATTGAATCTAAAGGACGCGCCCAGCGCGGCATGGTTCTTGCTCCGTAACAAAGCACGGCGCCCGTCAGAGCGTCGCTCGATAACCAGTACTGGGGTAATGACCATGTTGAAAACACTAGGTCTGGCGACCGCGACGTCGCTGATCACCATTGCCATCGCGCAGACCGCCTTGGCTGGCGCCATCACCGGGTGGAACCAGAGCAATGTCGTGACCGTCGATGCCGATGGCGCGAGCTATATCTATGACAGGGCGGTGCCGGACGCGGCCGCAGTCACCAGTGGCTCTGTCGTGTTCGATCTGGACGAAACCGACTCGCCGGGTCTGAAAGTGGTCAATGGCGCGCCGTCGTCAGGCAGCAATGGCGACGTTGACAACTGCATCATGGCGTCGAGCGCCGCCAGCTGTAACAGCGAGCGCCAGAGCGGCAAGCGCTTCAAGCTCAACCGGACCGGCCATGAGGCGATCGATCTGGTTTTCAACTATGATGGCAGCATCATTTCGACGACCGACAACGACGGTTTGTACCGCGTGTTCCAGAAGTATGGCAACGACACGGGCGGCGTCCTGGACAAGTTCACCATCCAGCTTGGCTATGGGGTAGGGGCCGGGTTCGAGAAGTCCGCCAGTGGCGATGGCCTGCGGTTTGTCGATTTTGGTGCCCAACCACACAACAACCAGCTCAGTGCACTGTTCGCGGCCGGCCTGTTCGGCGAGGTGGACGAGGTGCATCCGCTGCCGGGCTATTTCGACAACGTCAATCGGTCCGGTTATCAGCTTGAGCTGGTGGGCGAGGACGATATCCGGTCGCTGGGCATGTTCGGGGCCTATGAGGCGCTGTTCGGAAACCTGTTGTCCTATTCGACGGTGCCGAACGGCTATTTCTACGACAGCGACGGGAATCCCGACACCGATGCCGTGCTGGTCGCCCATTGGGACGCCTCGTCGGGCAAATGGATTCAGAACCGGTCATTGGTCGACGGCGTGGTCGGCGTCATCGCCGATGGTAACGGTGGCACGCAATATGACAGCCTGGAGGCACTTGAAGCGGCGCTGCTGTTGTCTTCGGGGGCCGGTCTGTGCGCAACCGCGGCGCCGGGCACACCCTGTCTGGCTGGTGTGGACAGCATCGAGGATCTGGCGAAGTTCAACCTGACCTATTTCATCGATCCGACACAGCTCGGCGATGTCAGCCAGTTCACGTTGCGTTTCGTCGTCAATGAAGTGCCGGAACCGGCCGCCTGGGCCATGATCGGCTTGGGTCTGGTTGGTCTGGCTGGTTTGTCGCGGCGTCGCAAGCGCTGAGCAGACGCTCGAATAAGCCTTACTGCACATAGAGCTTAATGTCTGCCGCGCGTCGCCCGAAAGGCGGCGCGCGGTTCATTTTATGGCGATACTGTTTGCGATCGATGGCCGAGATGTCATCAATGGCCGAGATGTCATCAAACTGTCATCCGAGCAGCGGAGAACTGCGCCTGGAGTGATGGTGCGCTGACGGGAAGGGTTACCATGGGTACGAGGCATGCATTCAGGGGTGGAGTCACAAGCGGCGGCCTGGTAGCGCTGGCCATGGTCATGGCCGCAGGTGTGATGGTGCCGGCCGGCGCTGGCGAGGCCCTGTCGCGACCTCATTCGCCGGGGCAGCCCTATGCGGCGCGTTCGCTTCCCGACCGGATCGTACTGACGCCAGGTGCCAGCGCCGCCCGCCAGATGGCCGTCGCCTGGCGGACCGACGTCGGCCAGAGCGTGGCGCAGGCGCAGATCGCACCGGCTCTTGATGGTCCCAGTCTTGAAGCGCGTGCGCGTCAGGTCATCGGGGTCAGCGCGCCGATCACCACCGAGAATGGCGCGGCCATCTATCATCAGGCGCGTTTCGACAATCTCGATCCCGATACCGCCTATGTCTATCGGGTGCGGGGCAGCGCCGGCTGGAGCGAGTGGTTCCAGTTCCGTACCGCCGCCGATGGCTTCAAGCCGTTCAATTTCATCTATCTGGGCGATACCCAGAACAACATCCTGTCGATTGCCTCGCGGGTGATCCGGCAGGCCTTCCATACCACGGAGTCGCCGGCCCTGGTGGTCCATGCCGGTGATCTTGTCGCGCAGCGCGACGATAAGGTGCACGACGACGACTGGGGGGAGTGGACCCAGGCCGGGGGCTATAGCTACAGCATCGTCCCGCAGGTCCCCGCCACCGGCAACCACGAATATGTGGACAGGATCGGGGCCGACGGCCAGGAATATTATGAGCTGGGGCCGCACTGGAGCCGCCAGTTCACCCTGCCGGCCAACGGTGCCGAAGGTGCCAGGGAAACGACCTATTATGTCGATTTCCAGGGCGTCCGTTTCATCGTGCTGGACGCCACCTCGGCGCTGGAGCTGGGCACCATCGACAGCCAGACCCGCTGGCTTGAAGCGACGCTCGCGGCCAGCAAGGCAAAGTGGCACATCGTCGCCTTCCATCATCCGATTTACACCTGCGCCCGTCCGGTCGACTTCAACAAGCTGAAGGCGGCATGGAAGCCTGTTTTCGACGCGTACAACGTGGATCTCGTCCTGCAAGGCCACGACCACTGTTACAGCCGGTTGACCGCCGAGGCCGGCAAGGATGCATCAGCCAGAGCCCGGGCGGCGGGTGGCCATCAGGGGCCGGTCTATCTGGTGTCGGTGACCGGATCCAAAATGTATGCCCTCAATGATCGCTCGGCGACGCAACCCGATCGTGTCGCCGAGGACACCGAGCTTTATCAGGTGACACGCGTCGAGGCCGATCGTCTGCTGTTCCGGAGCTACACCGCCACGGGGAAGCTGTACGACGGCTTCGATCTGGTTCGCAAAGGCCGTCACAAGACGCTGATCGAGATTCCCGAGGCCCAGGGGCCTGCACGGCGCTGCAACGGCGCGATGGGGCCCGATGGCGTGCCGTGCACCAGCCGGGCCAAGTAGCACCGGAGCGCCAGCAGAGTGCCGGGCCAGTGTTTTTTGCATCGGCTACAATTGCGGTATTTAACATAATATAGATTATGCGCATTTGCGGCCTGAGGGAGGGCGCCCTTTCCGGCGTTGTTCAGGCGGCCCGCATGCCCGGTGCAAGTCCCAGCCGCTCGATGGTCATCTGGCTGTGCGGGGGCGCGACGGACAGGCGCGCCTGGCCACGAATCAGTTCCGCCGGCCGACCTTCTTCAGCGTTCCAGACCGCAGGCTGGATGACTGGCGCGACACTGAACGCGTTCAATGCGCTCTGATGTTCGTGCCATTCACGACCAGCGAAGATCGCGGCGGCGATGGCGCCAAGCAGCAGTACGCCGGTCAGGAACAATCGAGTCGAGGTGATTGCCATGCCATTGTCCCCGATGGTTGAATGTTCCGCGATATCCATCTGTCATCCTTGGTCTTTGGGTCTTGCTCGTTCTGCCCGGTCATTCCCGCCGCCAGCGGCAAAGCCGGTTTCAGCCGGGCGGGAAATATCCTAGGACGAATTTCCGGCATTAACCCTGAATACGGGATGAACCACGTGTCCGATGCTCTTCACCAGAAGTTACGTGACTCCGCTGCCACGGCCTTCGCCGCGCTGGTCGACGTGATGGCGCGGTTGCGCAACCCCGATGGTGGCTGTCCGTGGGATCTTGAACAGAGCTTTGCCACCATTGCGCCCTATACCATCGAGGAGGCCTATGAGGTTGCCGATGCCATTGCCAGTGGCGACCGTGGCGCGCTGCGCGAGGAGCTGGGCGACCTCCTGCTGCAGGTGGTCTATCACGCCCGAATGGCCGAGGAGGAAGGTGCTTTCCATGTAGCGGACGTGGTCGAGGGCATTACCGCCAAGATGATCCGCCGGCATCCTCATGTGTTTGGTGAGGCACAGGTGGCAACGGCCGCCGAGCAGACCGCCGCCTGGGACGCCATGAAGGCGGCCGAGCGGACGGCAAAGGCCGCCCCGGCCGTGTCGCCCAGCGCGCTTGACGGTGTGGCGAGCGCCCTGCCCGCGCTGATGCGCGCCCAGAAGGTCCAGGCCCGCGCGGCCCGTGTCGGCTTCGACTGGCCGGACGCCGCCGCTGTGCTGCCGAAGATCGCCGAGGAACTGGCGGAAACCCGCGATGCCATGGCGTCGGACGATGTGACGCACCAGATGGAGGAAGTTGGCGATCTGCTGTTCGCGGTGGTCAACCTC
This sequence comes from Parapedomonas caeni, assembly GCF_041060555.1. NCBI lineage: Bacteria > Pseudomonadati > Pseudomonadota > Alphaproteobacteria > Sphingomonadales > Sphingosinicellaceae > Parapedomonas > Parapedomonas caeni. The sequence continues at coordinate 22,289 of NZ_JBEUDS010000028.1, read as the reverse complement.
GCCCGCAAGCTCGACATCGACGCCGAGACGGCGCTGAAGGCCGCGACGGACAAGTTCGATCGCCGCTTTCGCGCCATGGAGCAACTGGCGGACAGCCGGCCGGACAGTCCGGCATTCGCCGACCTCGATCTCGATGCCATGGAAGCCTTGTGGCAGGCGGTAAAGAAGGCTGGCGCTGCTGGTTGAAGCCGGCGGCTCAGCGCAGCTGCTGGTAACGGCCGAATTCGGCCGGGCTCAGCCGCACCTGCAGGCGGACATGGGTTTCGCCATCATGGCGACCAATCACGTCGCCATGGCTGTACAGCCAGGCAATGCGCCGGCCGTCGGCCTGGTCGACCTCGATCTCGTGCAGTCGGGCATGGGCGTATAGCTGGTCCGCCAGCCGTTCCCGAAGGGTATCGAGCCCCTCGCCCGTCAGTGCCGACACCGCCACCACATCCTTGTGGCGGGCCGCCTGGGCCAGGACCGCGTCGCGCTCCTCGACTGGCAGCAGGTCAACCTTGTTCAGCACCTCGACCAGAGTGGGGCCGTCGTCGTCGAGAACGCCGAGCTCTTCGAGCACCCTCAGCACGTCGGCTTTCTGCGCCTCACTGTCGGGGTGGGAGACGTCGCGGACATGCAGGATGATATCGGCCTCGATCACTTCCTCCAGCGTTGCCCGGAAGGCGGCCACCAGCTGGGTCGGCAGGTTGGAGATGAACCCCACGGTGTCGGAAAGGATCACCTTGTCCTCCCGGCCGAGCCTGATCGCCCTCATGGTGGGGTCAAGGGTGGCGAACAGCAAGTCCTTGGCCATCACCTCGGCGCCCGCCACCTTGTTGAACAGGGTCGATTTGCCGGCGTTGGTGTAGCCGACCAGCGCCACCACCGGATAGGGTGCGCGCTGGCGGCGCTGACGGTGCAGCGCCCGGGTGCGGCGGACATCCTCAAGCTCGCGCCGCAGCTTGGCGATACGCTCCCGGATCAGCCGGCGGTCGGTCTCGATCTGGGTCTCGCCGGGGCCGCCGAGGAAGCCGAAGCCGCCGCGCTGGCGCTCAAGGTGGGTCCAGGAGCGCACCAGCCGGCTCTGCTGGTACATCAGATGCGCCAGTTCCACCTGCAGCGTACCCTCGCGGGTCTGGGCGCGTTCGCCGAAAATCTCCAGCACCAGGCCGGTCCGGTCGATAACCTTCGCCTCCAGCGCCTTTTCAAGGTTGCGCTGCTGGATCGGTGATACCGCGCCATCAATGACCACCAGCGCCGCGTCATGCTCCTTGACCAGCGCCGCCAGCTGGTCAAGCTGGCCGGTGCCCAGCAGCGTGCCGGGGCGCGCCTTGCGCACGGCGATGACCTGCGCTGCCACCACGTTCAGGGCGATGGCCTCGGCGAGTCCCACCGCCTCCTCCAGTTCGGCCTGCACCGAGCGCGCGTGGTCAGCGCGCTGCGTTGACTTCAGGTCGATGTGGACGACGATGGCGGTCGCACCAAAAGAGCCCGCGTCACCATACGATGACGCGGGCCCGGTTTGAGCTTTCGCCGTGCTGGACGATGGCGTCGGCAAGGGCGTGGTCAGTCCCCCTCGCCCGTGGTTTCGGCCTCGAACAGCGAGATCGGGGCCGCTGGCATGACCGTCGAGATCGCATGCTTGTAAACCAGCTGAGAATGACCATCGCGGCGCAACAGAACCGAGAAATTGTCAAACCAGGTGATGACGCCCTGAAGCTTCACGCCATTCACAAGAAACATGGTGACGGGGGTCTTGCTCTTGCGGACGGTGTTGAGGAAGACGTCTTGAAGATTATTGGATTTTTCAGCCATTCAAGCCCTCGCTTGACTCCAGTTGTATCTAGCAAATTCCGACCTGCGACCTCGGTATTTGGCCTGAGCCGAGAGATTATTATGAGTCCGATTGCTAGCAGCTTGTTATAGCGACACTTTCGCCCTCTATTTATGGCAGTGCGCCAGGAGAAATACAACCCCCCCGACCACTGACTATTGGTCGGATGTCCGGCGGTCGGTCAGTTATGAGCGCGAGGTCGGGCAGGCCTATTCGTCGAGCGGGCGATCCTCGTCGCTCAGGCCCAATGCCTTGAGCTTGCGGTGTAATGCCGAACGCTCCATGCCGATGAAGGCCGCGGTGCGGGAAATATTGCCGGAGAAACGGCGGATCTGCACCCGCAGATACTCCCGCTCGAAAGCCTCTCGCGCTTCCCGCAGCGTGGTGCCCATGATCGACTGGGCCGCCTCGCTGGGGAACAGTCGCGCCGGTTCCGCCACCAGTTCCGGGGGCAGCATGGAAAGGTCAATCTCGCTGACATCCTCGCTGGGGGCGAGAATCAGTGTCCGCTCGACGACATTGCGCAGCTGCCGGACGTTGCCCGGCCAGTCGTATGTCTGGAGCGCGGCGAGCGCGTCGGCGTTGACACGGGGCGCCCGGCGGGCGCGAGCGACCGACAGTCGTTTGAGGAACATCTCGACCAGCGGCGGGATATCCTCCCGCCGTTCGGCGAGCGCCGGCATCCGGATCGGCACCACGTTGAGGCGGTAGAACAGATCCTCGCGGAAGCGTCCGGCGGCGATTTCCTGACGCAGATCCTTGGACGAGCCGCTGATCACCCGGACGTCGACCTTGACGTTGCGGGTGCCATCGACGCGCTGGAACACCTGTTCGGTAAGGACACGCAGCACTTTGGCCTGGGTGTGCAGCGGCATGTCCCCTACTTCATCGAGGAACAGGCTGCCGCCGTGGGCCTGTTCGAACAGGCCGGTCTTGACCACCACGCCGTCGCGTTCGAGGCCGAACAGTTCCACCTCCACCCGCTCCGGCTCCATGCTGGCGGCGCCAATGACCACGAACGGCGCGCCGCTGCGCGGGGACCACAGATGCAGCAGGCGGGCCGCGACCTCCTTGCCGGAACCGGCGGGCCCCGTGATCAGCACCCGGCTGCCGGTGGGCGCCACCTTGCGGATGGTGTTGCGCGCCGTGGTGATGGCGGCGGAATTGCCAGTGAGTTCGAGATCCATGCCGGCGCGTTCGCGCAGTTCCTCGTTCTCGCGCTTCAGTCGTTCGGTCTCGGTGGCGCGTTGCACCAGCAGGATGAGCTGGTCCGCCTCAAACGGTTTTTCGATGAAATCATAGGCGCCGCGCTTGATGGCGGCGACCGCGGTCTCGACGTTGCCATGGCCGGAGATCATGATGACCGGCAGCGACGGATCACGCTCCTTCACCAGCGCCAGCAGTTCCAGCCCGTCCAGGCGGCTGCCTTGCAGCCAGATATCGAGGATCAGCAGGGACGGCCGGCGCTCGGCGATCGCGGCCAGCGCGGAATCGCTGTCGGCGGCGGTGCGGGTCTCGTAGCCTTCGTCCTGCAGCACGCCGGAGACCAGCTCCCGGATGTCAGCCTCATCGTCCACAACCAGAATATCAAGCGCCATGACTCACCTTCGACAGGTCCGAGGGTGTACCACCCGTCGGCTCGCTCTCATCGCCAGGCGGCATGATCGCCGCCAGATTGAAACGCAGTTCCGCGACGGCGCCGCCTCCCGCCCGGTCCGTCAGCGTCAGTTCTCCCCCGTGGTCCTCCACGATCTTCTTCACGATCGCCAGGCCGAGCCCGGTTCCCTTCGCCCGCGTCGTGACATAGGGCTCGGTCAGCCTGTTGCGCAGATCTTGCGGCAGACCGACGCCATTGTCGGCGATCCGCAGCGTCAGCCAGTCGTCCTCCACACTGATCGATACGTCGATGGCCGGCGGCCCGCCGGCGTCCGGCGCGCGCGCCCGTGTTGCCTCGATGGCGTTCTTGACCAGATTGGTGATCGCCTGGCCGAGCTGGCGACGATCGCAGATCATGGTTGGCAGCCCGTTGGGCACGTCGAGCGTGAAGCGGACGTCGGTATGCGCCACTTCCTGGAGGAACATCGCCTGCCGGGTGATTTCGGCGATCGACTCGGTGCGAAACACCGGCTTGGGCATCCGGGCGAAGGACGAGAACTCGTCCACCATGCGGCGCAGATCGCCGACCTGGCGGACGATGGTGTCGGTGCAGGCGGCAAAGGTCTGCGGGTCGGAGACGATTTCCTTCAGATACTTGCGCCGCAGCCGTTCGGCCGACAGCTGGATCGGCGTGAGCGGGTTCTTGATCTCGTGGGCGATGCGCCGGGCGACGTCCGACCACGCGGCCTGACGCTGATCCGCCAGTTGCTGGGTGATGTCATCGAACGTGATCACCCAGCCGCTGGCGCCGGTGGCGGCGGAGTCGGGGCTGACCTGCACCAGGAATGTCCGGTTGACGCCCTCGCGGTCAAGCGTGACCTCGCCGCGCGAGCGACGTTCCGGCGACGCGCGGGCGATGTCCACCAGGGCCTGCAGTTCCGGCACCGCCACCGCCAGCATCTGGCCGACCAGTTCGCTTTCCTCGCTGGCCAGCAGCTCCGCCGCCGAGCGGTTGGGCAGCGTAATGATACCCTCGGCCGACACGCCCAGCACACCGGCGGAAACACCGGACAAGACGGTTTCGGTGAAGCGGCGACGGCTTTCGGCCTGGGCGTTGGCGGCGATCAGCGCGTTGGTCTGCGTCTGCAGCTGCGAGGTCATGCGGTTGAAGGCACGCGCCAGCACGCCGATTTCGTCCGGGCTGCCGCGGGCCGGCACCCGTGCCGACAGGTCACCGCGCCCGACCTTGTCGGCCGCGCGCACCAGTCGGCCGATCGGCGCCACCAGCCGGTTGGCGAGCCACAGGGCCGCCCAGATGGATATCAGCAGGATGATGACCGACACCACCACCAGCGAGATGTTGAAGCGCAGTTCCAGATCCTTGCGGCGCTGCACCAGCTGACGGTAGTCCGACAACGCCGACTGGGTGCGTGCCACCTGGTCGAGCACCTGCGGCGCCACCTTGCGACTGACATAGAGAAAGGTATTGCGGTAGGGTTCCAGCTTGATCAGGGCCTGAACCCGGTTGTTATCCTCGCCCTGCCCTTCCAGCACCACCACCACGCCGGTGGCGGCGCGGTTGACCTCGGCCTCGGGCAGGCGCGCGGTGTTGACATTGGGGTCGAGCCGGACACGGGCAACGACGTCCATCTGGCGGTCGTCGGCGATCCGGAACACGATGGCTTCCGAGAGATCGCGGGCCAGCGCCTGCCACTGCACCACATCGGCGAAGGCGCGGTTGTCGGTCCCCAGCTGGGGCGCCTGCCGGCTCAGATCCCACGCCATGGCGAGAATATCGCCGCGGATGCGGTCGCGGTTCTCCAGCACATAGGCCTGCGCCACCTGGTCGGCGTTGTCGAGCACGGTGCGCACCCGGTCGGAGAACCAGAACTGCAGGCCGAACTGGAACAGCATCGAGGCAAACACCACCACCAGGATGGTGGGGAGGATGGCGACCAGCGAGAACAGGCCGACCATGCGGATATGCAGCCGGGAACCGGCAAGGCCGCGCCGCCGGTCGGCGAACAGGATGGTCAGCCGCCGTACCACCAGCACGGCGAGCCCCATCAGCGGGATGAGGTTGAGCACCAGCAGCGCGGTGACCAGATGCGGCGACTCGACGCTGACCGGCGCACCCTGGGTGGACAGTGCGAAATAGGTCCCGGCACCCAGCACCATGACCACGACAGCCAGTGCCACTTCCAGCTTCGGCCACAGATTGATCCGCCCCGCCCAGCGGCTGAAGCGGCGCCGGCCGACCCGCCAGCGGCGTGCCAGCCGGGCAGGCAGTGGGGCATTGGAGTTCGCTGTCATGATCTGCACGCCACACCCTAGCGCGATGACGTGACTATTGGAATACAGTGTGGCCGTCGCACATCACCTGTTTGCGATGAACGCCCTTGCGGACATTGCCGCCTAGCGCACATGCTTGAGGTTGGCGGCGTTGACGTTGAGGTCCGAGAGCTTCTTGCGCAGGGTGTTGCGATTGAGGCCCAGCAGCTTGGCGGCCCGGATCTGGTTGCCGCGCGTGGCTGCCAGCGCCATCACCAGCAGTGGCCGCTCGACCTCCTGAAGCACTCGGTCATAGAGGCCATCGGGCGGCAGGTCATTGCCGAACGTGGCAAAATAGCGGGCCAGGTGATGTTCGACCGACTCGCTCAACCCCTGCCCCGGCGTCGCCTGCATGACGGCCAGCGGTTCGCTGCCCTCGCGCATCTCCAGTTCCAGCACGCTGGCGGTGATGATGTCGTCGCGGGTTAGCGCCGCCAGCCGGCGCATCAGGTTCTCCAGCTCGCGGACGTTGCCGGGCCACGGATATTGCCGCAGCCAGGTGACGGCGCCGGCATCCAGCGAGCGTCGCGGCAGACCCTGCCGGTGCGCCTGTTCCAGGAAATGCCGGGCCAGTTCCGGCACGTCGTCGGCGCGCATCCGTAGCGGCGGCAAGCGCAGCGGCACCACGTTGAGGCGGTAGAACAGATCCTCGCGGAACCGCCCGCTCTCGATCAGCTTGCGCAAATCCTTGTTGGTGGCTGAGATGATGCGGACGTCGGTCTTCTTGGTGCGCTGACCGCCGACCGAGGTGTATTCGCCCTCCTGCAACACCCGCAGCAGCCGGGTCTGGGCGTCGATCGGCATGTCGCCGATCTCGTCGAGAAACAGCGTGCCGCCCTGGGCCTGCTCGAACTTGCCGATCGAGCGGGCCGAGGCGCCGGTGAAAGCGCCCTTTTCATGACCGAACAGCTCCGACTCGATCAGTTCGCGCGGGATCGCCGCCATGTTGAGCGCGACAAACGGACCGGTCTTGCGCGGGCCGAGATCGTGCAGGGCGCGCGCCACCAGTTCCTTGCCGGTGCCGGATTCGCCGAGGATCATCACCGTGAGATCGGTCGGCACCACCCGGGCCATGGTGCGATAGACCTCCTGCATTACCGGCGACCGGCCGATCATCGGCAGTTCCTCGGTGCCCTGGACGTCTTGCCGGTGGACCGGGCGTTGTGAACGCACGCGCTCTATCGCGCTGTCAACAACTCTGGTCAATTCATTGATATCAAAAGGTTTTGGTAGGTATTCGTAAGCCCCGCGCTCGGTCGCCTTGACGGCCGTTGCCAGGGTGTTCTGGGCGCTCATGACCACGACCGGCAGGTCCGGGCGGCGGGCATGGATGCGCGGCAGCATGTCGAGGCCATTCTCGTCTGGCATCACCACGTCGGTCACCACGACGTCGCCCACACCCTCCTCGATCCACCGCCACAGGCCGGCGGCGGTGCCGGTGACCTTGACGTCATAGCCGGCGCGGGCAAGCGCCTGACGCAAGACGGTGCGGATCGCCTGATCGTCATCGGCGACGAGAATGGTGGCGATGTCGGTCATGCCAGCTCCGAGGCGACAGGCAGCAGGATACGGAAAACGGTGCGCGGCGGGTCGGCCTGGCGGGCATATTCGATGACGCCGCCATGGTCGCCGATGATCTTGGCGGCCAGCGCCAGCCCGAGGCCGCTGCCATTCTGCTTCGAGGAGACGAACGGCTCGAACAGATGGTCCGCCAGCTCCGGCGGCGCACCGGGACCGGAATCGATGACGCAGATCTCCAGCGGCAGCGAAATGCGCCGGGTCGACCCGCGCAGCGCCACGCGCACGCCATGGCGATAGGCGGTGGTCAGTATGATTTCCCCATCATCACCAGCGGCTTCGGCGGCGTTCTTCACCAGATTGAGCAGCACCTGCACCAGCTTGTCGCGGTTGGCCAGCACCGGCGGCAGCGACGGGTCGTAGCGCTCGCGGATGGTGAGTGTGCGGGCAAAGCCGGTCTGGGCGATGCGCCGGACATGGCCGAGGATCTGGTGGATGTTCTCCGGCGTGCGCTCCAGGGGGCGGGTGTCGGTGAAGGTCTCCATGCGGTCAACCAGGGCGCGGATGCGATCGACCTCGCTGCAGATCAGCTGGGTCAGCTCACGACCGCCTTCGTCGGCGCCATCCTCCAGCAACTGGGCGGCGCCCCGGATGCCCGACAGCGGGTTCTTGATCTCATGCGCCAGCATGGCGGCGACACCGACCACCGAGCGCGCGGCGCCCTGATGGGTGAGCTGGCGATCGATCATCATGGCGATCGAGCGCGACTGCAGCATCAGCAGCAGCCAGCCCGGCTGGTCGGGCAGCGGGCTGACGACAATGTCGGCAACCAGTCGCTGGCCGCCGATCAGCGCCAGTTCGACGGCATGTTCCGAATAGGAGCCATCCTGCAGTCGCGCCTCGCGGATCAACCCGAGCAACGGGCTGTCGGCCGGCACCACGTGCGGCAGGCCACGCTGCTCCAGCACGGCGGCGGAAGCGTTGAAGAAGGACTCCGCCGCCGTATTGGCAAAGCGGATGACGTCATCGGGGTCGAGGCACAGCACGGGGCCGGGCAGCGCGTTGACGATGTCCTGAAGCAGGGCCGCGGCGGGAACCAGGGTGCCGGGGGTCGCGTGTGTGGCCGTCCGGCTCATGCCGCGCGCTTTTCGAGCAGCGGTTCGTAGAAGGCCACCAGTTCATGCTTCACCACAGCGGAGCTTTCGATCTGGTTGATCTTGTTGCGGAATTCCGCCGATCCTGGCAGCCCCTTGGTGTACCAGCCGATGTGCTTGCGCGCCAGGTTGACTCCAGTGCGTTCGCCGTAATGCTCCAGCATCATGTCGTAGTGCTCGCGGACCAGCGCATATTGCTCGGCGAAGCCCGGTTCCGGCCGTCGCTCGCCGGTTTCCAGAAAGCGGATCACCTGCCCCGGCAGCCACGGCTTGCCGTAGGCGCCGCGCCCGACCATCACGCCATCGGCGCCGGACTGCTCCCGCGCCGTTGCCGCATCATCCAGCGTGCAGATGTCGCCATTGACGATCACCGGCACCTTGACCGCCTGTTTGACGCTGGCGACGAAGCGCCAGTCGGCGGTGCCGGCGTACATCTGGTTGCGGGTGCGCCCGTGTACGGTGATCATCCGCACGCCCAGATCCTCGGCGATGCGCGCCAGTTCCGGGGCGTTCAGACTGCTGTGATCCCAGCCCATGCGCATTTTCAGCGTCACCGGCACCGTCACCGCCTTGACCACGGCATCGATGATCCGCCCGGCAAGCTCCAGATCGCGCATCAGCGCCGAGCCCGCCCAGCCGTTGACCACCTTCTTCACCGGGCAGCCCATGTTGATGTCGATGATCGCGGCGCCGCGATCCTCGTTGAGCCTGGCGGCCTCGGCCATCACCTGCGGTTCGCAGCCGGCCAGCTGCAACGACACCGGTTCTTCCTCCGGTGCCCAGGCGGCCTTCAGCAGCGACTGGCGAGTTTCCCGCACCATCGCCTCGGAGGCGATCATCTCGGAGACGGTCAGGCCGCAGCCATAGCGCTTGACCAGCCGGCGGAACGGCAGGTCGCTGACGCCGGTCATCGGCGCCAGAATGACGTTGTTGGGAATGGAAACCGGACCGATGTTGAGCATGGCGTCACTGCTGCACAAAAAACAGGCACGGGCTCTACACGAGATGCGGTTGTTTGCCAAGCAGGGCTTCCGTACAAGCGCAGGATGTCGCACATACCCGAGACCGGCCACACCATCGCCCTCATCGTCGCCGCCGGCCGCGGCAGCCGCAGTGGCGCGCCCGCGCCCAAGCAGTATCAGTCGCTGGCCGGCAAGCCGCTGCTGCGCTGGTCGGCCGGGCTGCTGCTGGCGCACCCCGGCATTGATGCCGTGCGGGTGGTGATCCATGCCGATGACCGTCCCGCTTACGACGCCGCCATCGCCGGCCTGCCGCTGGGCGCGCCGATCATCGGTGGCGCCAGCCGGCAGGAGTCGGTGCGGCGTGGGCTGGAGAGCATTGCCGCCGAGGGCGGCGCCAGCCGCGTGCTGATTCACGATGCTGCCCGACCGCTGCTGTCGTCCGCGCTGGTGGAGCGGGTGCTGGCAGCACTCGCCGTTCATGCCGGCGCCATCCCCGCCCTGCCGGTGGTCGACACGCTGGTACGCGGCACCGACCGGGTGGCGGACGCGGTCGCCCGCGACGGCCTGTGGCGGGTGCAGACGCCGCAAGGCTTCCGCTTTGCCGACATTCTGGCGGCCCATCGGGCGGCAACGGCCGACCATACCGACGACGGCGGCGTGTTGCGCGCCGCCGGCGGTACGGTGGCGATCGTGCCGGGAGACGAGGACAACATGAAGGTGACGCTTCCCGAAGACTGGGCACGGGCCGAACGGTTGCTGGCGCCGCGCCGGGTGAGCCGGGTCGGCATGGGCTATGACGTCCATCGCTTCGGGCCGGGCGATCACGTCTGGCTATGCGGCGTCAAGGTGCCCCATGACCACGCCCTGGTTGGCCATTCGGATGCCGACGTGGCGCTGCACGCGCTGACCGACGCCCTGCTTGGTGCCATTGGTGCCGGTGACATCGGCCAGCACTTCCCCCCTTCCGATCCGCAGTGGCGCGGCGCGGACTCGGTGCGTTTCCTGGCCCATGCCGCCCGGCTGGTGGCAGACTCCGGTGGTGCCATCGAGCATGTCGACGTGACAATCATTTGCGAGCGCCCCAAGGTTGGGCCGCACCGCGACGCCATGGTGGCGCGGATCGCCGGCGTGCTCGGGCTGGCGGCCGGTCAGGTCAGCGTCAAGGCCACCACCACCGAGGGCCTGGGCTTCACCGGCCGCCGGGAGGGCATCGCGGCACAGGCGATAGCCACCGTAACCATTCCGGTGTAAGAGGCGCCGAAAATGGAGTCGCTGATGCTGTTCCCCGCTGACATCGTGGCCGAAGCCGAGGCTGTGCTGACCGCCTTTCGCGCCCGTGGCCTGAAGATCGCCACCGCCGAGTCCTGCACCGGTGGCCTGCTGGCCGGCGCGTTGACGGAAATCGCCGGGTCGTCCGATGTCCTTGATCGCGGCTTCGTCACCTACTCCAACGAGGCCAAGATCAAGACGCTGGGTGTCAGCCTTGACGTGCTGGAGACCTTTGGCGCGGTCAGCGTCGCCGTCGCCTGGGCGATGGCCCAGGGCGCCATTGCGCGCTCCGATGCCGATGTCGCCGTCGGCATCACCGGTATCGCCGGCCCCGGTGGTGGCAGCGACCGCAAGCCGGTGGGCACCGTGGTGTTCGCCCTGGCCCGCCGTGGCCAGAGCGAGAAGGATGTGGTCGCGGATACGCGGGTGTTCGAGGGACTGGACCGGACCGGGGTACGCCTTCAGGCCGTGCGGGTGGCGCTGGAACTGCTGGCGTCGGTGACGAGGGTCTCGGACGCGTAAAGTTCAGCCGCGCGCGCCTCGAACGCCGCCACCATCCGGCCGAGCGCCTCGGAAAACACGGTGCCGACCATCGCCTCCAGCAGGCGGTTCTTGAACGCGAAATCGACATGGAAATCAACGCGGGTGCCGCCCTGCCCGTCGGGGGTGAACCGCCAGTCGTTGTGCAGGTGTTTCAATGGCCCGTTCACATAGTCGACATGCACATGATGCGGCCGTTCAAGTGTCACCCGCGAGGTGAAGGTCTCGCGGAACACCTTGAAGCCGACGATCAGGTCCGCCACCAGCAGCATCGGCGAGGATGAGCGGACCCGGGCGCCTACCACCCACGGCAGGAACTGCGGATAGGCCCCGACGTCCGCCACCAGATCGAACATCTGCTCAGGGCTGTAGGGCAGGATGCGCTGATCGGCGTGCCGCGGCATCAGCCCCTCGCCGCCTCCCGTGCCAGCTTGTCCAGCCGCGCCGCCTTCAGCTTCGCGAAATCGCTGCCGGCATGATAGCTCGATCGGGTCAGCGGGCTCGACGACACCAGCAGGAAGCCCTTGGCCTTGGCCATGCTGGCGTAGGCGTTGAACTCGGCCGGCGTGACGAAGCGATCGACGGCGATGTGCCGGGGCGTCGGCTGCAGATACTGGCCGATGGTGAGGAAATCGATGTCGGCGGAGCGCATGTCGTCCATCACCTGATGGACCTCCAGCCGTTCCTCGCCCAGGCCCGCCATGATGCCGGACTTGGTGAAGATGGTCGGATCGAGCCGCTTCACCAGATCGAGCAGCCGCAGCGAATGATAGTAGCGCGCGCCCGGCCGCACCGTCGGGTAGAGCCGCGGCACGGTTTCCAGGTTGTGGTTGTAGACGTCGGGTCGCGCGGCGACGATGCGCTCCACCGCCGACTGCATCTTGTTACGGAAGTCGGGGGTGAGGATCTCGATGGTGGTGGCCGGCGCGCGCTGGCGCAGGGCTTCGATCACCCGGACGAACTGGGTGGCCCCACCATCCGCCAGATCGTCGCGATCGACCGAGGTGATGACGATGTGTTCCAGTCCCATGGCCGCGCAGGCATCCGCCACATGCTCGGGCTCCATCGGGTCGACGGGGCGCGGCATACCGGTCTTGACGTTGCAGAAGGCGCAGGCGCGGGTGCAGGTGTCGCCGAGAATCATCACCGTGGCGTGCTTCTGCTTCCAGCATTCGCCGAGGTTCGGACAGGCGGCTTCCTCGCACACCGTGTGCAGCTTGAGGTCCCGCATCAGCTTGCGGGTCTCCCCCACCTCGGGCGAGGTGGGCGCGCGGACGCGCAGCCATTCCGGCTTGCGCACGCGCGGCTGCGGCGTCTCGGGGCTGGCGGCGTCCGGGCTGAGGATTTCTGGCTTGTTCATGGACCCCACATAATCCCTCGACCGTCACATTCCAACTGTTGTGACGCCTTGCCCGGCGGGATGACCACACTATGTCAGGGCCGCCAATGGCGTCCCGCCCTGGCGGTGGGTCAGGACCGCCAGCGACGTCCCGCCCGGACGGTGGTTCCGGCCGGCGCGACGACGGTGGCAGCATGGGTTGACGTAGGTTCAGGAAGGACGTTTATGCACGACGACAATGAGAAGGAAGCGCCCAGCGTGTCTGATTTCGAGTTCCTGATCGACGGCTATCGCCGGTTTCGCAGCGACATCTACACCCGCCATCGCACCCGTTACGACTCGCTGGCCAACCAGGGCCAGTCGCCCAAGGTGATGATGATCGCCTGCTGCGACAGCCGGGTGGACCCCACCGTGGTATTCGACGCCGAGCCGGGCCAGCTGTTCGTGCTGCGCAACGTCGCCAACCTGGTGCCGCCGTTCGAGACCGGCGGCGGCCGTCATGGTGCCAGCGCGGCCATCGAATATGCCGTCACCCAGCTCAAGGTCGAGCATGTGGTGGTGTTCGGCCATGCCCGCTGCGGTGGCATCCAGGCCTCGCTGACCGGCGACTTCGACAATGAGGACGACGATGCCGCCGACGCCAGCTTCATCGGCAAATGGATGGCGCTGATCAAGCCGGTGCGCGATCAGGTGATGATGGCCTACAAGATCGCGCCGGACATCGACCCGCAGCGGGCGCTGGAACAGGCGGCGATCCGCCAGTCCATCGCCAACCTGCGAACCTTCCCGTTCGTCGCCGAGCGTGAACGCGAGGGCGTGCTGCGGCTGCATGGCGCCTATTTCGACATCGCCGATGGCATCCTAAAGCTGCTGGACACCCAGTCCGACCGGTTCGAGCCGGTGCAGATGAGCTGGACCGAGGACTGATCGGCCAACAACGTGGTTCCATGACGGCGACGGCCGCCGACCGGGGTTCCGGCGGCGGCCGCTGATCGTCCGGGCCGCAAGGACCCCGGCAGGGACCAGATCCGAGAACGGACCAGGCCCCGGAAGGGACTAAGCCTAGAAGTGAATAGCCCGGCCGTAAGCGTCCAGCACGCTTTCGTGCATCATTTCCGACAACGTCGGGTGCGGGAACACGGTGGCCATCAGCTCGGCCTCGGTGGTCTCCAGCGTACGGGCAACCGTGTAACCCTGGATCAGTTCGGTGACTTCCGCGCCGACCATGTGGGCACCCAGCAGCTCGCCGGTTTTGGCGTCCAGCACGGTCTTGACGAAGCCTTCCGCCTCGCCCAGCGCGATCGCCTTGCCGTTGCCGATGAACGGGAAGCGACCGACCTTCACCTCATGCCCGGCGGCCTTGGCCTTGGCCTCGGTGAGGCCGACGCTGGCCACCTGCGGCCGGCAGTAGGTGCAGCCCGGGATATTGCCGGTGTCGAGCGGGTGGGGATGCAGGTCAGCGCCCTTGCCCAGCGCCTTGGCGATCATCTCGGCGGCGGTGACGCCCTCGTGGCTGGCCTTGTGCGCCAGCCACGGCGCGCCGGCGAGGTCGCCGATCGCCCAGATGCCCTCGACATTGGTGCGGCCATAGCCGTCGGTGACGACATGGCCCTTCTCGACCGCGACGCCGACGGCCTCAAGGCCGATATTCTCGACATTGCCGGTGATGCCGATGGCCAGAATCACGCGGTCCACCGTCAGCTGCTCGGCCTTGCCCGCCGCCTCGATGGTGGCGGTCACGCCGTCGCCCTTGGGATCGAGCTTGGTCACCGACGCCGCGGTCTTGATGGTCATGCCCTGCTTGGTCAGCGCCTTGGTCATGAACGCCGAGACTTCCTCGTCCTCCACCGGCAAGATGCGATCCAGCGCCTCGACCACCGTCACCTTGGCGCCGAGGTCGGAGAAGAAGCTGGCGAACTCGATGCCGATGGCGCCCGAGCCGATCACCAGCAGCGATTTCGGCATGACCTCGGGCACCAGCGCATGACGATAGGTCCACACCAGCTTGCCGTCGGCCTTGAGGTGCGGCAGTTCGCGGGCGCGGGCGCCGGTGGCCAGAATGATATGGCGGCCCTCCAGCTCGGCGACCGCCTGGCCGCCCTTCGAGACGGCGAGCCGGCCCTTGCCCACCAGCTGGCCCTCGCCGTCGACCACGGTGACCTTGTTCTTCTTCAACAGGCCCTTGACGCCGGCGTTGAGCTGACCGGCGACACCGCGCGAACGCTTGACGATGGCGGCCAGGTCGAAGCTGACATTGTCCGCCTTCAGGCCATAGGCCGCGGCGTGGGTCATGTAGTGGTAGATTTCCGATGAACGCAGCAGCGCCTTGGTGGGGATGCAGCCCCAGTTGAGGCAGATGCCGCCCAGATGCTCGCGCTCCACCAGCGCCGTCTTGAGGCCCAGCTGGGCGGCCCGGATCGCCGCCACATAGCCGCCGGGGCCGCCACCCAGCACGATAACATCATAGGTCTCAGCCATTTGCGCTCTCTCTCGTTCGCGGTTCGCGTTCATTCAGGGGCCGGCCCCGCCAAGAGCCGGCTTCACCCTCAAGCCATCAACAAAAGCGGCTCTTCGATCAACCTCTTGAAAGCGCCAAGAAACTCGGCCCCGATGGCGCCATCGAGCACGCGATGGTCGACCGACAGCGTCACCGACATCACCGTGGCGATGGCCAGCGCGCCGTCCTTGACCACCGGGCGCGGCTCGCCCGCCCCCACCGCCAGGATGGCGCCCTGGGGCGGATTGATCACCGCGTCGAACTGCTTGATGCCGAACATGCCGAGGTTGGAGATGGAGAAAGTGCCGCCCTGATAGTCTTCCGGCAGCAGCTTGCCGTCGCGGGCTTTCCTGGCCAGCGACGCCATCTCGCGGGAAATATCGGCGACGCCCTTGCCGCAGGCGCCCTTGATGACCGGCGTCACCAGGCCGCCGGGCACCGCCACCGCCACCGAGATGTCGGCGCGGTGGAACTGGTACATCTTGTCGCCGGCGAACTGGGCATTGGCGGCCGGCACCTTCTTCAGCGCCAGACCGCAGGCGCGGATGACGAAGTCGTTGACCGACAGCTTGACGCCGTCGGCCTCCAGCGCCGCGTTGAGTGACTTGCGGGTGGCCAGCAGCTTGTCCAGCTCGACATCGACGGTGATGTAGAAGTGCGGCACCGTCGACTTGCTCTCGGCCATGCGCTTGGCGATCACCTTGCGCATGCCGGGCAGACGGATTTCCTCGAACGGCACATCGGCCGGCGGCGGATAGAGGGTCGGCGCGACGGCAGCAGGTGTCGCGACGGCCGCCACCACGGGCGCTGCTGCTGGCGCCGGGGCTGGTGCGCGCGGCGCGGCGGGCGCCGCCTGGGCGCGCGCGAGATCGGCCTTGACGATGCGGCCGCCGGGGCCGCTGCCCTCGACGTCGCTGAGGTCGAGCCCCATCTGCTCGGCCAGACGGCGGGCCAGCGGCGAGGCCTTGACGCGGTCGTCGTGAATGGCGGCCGGGGTCGCCACGGCAGGCGCCGGGGCGGGTGCCGCGACCACGGGTGCAGGTGTTGGCGCCGGGGTCAGTGCCGGGGTTGGCGCCGGGGTCGGTGCCGGGGTCGGCGTCGGCGTCGGGGCTTGTGCCGTCGGCTTGGCGACCGGGGCTGCGCCCGCGCTCTCGCCTTCCTCAAGCAGGGTCATGATCGGCGTGCCGACCGCGACATCCTCGGTGCCGGCGGCAATCAGCAGCGCGCCCACCGTGCCCTCGTCGGCGGACTCATATTCCATGGTCGCCTTGTCGGTCTCGATCTCCGCCAGCACCTGACCGGCGCTGACGCTGTCGCCTTCCTTCACCAGCCACTTGGCAAGGGTGCCCTTCTCCATGGTCGGCGACAAGGCGGGCATCAGGATTTCAATAGCCATCGGTTCTTCCCCCAGACAGCCCGGGACGCGACGGGGGCGCGCGGCCGGGCTTCTCTTCCTCAACGATACAGCAACAAGGGCTCAGCGGTAGCAGACCCGCCTGGCGGCGGCGACGACGTCATCGACCTTCACCAGCGCCATTTTCTCCAGGTTGTTGGCGTAGGGCAGCGGCACGTCGACGTCGGTGACGCGCAGCACGGGCGCATCGAGGTCGTCGAAGCCGTCCTCCATGCAGATCGCCGCGATTTCCGAGGCGATCGAGCACTGCGGCCAGCCCTCTTCCACCACCACCAGCCGGTTGGTCTTTTTCAGACTGGTGAGCACGGTGGCGCGATCGAGCGGCCGCAGCGAGCGCAGGTCGATCACCTCGGCGCTGATGCCCTCGGCGGCCAGCTTGTCGGCGGCCTCAAGCGCCACGCCGACGGCGATCGAATAACCGACCAGGGTGACGTCGGTGCCTTCCCGCATGATGCGCGCCTTGCCGATCGGCAGCACATAATCGTCCATCTGCGGCACCTCGAAGGTGCGGCCGTACAGCAGCTCGTTCTCCAGGAACACCACCGGGTCCGGCGAGCGGATGGCGGCTTTCAGCAGGCCCTTGGCGTCGGCGGCGTCATAGGGCGCCAGCACGATCAGCCCCGGCACCGCGGCGTACCAGGCGCCGTAGTTCTGGCTGTGTTGGGCGCCGACCCGGGCGGCGGCACCATTGGGGCCGCGGAACACGATCGGGCAGCGCATCTGGCCGCCGGACATGTAGTTGGTCTTGGCCGCCGAGTTGATGATGTGATCGATCGCCTGCATGGCGAAGTTGAAGGTCATGAACTCGATGACCGGCTTCAGCCCGCCCATGGCGGCACCGGCGCCGATGCCGGCAAAGCCGTGCTCGGTGATCGGGGTGTCGATCACCCGGTCGGGCCCGAACATGTCCAGCAGGCCCTGGGTCACCTTGTAGGCGCCCTGATACTGCGCGACCTCCTCGCCCATGACGAAGACGCGGTCATCGCGGCGCATTTCCTCCGCCATGGCGTCGCGCAGGGCCTCGCGCACGGTCATCTTGACCATCGGCGTGCCGGCGGGAATGGCCGGATCGGCCTTGGCTACCAGAACCGGCGCTGCCACCGGGGCTGACGCCGCCACCGGGGCCGGCGCACTGACTGCGGGGGCGGCCGTCGCCACAGGCGCCGGGGCGACCGGGGCAGCAGCGGCCGCCGCGACGGATTCGCCTTCCTCGGCGACCAGCGCGATCGGCGTGCCGACCTTGACCCCTTCGGCGCCGCCCGGCACCAGCAGGCGGGCGACGACGCCGGCGTCATCGGCCTCCAGCTCCATGGTCGCCTTGTCGGTCTCGATCTCGGCGATCACCTGGCCGGCCTTGATGGTATCGCCCTCCTTGACCAGCCACTTGGCCAGCGTGCCCTCCTCCATGGTGGGCGACATGGCGGGCAGGAAAATCTCGGTCGCCATCTCAGTAGGCCTCCACCAGCACGTCGGTATAGAGTTCGGCCGGATCGGGCTCCGGCGAGTTCTGCGCGAAATCGGCCGCCTCGGCGACCAGGGCGCGGATTTCCTTGTCGATGGCCTTGAGCTCCTCCTCGGTCACCCGGCCGCTTTCCAGCAGGCGCTTCTTGCAGCCCTCGATGGGGTCGGAGTGCTCGCGCACCTGCTCGACCTCCTCCTTGGAGCGATACTTGGCCGGATCGGACATAGAGTGGCCGCGATAGCGGTAGGTCTTCATCTCCAGCAGCACCGGGCCCTTGCCGGCGCGCACCCACGCCACCGCCTCGTCGGCGGCGGCCCGCACCTCGCAGACATCCATGCCGTTGATCTGCAGGCCGGGAATGCGGAAGCTCTCGCCCCGGCGGAACAGCTGATCCTCGGCCGAGGCGCGATTGACGCTGGTGCCCATGGCGTACTGGTTGTTCTCGATGACGTAGATCACCGGCAGCTTCCACAGCTCGGCCATGTTGAAGCTTTCGTAGACCTGGCCCTGGTTGGAGGCGCCGTCGCCGAAATAGGTGACGGCGACACCACCGTCCTTCTTGTACTTGTGGGCAAACGCCAGCCCGGTGCCCAGCGACACCTGGGCGCCGACGATGCCATGGCCGCCGTAAAAGCCGTGGTCGACCGAGAACATGTGCATCGAGCCGCCCTTGCCGCGGGAGATGCCGCCCGCGCGGCCGGTCAGCTCGGCCATCACCGGCTTGGGATCGATGCCACAGGCGAGCATGTGGCCATGGTCGCGGTAGCCGGTGATGATGGAGTCGCCCTTGCGCAGCGCTGACTGGATACCCACCACCACCGCTTCCTGGCCGATGTAGAGATGGCAGAAGCCGCCGATCAGGCCCAGGCCGTACATCTGGCCGGCCCGCTCCTCGAAGCGGCGGATCAGCAGCATCTCGCGGTAGAACTGCTTCAGCTCATCGACGCTCGCCTTGTAGGTCTGCGGATAGGCCGGCGCGGGAATCCGGGTGGTGCGAAGGTGGTCGTGGGCATCAGTGGCGGCCTTGTTCTTGGCGCCACCGCTCGGCTTGGCGGGGGATTTGGCCATGGGCTCCCTCCTAGGAATATAACCAAACGTTCGGTTTTATAAAATTGTCTCTTCTGCTTGTTAGCGCGCAAAAGCCGTGACGCCAAGGCATATTAGCCGCCGCGATACCCTGGAGGATGAAACGCGAAGGGCTATTCTCAGATACGTCCAGAGTCCGGCGTTGGCCGGCGTACAACGCGCTGTCACCGCTGTTCGGATGGCGGGTCCAGCAGAATGATGTCTTCATTGGGATCGGCGAGGCCGAGGTGGCGTCGCACCAGTTCGTCGGCATAGTCCGGGTCAACCCGGTCCGGCGAGAGCAGCGCGAGGCGATGTTCCAGCGTCTGGCGCTGCTGGCGCAGCTTCGCGGCATCATGCGACAGATCGGCGATCTGTGCCTCATAGGCGCCATAGGCGCGCAGGCCGTTCTGCCCTTGCAGCGTATGATAGCCGAAATAGGCGATGGCAACGACGCAGCCGGCGGGCACCAGGGCCCGCTTGAGCAATGCAGTCAAGTCATTGTCCGGCAGCATGGTGCCACATCACCACGGGCGACTCCGCCCGTCAAGAGTCTGCCTTGTGGTTCAAGGCATTGATTGGTGAATTTATGCCTTCAGAATGCTCCGGCCGGCATAGACGGCTGCCGTGGCCAGTTCCTGCTCGATACGGATCAGCTGGTTGTACTTGGCCAGCCGGTCGGAGCGCGCCAGGCTGCCGGTCTTGATCTGGCCGCAGTTGGTGGCCACCGCGAGGTCGGCGATGGTGGCATCCTCGGTCTCGCCCGAGCGATGCGACATCACGGCGGTGTAGCCGGCGCGATGCGCGGTGTCGACGGCGGTCAGCGTCTCGGTGAGCGAGCCGATCTGGTTGACCTTGACCAGAATCGAGTTGGCGACGCCCTTGGCGATGCCCTCGCGCAGGCGCACGGCATTGGTGACGAACAGGTCGTCGCCCACCAGCTGGCACTTGCCGCCGATGAGGTCGGTGAGCGCCTTCCAGCCGGCCCAGTCGTCCTCGGCCATGCCGTCCTCGATCGAGATGATCGGATACTTGGCCACCAGATCGGCGAGGTAGGCCGCCATCTGGCCGCTGTCGAGGGTCTTGCCCTCGCCGGCCAGCACATACTTGCCGTCATGGAAGAACTCGGTCGACGCGCAGTCGAGCGCCAGATAGACATCCTCGCCCGGCTTGTAGCCAGCCTTCTCGATCGCCTTCATGATGAAGTCGATGGCGTCCGTCGTGCTGGCGAGCTTCGGCGCGAAGCCGCCCTCGTCGCCGACCGCGGTGTTGTGACCGGCCGTCGACAGTTCCTTCTTCAGGGTGTGGAAGATTTCCGCGCCCCAGCGCACCGCGTCGGCCAGGCTGTCGGCGCCGACCGGCATGATCATGAATTCCTGGATGTCGATCGGGTTGTCGGCATGGGCGCCGCCGTTGATGATGTTCATCATCGGCACCGGCAGGGTGCGGGCGGAAACGCCGCCGATATAGCGATACAGCTCGATGCCGCGCGCGTCGGCGGCCGCCTTGGCCACCGCCATCGACACGCCGAGGATGGCGTTGGCGCCCAGCCGGCTCTTGTTGGCCGTGCCGTCGAGGTCGAGCATGATCTGGTCGATGGCCACCTGATCCTCGGCGTCAAGGCCGGAAAGGGCATCAAAGATCTCGCCGTTGACCGCCTCGACCGCCGCCAGCACGCCCTTGCCGAGGTAGCGGCCCTTGTCGCCGTCGCGCTTCTCGACCGCCTCATGGGCGCCGGTGGAGGCGCCCGACGGCACGGCGGCACGGCCGAACGAGCCGTCCTCCAGCGTCACATCCACCTCGACCGTGGGGTTGCCGCGGCTGTCGAGAATCTCGCGGCCCAGAATGTCGATGATGGCGGTCATGGTTTTCTCCACGGTGGGTGTCGACGGTTGCTGCGGCTCCTCTAGCGGCCAGCGGGCCGGCCGACAAGTCCGCGTGCGACGGGGAGGAGTCAGTGGACCTCGTCGCGCAAGGTCGCGGGATAGGCAACCCGATCGCCGACGGCGATTCCCAGTCGCGCCGCCAGGCCGCCGTTGATCTCCAGCACAGCGGCCGCCGGACCCGGCGAGTCGATGATGTCGAGCGAGTGTGGCCGGGCGTTGGCGACAATGCCGGAGATACGCCCCCTGTCGTCAATGAACAGCAGATCCAGCGGGATGAAGGTATTCTGCATCCAGAACGAAACCGGGCGGCTGCGCGGAAACAGGAACAGCATTCCCTCGTCGGCGGGCATATCCCGCCGGTGCATCAGGCCGGTGTTGCGCTGTTGCTCGGTTGTCGCGACCTGCACGGTGAACACGGCGGTTCTGCCGCCGGCCAGCGTGATCCGCAGGGGCGCCTGCCGCAGGCGCTGGGGGGTGCCCGCGATGTCGGCCGCCGCCACCGGCCCGGCGCCGCCGGGCAGGCCGCCGGGAAACGGCAGGGCCAGCCCGATACAGGCGGCCAGCCGGACCAGTGGAAGATTACGCCAGAACCGGAACACAAGGAACTCCGAACACTCAGGTCTCGGGCGGCCACTCCACGACGACCGCCAGAGGCCCCTTCTCGCCGGGCGCTATGCGGGCGCGCAAGTCCTGCCCCGGTAGCAACTCGCCGATGCTGGCACGACGCAGCGTTTCCATGTGGACGAAAATGTCCTGCGTGCCCGCGCCGCGTGACAGGAAGCCATAGCCTTTCAGGCGGTTGAACCACTTGACCGTCACGATCTCGAAGTCGCCGGCATTGGTGATGAGCGACAACGGATCGACGCGGTCCGCGGCTTTCTGCAAGGCCGACTCCGGGTCAGGCCCCACTGCTGTCGTGAGGTCGAGGCTGAGAATCCTGGTCGCCTGCCGGCCACGATCCCGTCGTGCCGCCAGGCAGGTCAGTGTCGCGCCTTCCGGCAACGTCCGTCGTCCCACTTCCCGCAATACCGAGAAATGGACGAGTACGTCGCCCCCGCCACCATCGAGCGGCACCAGGAAGCCATAGCCCTTGACCGAGTCGAACCACTTGACCGTCCCGGTTACTTCCTCCCCAGCGGTTTCGACTGGTTGGCCGAGGTTCTCTCCTCCGTGAACCGGCTCCACCATTTGGATCCTTCCAACGCTGCGCACCATTTTGACTGTGCCTGAGACTACCAATTATCACATGTTTTGCAGTGGTCCAATTTACAAACAACAGACGCAACTAATTGCAGGAAAGCGACATTTATCCCGTTAGCGTCCGCGCTCGTGGTGTAATTTCCGGTGTAGGCGATGGTGTATTCCGGGGTGGGGCATGCCCCACCCCGGAATGCGGCGTCGCTGGTGGCCACCGGGTTCATCGTTATGGTGGAGTTTGCA
>NZ_JBEUDS010000027.1:0-45886 GCF_041060555.1 Parapedomonas caeni | reverse complement strand
CTACGCCAAAACGACTTTTGCAATGGGGTCAGGCATGCCTGACCCCATTGCAAACAAGGCGCCGAAAGGCATAACCAAAACCGCCGAGGCTCTAGTCAGGGCTGGATGAAAGTTCCATGGCAGGTCACGCCCCCGCTACCAGCACCGCCATAGGGCGCGGAGACGCCGGGCCTCAGGCGGAGACCGAGAACGTTTCCCAGCGGCCGGCGATCTCCCGCCCATCATAGGTGACCAGCGGTCCGAACTGGAAGAACAGGGCCTCGCTCTGCGACGGCCGCAGAAAGACATAATCGTCAGGCCGCAACGTGACCCGCGCCGAGCCGGTGAGCATTTCCTGATTGCTCGAACGGCCGAACAGGCTGTTGTATTGCAGGCCCGGCGGGGACACCGGCGTCGCCAGCCAGTGGCCGCCGTGGATGAAGAAGGCGCGCGCACTGTTGGGATCGAGCCAGCGCAGCAGGCCGCCCAGCGGTTCCAGCCCGGGGAATCGGGTGGGGCCGGTCGCCTTGAGCACCGGCGTGGCGATAAAGGCCGCCGGCACATGATGGCGCAGGGTGTCGAGGTCGAAGTCGCCCGGCTTGACGAAGCCCGAGCCGACCGCCACGTCGTTCACGACGCTGCCGCGCGCGTGCAGGGCATAGGTCGGGCTGCCGGCGCCATTGAGCGTCCAGCGCTCCGGTGAGCCGCCCAGGCGTTCGCGCAACACGGCGATCGCCTCGGCATAGGCCGCCTGGCTGTCCTTGAAGGCGCTGTCGGGGTTCGGCATCTTCGGCACATGCGGATCGTACCCCATCAGCCCGGCGATGCTGAGCATCGACTCCTCCCGCGCGGCGTCGACCATCGCCGCCAGTGCCGCCGGACTGGCGATGCCACCGCGATGCAGGCCAACGTCGATCTCGAAATTCACCCGCAGCGGCCGGCCGAGGCCGCGCGCCAGCGCCGCATATTGCGCCAGCCGCGCCGGGGTGTCGATCAGCCATTGCGGGTTGGCCGCCGGTGCTGCCGGATCTCCGGTCGCGGCCAGAAAGGCGCGGGCCGCGTCCACCGGCAGGGGCTTGCCCAGCAGCACATCGGCATCCGGCCAATGCTGCGCAACATCCTGCAGCATCGGGCCGTTGAACACCATCATCCGCCGGGTGCCGGTGCCGTCGGCGATGGTCTCCAGCAGCGCGGGCACAGGCAGGGATTTCACCACCAGGCGCAGGTTGAGGCCGGTGCCGGCAAGCGTCTGGCGCACCGCCGTGATGTTGCGCGCCAGCCGGGTGGTGTCCACCACCAGCACCGGCCGGGCGACGCCGGCGCGATGCAATGCCGCACTCAGCCGGCTGAAATAGGCGTCATGCGGTCCGCCGCGCACGCCGGGGCGCGCCACCAGGCCGGCGCCGCCCAGCGCCAGCAGACCGCCACCGGCGACGACGGCCCGCCGGCTCCAGCGTCGCGCGGATTTTTGCGATGCGCCATCCGGCGCGGGGCGATCAGATGCGCCATCCGGCGCGGGGCGCTCAGATGCGCCATCCGGCGCCGGGCGATCAGGGTTGGCCATGCTGCAGCACCGACTTGAGGTAAGTGTTGAGCAACCGGCCGTCGGGATCGAGCGCCTGGCGCAGCGCCATCGCGTCGTTCCAGCGCGGATAGAGGCCGGCGAAATCCGTCGCGGTCAGCGTGTTGAGCTTGCCCCAGTGCGGCCGGCCACCATAGCGGCGGAAGATCGGCTCGATCAGCTCGAACAGGAAGCGGTAGTCGTCCTTGTAATAGGCGTGTACCGCCAGTGAGCCGCAGGTGCGGCCGTTGAACGGCGACAGCCAGGCATCGTCGGCCTTGATGATCCGTGCCTCGATGGGGAAGAACACGTCCGGCCGGTGGGTCTCGATAGTGCCGACGATGTCGCGCAGGGCCGCCATCTGGACCTCGATCGGCAGATGAAACTCCATCTCGTGGAAGCGCACCGGCCGTTCGTTGGACAAGAGCTTCCAGCCCTCGTCGACCGCCTCTTCAGGCGGGATATCCGCCATCAGCGCGCGGGCGACGCGCTTGCGCACCGGCGTCGACAGGTGAAACAGATCCCGCAGTCGCTTGAGGTCCATCAGCGTCTCGGTGTCCCTGTCGGGGCCGCGCGGCTGCACGGGCCGGTCGGTTTCGTCCACCGTCACCACCGCGGCATAACCGGTGAAGGGCAGGGCGAAGAACTCGGCGTTGCGGTGGGCGCCATAGAGGCGCGGCCATTGTGCCATCACCTGTTCCAGCGGCAGGATCGTCGTGCGCTTGTGCACCCGTGTGAGCGCGCTGTTGCGCAGCGTCACCTGGGTGACAACGCCGAAGGCCCCAAGCCCGACGCGCGCCGCCGCGAACAGGTCGGGCTGGCGGGTGGCGTCGATGTCGAGGATGTCACCGCGCGCCGTTACCAGCCGCATGGCGGTGACACTACCGTGCAGGGCCTGGACATCGAGGCCGGTGCCATGGGTTGCCGTCGCCAGCGCGCCGCCCAGCGCTTGCTTGTTGATGTCCGGCAGGTTGGGCATTTCCTGCCCGATCGCGGCCAGCGCCGGTCCGAGGTCGCCCAGCCGGGTGCCGGCGCGCACCGTTGCCTGATGTGTCGCGGCGTCGTGGTGGACCAGGCCGGCCAGCCGGTCGAGCGTCACCAGCGTGCCGTCGGTCGGCACCAGCGGCATGAAACTGTGCCCGGCGCCAACGACGCGGATCGGCCCCTGGGCGGTGCGCATCAACGCGGCGAGTTCGTCCTCCGAGGCCGGCGCCGCGCGGGCGGCCGGGTAGGCGTGGGCGCTGCCCGACCAGTTGCGCCACAGCAGATGTCCGTTCTCGTCCCGCGCCGGCGGTGATGGCGGCTCCGGCGCCTCTCGCAGCGCCTGGTGGAGATAGGCCCCGCCACCGGCCAGTGCCGTGGCGCCGAGCGCGAGGAACAGCGTGCGCCGCGAGATCATGACGGAGTCCCCTCCCGTGCCGGACCGTGGCCGGCAAGAAAGCGGATCAACGCCTCGTAATCCGCCGGCTCGCACGAGAAACACTGGCCACCGGCCGGCATGCCGTTGAAGCCGCTGATGGTATGCTCGACCAGTATCGGCATGCCCTTGTCCCAGCGCGGCGCCCAGGCGCGCGTGTCGCCGGTAAGCGGGGCGCCGGCCTCGGCGCTGGCATGGCAGGCCCGGCAGGATGTTTCGTAGAGCGCGGCCAGCCGGGGTTCGGCGGGGGTCAGGGTGGCGGCGCGCGCGGCGATCTTCCGGGGCGATTCCGCAGGCGTTGACGACGCGCCGTCACAGCCGGCGAGCGGTGTCAGCAGCGAGAGCAGCAGCACGGGATACAGGTGTCGGGTCATCAACTTGCCCTCGTCGCGATGGAGGAGGCCGGCGGCATGGCCGACGTGTCGGCGGGGCGCCGTTCGAGCACGGGCGGCAGATAGTTGCCAAGGTAGGACAGGACGGCGCGCTGGGATTCCTCGAAGGTGGCGTCGCTGATCACGCCATCACACGCGGGGCCGGTCGCGCCCTCTGGCGCGGGCCCTGTTGCGCTCGCCGGCGCGGGATCAAACGCCCATACCCGGTCTGACAGCGCGATGGCGATGGCGAGGCGTTCGTCCAGCCGCGCGACCGGCGGCAGCAGGAACCGCCGGTCCAGCTCGGCGGCCATCGCCCGGCCCTGTTCCATGATGTGGCCATCGTCGGCCCGGCGCAGCCCGCCAAAACCCAGTGCCCGGAACACCAGCAGCGCGTGCGCCGGATGGCGGCGATAGAAATCCCGCCCGGCGGCAAACAGCTGGCGGATCCACTCCTGCCAGGTCGGCGCCTCGATCCGCACGGCCAGGGCGTTGAACTCCCGGTCCATCAGGGCATTGTAGCGCCGCAGCAGCCCGACCAGAGCCGCCTCGGTCGACGGGAACAGGTGGTAGAGGCTGGCGGCCGGCAGCCCCGCCGTCCGCGCGATGGCCGGCAGGCCGATGCCGTCGAGGCCCTGCTCCAGCAGGTAGCGTTCAGTGGCGTCGAGAATGAGATCGACCCGTTCCGCCGCGTTGCGGCGCCGGGGTGCCTTGGGCAGGGCACGGTGTGACGCGGGCAGGACAGGCGACGCCATGAGGGCTCCAATATCGAATATTTTTGAATAATGGACCGATTCGCGGCGCCATGAAAGATCAAGACATCATCGGAGCGAAATTTTTCGAGCTTGGCTCCCTGGTCGCCCGGCCTCGGTCCGTTGTGCGGCGACCTCGTGTGGCCGTGCCGTGTTCATCGACCTGACAGGGCAGGACAGCGCTCATTCGATCGTGGCCAGGCGCGATGACCCCGGCAGGCCGGGCGCCGGCACCAAGGCGTATTCTCGCTGTGATCGCTATTGCCGGCGCCACAGGAGCCGGTGCGGCTTTTTTTACATTAGAAATGCGTCACATGTTCCATTAACTACGGGGATATGGGAGCCAAGACAGCAGTGTTCTGACATGAGTGGCGCAGCCGAACCGACCGGCCCTGGTGCCCCCGGACCGTCGAAGGCCGGGGCGGGCGGCGTGGCTATGGCGCCGCCGTTGATCCCGCCCGCCACCGTCGGGAACGCCGACGCGTCGCTGCTCGATGTCGGATCGCTGCCCTGGCGGCAGATGCTCGATCATGCGCCGGACCCCATGCTGCTGACCGATGTCGAGGCGCGCATCCTGTTCGCCAATCGCCAGCTGTGCATCCGACTGGGCCATCAGCTGACCGAACTGGTGGGCCGTCCGGTGGACGTGGTGCTGCCCGAGGCCCGGCGGCATCTGTGTTCACCGTTGCAGGAGGCGGGTGCCGTGCACACGGTTACGCTCGCCCGGGCGGCCGGTGGCGAGACCCGGCCGGTGGCGGTGGGTGTCTCGGTCGTGCCTCACGGCCGGCATCAGCTGTTGCTGGCCTCGTTGCGGTTGCTGGAGCCGCAGGCGGCGACGCCGCCGGATGTCGCGAGCGACTCTCTGCGCTCCATTCTCGATACCATGTCCGCCTTCGTCGGGCTGTTCACGCCGGATGGCCAGGCGCTGCTGCTCAACCGCGCGGTCCTTGATGTCTCCAGCCTCAGCGAAGGTGCCCTGAAGGCCGTCCGGCTGCCCGATCTGGCGGCCTGGAGCCATGATCCGCAGGAGCGTCGCAAGATCATCGAGGCGATGGCGCTGGCCGCTGCCGGTCAGGCCGTGCGCATCGCCGTGACGGCGCTGATCGGTGGCAGTGTGCGCCACCTCGACCTGATGTTCGCGCCGCTGCGAGGCCGTGACCAGCGCATCGACATGATTGTCGGTACGGCCGTCGACGTCACCGATCGCGCCGCGTCGGAACAGTACCGCCAGCTTGCCGGACGCATGGAGGCCCTGGGCAAGCTCGCCAGCGGCATCGCGTTCGATTTCAACAATCTGCTGTCGATCATCAGCGACAGTATCGAGACGTTACAGGATCATCTGGGGGACACCCAGCGGGCGCGCCCGCTGACGGAAACGGCCCTTCGTGCCGCCTATCAGGGCGCGTCACTCACCCGCAGTCTGCTGTCGTTCGCGCGGGAGGAGGCCATGACACCGGCACCGGCCGATGCCGCCCGGCTGGTGGAATCAGCGGCCGACCTGCTGCGCCGCATCCTGCCCGCCAGTATCGAGCTGCGCCTGGCTTGCGCCCCCGGTTGCGAACTCGGTCGCACCGACCCCGGCCAGTTGCAGAACGCGGTGGTCAGTCTGGTGGTCAACGCTCGCGATGCCATGCCCACCGGCGGCACGTTGACGATCAGGACCGATCGGGTACGGGTGGAGGAAGCACGGGCGGCCCGGCTTGGTGTCGCGCCGGGTGACTATGTGTGCGTTCGCGTCAACGATACCGGTCGCGGCATGGCGCCTGATGTGGCGCGGCGCGCGATCGAGCCGTTCTTCACCACGCGGGAGAACGCGAGCGGGCTTGGCCTCTCGATGGTCCATGCCTTCGCGCGCATGTCGGGCGGTCAGGTCGAGCTGGAGTCCACACCCGGCGCGGGCACCTCGGTCAGTCTGCTGCTGCCGGCCCGCGTCACCCCAGCCGCGCTGCATAGATTTCCGGCTTGAAGCCGGCGATGCGCTGGCTGCCGGTGTCGAGGATCGGGCGTTTGATCATCGACGGCTGGGCCACCATCAACGCCACCGCCTTGTCGATATCAAGATCGCGCTTGTCGCTTTCAGCCAGGTTGCGGAACGTGGTGCCGGCGCGGTTAAGTACCGTCTCCCAGCCCAGTTCCTCGCACCAGGCACGGACCCGCGCGGCGTCGATGCCCGTCTGCTTGTAATCATGAAAGGCATAGGCGACGCCATGATGGTCGAGCCAGACGCGTGCCTTCTTCATGGTGTCGCAGGCCTTGATGCCATAAAGCGTGATCGTCATGCCGTCTCTCCTCGGCGCGGGTGTCGGACCGGGCAAGCTCTATCGTCCGATCACGCCGGAGGGAAGCGGGGAGGGGCTGGTCCGCGGCCTCAGCCGGCGCGGCTGAGGTCCAGCGCCACGTCGACGATCATGTCCTCCTGACCGCCGACCATCTTGCGTTTGCCCAGCTCGACGAGGATCTGCCGGGTGTCGAGGCCATAGTCGCCCGCCGCCTTTTCGGCGTGCCGCAGGAAGCTGGAATAGACGCCGGCATAGCCGAGGCTGAGCGTCTCGCGGTCGACGCGCACCGGCCGGTCCTGCAGCGGGCGCACCAGTTCCTCCGCCGCGTCCATCAGCTTGTAGAGGTCGCAGCCATGGTTCCAGCCCTTGCGGTCGGCGGCGGCGATGAACACCTCCAGCGGCGCGTTGCCGGCACCGGCGCCCATGCCGGCCAGGCTGGCGTCGACGCGGATGGCGCCGCCCTGCACCGCCACCATCGAGTTGGCGACGCCGAGGCTGAGATTGTGGTGGGCGTGCACGCCGCGTTCGGTTTCCGGCTTCAGCACCCGGTCATAGGCCTCCAGGCGGGCGCGGTAGCCGTCCATGTCCATGGCGCCGCCGGAGTCGGTGACATAGACGCAGGTGGCGCCGTAGCTTTCCATCAGCTTGGCTTGCTGGGCCAGCGCGTCCGGCTCGATCATGTGGCTCATCATCAGGAAGCCGACGGTGTCCATGCCGAGGTTGCGGGCCGCCTCGATATGCTGCCTGGCGACGTCCGCCTCGGTGCAGTGGGTGGCGATGCGCACCGAGGTGACGCCGAGGCTGTGGGCGTGCTTGAGTTCCTCGACGGTGCCGATGCCCGGCAGCAGCAGGGTGGTCAGGCGCGCGTGCTTCACCACGTCGGCGACCGCCTCGATCCACTCCCAGTCGGTGTGGGCGCCGAAGCCGTAGTTGAAGCTGGAGCCGTTGAGGCCGTCGCCATGGGCGATCTCGATGGCATCGACGCGCGCCTCGTCCAGCGCCTTGGCGATGGCACGGACATGGTCGAGGCCATATTGATGGCGGATGGCGTGCATGCCGTCGCGCAGCGTCACGTCCTGGATGTAGAGCTTGGTCTGGGTGGGGTCGAGACGGGTCATCAGGCGGCACTCTTCAGGAATTTGCGCTTGGCGATCCGCTCGGCGGTCGCCATGCCGGCGGAGGTCATGATGTCGAGGTTGCCGGCGTATTTCGGCAGATAATGCGCCGCGCCCTCGACTTCGAGGAACACGCTGGTCTTGATGCCCTCGAAGCTGCCCAGCCCCGGAATGCGCACCGGGTTGTTGGAGCCGAAACGCTCGAACTGCACCTTCTGCTTCAGCCGGTAACCGGGCACATACTGCTGCACCTGGGCGACCATCGCCTCGACGGAGGCCTCGATGGCGGCCTCGTCCGCGCCCGAGGACAGCGCGAACACGGTATCGCGCATGATCATCGGCGGCTCGGCCGGGTTGAGGATGATGATCGCCTTGCCCTTGGCGGCGCCACCGACCACCTCGATACCCTTCGACGTTGTTTCGGTGAACTCGTCGATGTTGGCGCGGGTGCCGGGGCCGGCGGACTTCGAGGAGATCGAGGCGACGATCTCGGCGTAATGCACCTTGGCGACCCGGCTGATGGCGGCGACGATGGGGATCGTCGCCTGGCCGCCGCAGGTCACCATGTTGACGTTGGGCGCGTCCAGATGGTCCTCGCCGTTGACGACCGGAATGACGTAGGGGCCGATGGCGGCGGGCGTCAGGTCGACGATCACCTTGCCGGCGGCCTGGCAGATTTCCGAATGCCGTTTGTGGGCGTTGGCCGAGGTGGCGTCGAAGACGATGCCGATCTCCGGCCAGACAGCGAGTTGCTGCAGGCCGTCGATGCCCTCATGGGTGATGGCGACGCCCAGCCGCTGGGCCCGCGCCAGACCATCGGAATTGGGATCGACGCCGACCATGGCGCCCATCTCCAGCACGTCGGAGGTGCGCATGATCTTGATCATCAGGTCGGTGCCGATATTGCCCGAGCCGATGATCGCTACCTTGACCTTGCCTGTTGTCATGCCGTGACCCGTGTCCGTCCAAAGCGCGTGACGAGGTCGCCACGCCGGTGTATCCGGGGGTCACCTTGGTGTTCCGGTCAGTTTCAAGTCAAATTGGCGGCGGTGATTTTTCTTAATGATTGAGAGCGGCGGTCGCGCGCGGCGGCCACCCCTCCCCATTGTGGCGGGGTATCAGGCGGTCATGCGCGGTCGGGAGATGATGCGGAAGCGCGACAGCTGCGCGCGCGGCTCCGCCCAGTCCGGCGCCAGCTCGGCGGCCCGCTGATAGTCGGCGAAGGCCGCCGGGACATTGCCCAGCAGTTCATGGACCGTGCCACGGGTGTAGTAGCCGACGGATGCGTTGGACGGATTGAGGCTCAGGCCCCGGTTCAACGCCGCCAGTGCCGCTTCTTCCTGCCTGGTGTGGACGAGGGCGAGGGCAAGGTTGATATAGCTGTCGCCGAGATCGGATTGCAGCCTGATGGCGGCGCGGTAATCCTTGATGGCGTCATCGAACTGGCCCAGACGCATGCGGATGATGCCACGATTGACCAGCGTCGCCGCCCGGTCGCGCTGAGTGAGCGATTCCTCGGCGAGCGCGCGATTGCAGGGAGCGAGAGCAATGGCGCCCGGCTGGGGCAGCTTGGCGGCTTCGTAACAGTTTTCGGCATCGCCGCCGCCAATGATGTTGGTGGCGGCATGGGCGGTGCCGGCGATGCCAAGACACAGGGCCGCGGCCCCGATGCGGGTCATTATCCGATTCATGACGCTTCTCCCCGGCCGTGCGGGCGGGCGCATGTCCAGCCAGTCTTCGGCCAGCCCGAAGAATAGCATTATTTCAGAAATATGACATCAGGCTTTGCGCCGGTCCTTGCATCGGCGCGCGCGGGCGCGCCCGGCCGCGATGCCGGGCGGCCGCTGCCGGCGGCACCGTCACCCGGGCGGGCTATTCCGCGTTGTCGCCGAGAACGCCGCGGCGGATCTGGTCGAGTTCGATCGACTCGAACAGTGCCTTGAAATTGCCCTCGCCGAAGCCTTCGTTGCCCTTGCGCTGGATGATCTCGAAGAAGATCGGGCCAATCACGTTCTGGGTGAAGATCTGCAGCAGCAGGCCCTGGCCGTCGGTTGGCGCGCCATCGATGAGGATGCGCCGCTCGCGCAGCGCCGGTAGCGGCTCGCCGTGGCCGGGCACGCGCGCGTCCACCTGGTCGTAATAGGCATCCAGCGTGTCCTGGAACGGCACGCCGCGCGCCGCCAGCACGTCGACGGTCTTGTAGATGTCGTCGGTGAGCAGGGCGATATGCTGGATGCCCTCGCCATGGTAGGCGCGCAGATATTCCTCGATCTGGCTCTTGTCGTCCTGGCTCTCGTTGATCGGGATGCGGATTTTGCCGCACGGGCTGGTCATCGCCCGGCTGACCAGCCCGGTCAGCTTGCCCTCGATGTCGAAGTAGCGGATCTCGCGGAAATTGAAGAGCTTCTCGTAGAAGCCCGCCCAGTGGTCCATGTGGCCGCGATGGACGTTGTGGGTGAGATGGTCGACCAGTTTCAGGCCGGCGTCGGCGGCGGCCATGCGGGCCTGCCAGTCCGGCTCGAACACGAAGTCGACGTCGTAGATGTTGCGGTCGCCATAGCGATCGACGAGGTAGATGCGGCTGCCGCCGATGCCCTCGATCGCCGGGATGTTGAGTTCCATCGGCCGTACCGCTTCGCGCACCGGCTGGGCGCCGAGGCCAACCGCGCGTTCAAAGGCATCGGCCGCGTTGCGAACGCGGAACGCCATCGCGCACACGCACGGGCCATGCACGCGGGCGAACGCCTGGGCGAAGCTGTCCGGCTCGGCGTTGATGATGAAGTGAATGTCGCCCTGCTTGTGCAGCGTCACGTCCTTCGAGCGGTGGCGGGCGACCACGGGGAAGCCCAGCTGGTCGAACAGGGCGCGCAGCAACTGCGGGTCGGGCGCGGCATACTCGACGAACTCGAAGCCATCGGTACCCATCGGGTTCTCGACACCAAGCGGTTCAAGCACATGTGCGGCGGCAGCGGCCATGGTCAGGTGTTCCTGGAATGGTTAGTGTATGGAAGCGGATTATAGTTACAAATGAAACTAATGGCAAGCGACAAGACGACCTGCGAGATCGAACCCCTGCAGCTGGAGCGCTTCCTGCCCTATCGGCTGTCGGTGCTGTCCAACACCGTCAGCCGGGCGGTGGCGCAGCTCTATGAGGACCGTTTCGACTTGAAGCTGCCGGAATGGCGGGTGATGGCGGTGCTGGGCCGCTTTCCCGGTCGCACGGCGTCGGAAATCGTCGAGACCACCGCCATGGACAAGGTGGCGATCAGCCGCGCGGTCAAGCGGCTGGTCGACATGGGGCGGGTGACCGTCGAGGGTGACCCGCGCGACGCGCGCCGGCAACGCCTGTCACTGTCGGCGCGGGGCCATGCAATCTATCGTCAGGTGGTGCCGCTGGCCCGCAGCGTCGAGGAGCGGTTGCTCGCCACCCTGTCGCCGGCGGACCGGGACGCGATTGATCGGATGCTGACCCGGCTCACCGCCGCCGCCGGCGATCTCGCGGCGCCGGTCATTCCGCCGGCAGGCGAGTGACCGCCGGGCCGTCCGGCGCGTCGACCGGGTGGGCAGCGCCATCGGATTTGCCGCCGCCCAGCAGGCTCATCAACGCCGGCAGCATCAGGAAGGTGGTTGCCACCGCGAAGACGAAGATGATCGCCACCATCTGACCAAGCTTGGCGATCACCGCGAAGTCGCTGAAGGTCAGGATCAGGAAGCCGACCACCAGCACCGTCGAGGCCACCCACAGCTCCATGCCCACCGCCTGGAAGGTGCGCAGCACCGCCTGCCGGGTGTCGCCGCCGGTCGCGCGCCGCTGTCGGCTGAAGGTCATCATGAAGTGGGTGACGGAGTCGACCGTCAGACCCAGCGCGCAGGAGGTCACGAACGCGGCATAGAGGCCCTGGGCACCCTCGATCAGCTGCCAGGCCCCGAACGCCATCACCACCGGCAGGATGCTGGGCACCAGGCTCACCAGGCCAAGCTTCAGCGAACGCAGGGCGAGCGCGGTACACAGGCCGATCAGCAGGAACGACATCAGCGTGCCGCCAACCATCGAGTGGGTGTTCTCCTGGGTCAGGTAGGCGAACATCAGCGAGGTGCCGGTGCCCGGCGTCTGCATCACCGCCGGTGCGTTGGCCTTGAGCCAGGCGTCGGCGCGTTCCTTCAGCGCCACCATCTGCTCCGAGGTGACGTTCTTCATCGCCACCATCACCCGACTGGAGGCCTTGTCCATGGTCAGCTGGTTGGCGAGGTCCTGGCCCTGGGCCAGGTTCATTTCGTAGAGCACGAGATACTGCGCGGCGAGTTCACGATTTTCCGGCAGCCGGTAATAGGCGGGGTCGTCGCCGTGCATGTTGCGGTTGAGCCGCTTCATCACGTCGACGATCGAGCCGACGTCGGCGACTTCCGGCTGGCGTTCCAGCCAGCTGGTGAAGGCCGCCACATGGCGCAGATAGGCCGGCTCGGCGATGCCGCCTTCCTCGCCAGAGGGCAGGCCGTAGCTCAGCGTGTAGATACCGGGCAGGTGGCGGTTGATGAACTCGGCGTCGGTGCGGAACGAGTGGGACGGCGACAGCCATTCGATGAAATTGTCGCGGGTCTCCAGCTTCGGCGCCAGCATGCCCAGACCCAGCCCGAGCGCGGCGAAGCCGGTCAGCACCAGTGCGCGGTGCCGCATCGACCAGTCGGCCAGCTTCTCGACGCTGTGCTCCTTCTCGGCCAGCTTGTCGTGGACCCGGATCGGGAACACCGCCAGCAGGGCCGGCAGGAACCACACCGAGAAGCCGTAGGCGACGACCGCCCCGAACGCCGCCATGTTGCCGAGGTCGCGAAACGGCGGCGTGTCCGAGAAATTGAAGCACAGGAAGCCCAGCACGTCGGTGAAGGTGGTGAGCGCGATCGGCGCATGGTTGGTGCGGATGGAGCCGCGCACCGCTTCCAGCGGAGACAGCCCTTTCTTGCGCAGCCCATGGCTGACGCCGATCAGGTGGATGGCCTCGGCGGTCGCGATGGTGAGGATGATCACCGGCACCTGGCCCGAGGCCGGTGACAGCGAGAAGCCGAGCCAGCCGGCAATGCCCATGGTGGTCGCCACCGACAGGCCGAGCACGGCGATGGTGGCGGCGGCGGCGGTCCAGGAGCGGAAGAACAGGCCGATGGCGATGAACAGGAATACAACCATCACCGGCACCAGCCGGGCCAGATCGCTCTGGGTCACGCCGTAGAAGCTGTGGGAGAGCAGCACCACGCCGGTGGTGGCAACCGTCAGGTCGGGGTGGCGGGCCGCGAAGTCGGCCTTCAGCGCGGCGGTGGCATCGGCGATGGCCTCCAGCGCCCGGGTATCGTTTTGCGCCAGGTTGACCGTCACGACGACCTGGGCGGTCGTCCCGTTCTTCGACAGCAGCCGGCCCTGCACCGCCGGTTCAGCGAGCGCGATGGCGCGCACCCGCGCCAGCGCCTCGGCCGACAAGCCGGCCGCCTGCGTCACCAGCGGCTCGACCATCAGGTCGTCCCCGACGGCGTAGCTGTGCTGA
This sequence comes from Parapedomonas caeni, assembly GCF_041060555.1. Lineage (NCBI taxonomy): Bacteria > Pseudomonadati > Pseudomonadota > Alphaproteobacteria > Sphingomonadales > Sphingosinicellaceae > Parapedomonas > Parapedomonas caeni. Next base: position 32,881 of record NZ_JBEUDS010000027.1, on the reverse strand, counting down.
TGATTGGTCAGCGAGTCGACCCGCGTCGCGCCCGGCAGGCGCCAGGCGGCATCGGTCAGCGACTCGATGGCGGCGAGGCGCTCGCGGGTCAGCATGTCGCCGCGCGTGGCGTGCAGCACCAGGTTCACGGTGTCGGACCGGGTGAAGCTCGCTTCCTGCTGTTCGTTCTGGACCCGCTGGGGGTCGGTGGGCTCGAAGAATACCCTGTAATCGTTGGCGAAGCCGATGCGCAGCAGGCCGAGGCTGGCGACCAGGGCGAGCAACAGGCCGACGGCGAGGACACGCCTGGGGTGTGCCAGAACCAGCTTCTCGGTCCAGCAGGCCAGGGTGTCGAGACGGGCAAAAAGGCGATCCAGCATGGATCAACCCTAGCCCTGGCGTGGTTTAGAAAGCGCTAAGGTCTGGTGACGGCGGTGCAACGAGGGCGTGCGCTCGGCCGGTCGGCGACGGTCGTCAGGCGATGATGTCGGGCACCAGCATGTCCTGCAGCAGGCCGATCTCGTCCCGCAGCCGGAGCTTGCGCTTCTTCAGTCGCTGGATCTGCAGCTGATCGGCGCTTGGCTGGCCGCTAAGGGCCTCGATGGCCGCGTCAAGATCGCGGTGCTCCTCGATCAGGGCACTCAGCCGTGCGGCGATTTCCTGCTGGTCGATTTCCACCATCGGGCCCCGTTACTCATTGCCTGCGTGTCTCTAGCACAGCCCGATCGTCATTGGTACGCCCGACCCCGAGTCGTGACGACCGGACGCCACGCGATACCACACCGGGCTGCTGGCAGCCGTCATGGATCCCAACATATCCGGGTGAACGGCGGGTTCACCATCAATATTTGGCTTCTGGAAACGGCTGCGGGTGGAGCCTGAGACATAACGCCACGATGGCCGTGACAAGCCGGCGTTTCTATGTTGTGATTATCAGCCCAACCCTGAGCGTAAGGAGGAGCCGATGGCCGTTTCCACCAAGGGATATGTCGCAGCGCTGGCCGCAAAGCACTCGCAGATCGACGAACTGATCCTCAAGGAAAGCCAGCGACCTCTCCCCGACTCGATGGTCATCGCCCAGCTGAAAAGGGAAAAGCTCCGACTGAAGGAGGAGCTCGGCCGCACCGCCTGAGTGGCTGTCGCGCCCTTTCCATCTTCCGTGGTCTGACTGCCCGGACCTGATGGTCCGTGCGTGAACACGCGCGGATGGCGGCCTGCCTGTCGCCATTCGCGGCGTGTCCGGTGTCGGGACCGGCAGGCGAGTTCTGCCGGCGGCCCCGGGCGGATGATGGTCGTGCGGGCCGGGCGATTGTCGCCCGCCGCCTCAGGCCGCGCTGTCGTCTTCGGCGTCGCCCGCCGCTTCGCGCTGGGCGCGCTCGCGCTTGAGTTCCTCGATCAGGCTGGCCGACTCTTCGTCCAGCGCTACTGGCTCCGGCGTTTCGCCGCGTTTCTTCGCCGCCTTCTGGACGAGGGCGTCGAGTTCACGCTGCGAGCACAGGCCGAGCGCCACCGGATCCTGCGTCTTGATGTTCTGGATATTCCAGTGCGAACGATCGCGGATGGCGGCGATGGTCGACTTGGTGGTGCCGATCAGTTTGGAGATCTGGCCGTCGGACAGCTCCGGATGATAGCGCAGCAGCCAGGCGACGCCGTCCGGCTTGTCCTGGCGCTTGGAGACCGGCGTGTAACGCGGCCCCTTGGTACGCTTCTGCTGCTCCGGCACGTCCGACATCTGCAACCGGACGGCGGGATCCTTCTGGCCGCGCTCGATTTCGGCCTCGGTGAGTTCACCGGCGCGGATGGGGTCGCGGGGAATATAGCGGGTGGAGGCGGTTTCATCGGCGATCGCCTGCACTTCGAGCACATGCAGGCCGCAGAAGTCGGCGATCTGCTGGAACGTCAGCGCCGTGTTCTCGACAAGCCAGACGGCGGTCGCGTGCGGCATCAGCGGCTGAGCCATGGGTGTCTCCTTCCCCGCAAAAATAGCGACGGCCGCCCTAACGGGCGGCCGGTTCAAGCGTTCATCTCGTAGCGCCGTCGGCGCCGCGCGTCAAATGGATGCTAGGGGGGGGCGATCAGACGGTCATCGGCTGGTAACCGGGCAGGCGCTCGACCCGCGCCAGCCAGGCCTGGATATGCGGATAGCGATCGAGGTCGAAGCCGGCGTCCGGCGCGACGTGGGTATAGGCGTAGAGCGCGATGTCGGCGATGGTCGGAATCGAGTCCACCAGCCACGGCGTGGCCGTCAGCGCGTCCTCCATCAGTTGCAGCGCGGCATGGCCCTGCGCCATCTTGCCCGGCAGCAGCGCGCGCTGCAGGTCGGAGAGATTGTCGGCGCCGACATGGGCCAGCCAGAAGCGCGGCGTGGCGATGTTGGGTTCATGGCTGTACTGCTCGAAGAACAGCCACTGCAACACCCGCGCCTGGGTCCAGGCATCGGCGGGCCAGTAGGGTGACCCCTGGGCCAGATAGAACAGCGCGGCGTTGGACTCCGGCAGTTTGCGTCCGTCCTCCAGTTCCAGCACCGGAATGCGGCCGTTGGCGTTGATCTCGCGCAGGAAGGCCGGGGTGCGGGTCTCGCCGTTCAGGATGTCATAGTGGCGGCGGTTCAGCGTACGTCCGGTGAGGGCGGCGATCAGACGGATCTTATAGCAGTTGCCCGAGGGGGCGAACTCGTGCAGCGTCATGGTCATGGCAGGATCTCCCGAGGGGCGATCTCCAGCAGTATCTTGCCGACGTGCGCGCCGGCTTCCATGCGGGCGTGGGCCTGCCCGGCGGCGGCCAGCGGCAAGCGGGAGTCGATGACCGGGGTCAGTTCGCCGGTGGCGAACAGCGGCCATACCTCTCGTTCCAGGCTGAGCGCCAGCGCGCTCTTGAACGCGGTCGAACGGGCCCGCAGCGTCGAGCCGGTGATCAGCAGCCGCTTGCGCATGATGTCGAAGATGTTGATTTCGGCCTTGTTGCCGCCCTGGATGGCGATCGACACGTGCCGGCCGGATTCCGCCAGCAGCGACAGGTTGCGGGCCACATAGCTGCCGCCGACCATGTCGAGCACCACGTCGACGCCCTTGCCTTCGGTCAGCGCCTTGACCCGCTCGACGAAATCCTCGCTGTTGTAGTTGATCGCCTCCGCGCCCAGGGCGGTGGCCGCTCGGCACTTGGCGTCGCTGCCGCAGGTGACAAGAATGCGGATTCCGAAGGCACGGCACAACTGGATGGCGGTGACGCCGATGCCGCTGGTGCCGCCATGCACCAGTACCGTCTCGCCCTCGCAGACATAGGCGCGCTCGAACAGGTTGGACCAGACGGTGAAGTAGGTCTCCGGCAGGCTGGCGGCGTCGACCATCGAAACGCCGGCCGGTACGGGCAGGCACTGGCCGTCGGGGGTGGTGGCGTATTCGGCATAGCCGCCGCCGGCGAGCAGCGCACACACGGTGTCGCCGATCCGCCAGCGGGTGACGTCGGCGCCGGTGGCGACGATGGTCCCGGAAACCTCCAGCCCCGGCAGGTCCGAGGCGCCGGGCGGCGGCGGATAGCGTCCGAGCCGCTGCATCACATCCGGCCGGTTGACGCCCGCGGCGGCCACGCGGATCAGCACTTCATCGGCCTTCGGCTCTGGCAGCGGTCGTGTCGTCAATCGCAACTGGCCATCGGTGATCTCGACCGCCCGCATGTCGCCCGGCAATGTCATGCTGTCCCCTCGTCTGCTTTCCCGGTACCGATATTGACAGTCGGGAGTCGCCGGTCAACCTATAGCCTGACCGAAGAGCGAGATTGTGCGAACGGGAGACCGATGATGGACGTCGATGAGTTGCTGCCACGGCGCCGGCCGGGCGACCCGCTGGTCGAGCTGATGCGTCAGGATCTCGATCCGCTGTCGCGCGATGAACTGGAGGAACGCATCACCCTCCTGGAGGCGGAGATCGCGCGCTGCCGCGGCAAACTGGCCGCCGCCGGCGCCTTCCGTCAGGTCGCCGACGCCCTGTTCCGGAAATAATCCCGGTTACAGATAGAGATCCTGCGTCGCCCGGGTGAAGCGGAACTCGCCCTGGGCATCGTGCGGCTTGGCGCCCAGCACGCGGGCCGACGGCATGGTGATGACCGCGCGGGTGCCGCGTCCCGGCCGGGAGATCAGGCGGAACTGGCCATCGTGCAGCTCGGTCAGCGCCTTGACCAGCGGCAGGCCGAGTCCGGTGCCGCGCAGGCCGCCACCGGCGCTGCCGGCGGGGCCGTCGGTGAGCTGCTTGAACGGTTGCAGCACCACCGCGATCTGCTCCGGGGCGATGCCGGGGCCGCGGTCGCGGACCTCGATGCGCATGGCGCCGCGACTGGTGATCCGCGCCGACAGCGTGACCTCGGTACCCGGCCGGGTGAACTTGATGGCGTTGCCCACCAGGTTGAGCAGCAACTGGCGGACAATCCGCTCATCGGCATTGAGCAGCGGCAGGTCGCTGGGAACGCGGCACTCCAGCCGGACGTCGCGGTTGCGGGCAATGGCACGCAGGATGCGGGTCACCACATGCATGGCCATGACCACGCTCACCGGCCCTTCCTGCAGCTGCATTTCGTTGGCCTGGATCTTCGACAGGTCGAGGATGGCGTCGAGCAGCGACACCAGGTGCAGGCCGGAGTCGTGGATGGCGTCCACATAGTCGCCATAGAGCGGCGGCTCGATCCGCCCCAGCACGGCCGAGCGGATGAGGTCGGAATAGCCGACGATGGCATTGAGCGGGGTGCGCAGCTCGTGGCTCAGGTTGGCGATCAGCATCGCCCGTTCCTGCTGCATCCGCGCCAGCACCCGGCGGGCGGTGTCGCGCTCCCCGGCGGCGGTACGGGCCTGGCGGGCCAGTGCCTGAACCAGGGTGGCGGCGGTCAGCTGACCGATGGCCGTGCCCTCTTCGGTCACCCAGAGGCCGGTCTCCAGCAGGTGGTCGAAGTCGGGGCGGTTCAGCAGCTGGTCGAGCGGGGTATCCGCCGGCAGGCAGGGGCGGCCGCCTGTCGCGGGCGTGCCCGCGGGCGGTGCAGAGCCGTCGAGCGGCTGCATAACATGTCCAATCGACAGGTCCATTGTCCTACCGTTCGACTTTCAATGCGGCCCGGTTGCTCCACGCTGCCCCCCTTTGGTGTATTCAGCGTCCCCTTCGAGAATCGGCAAGAAAGATTAACAAATGGTAACCGCGCATCCCAGGCGTGCGCGATTCATCGTTCAATCGCAACAGGTTACCGAGGCGTAACGGCCATGTTGTCGATCAGCCGGGTGGCGCCGACGCGCGCCGCCACCAGCAGGCGGGCCGCCCCGGACAGTTGCTCCAGCGGGGCCAGCGAGCGGGCGTCGCGCAGTTCCAGATAGTCGACCGACGAGACCCCGGCCGCCAGCAGCGCGGCCGTGCCCGCCGCCAGGGCATCCGCCACCGGCGCGCCGGCTTCCAGCCGGTCGCGCACGGCGGCCATCACCTGCGGCAGGCAGGCGGCGATGGCGCGGTCGGTGGTGCTGAGATAGGCGTTGCGCGATGACATGGCGAGCCCGTCCGCCTCGCGCACGATCGGCGCGCCGAGGATGTCGACGCCGATGTTGAGGTCGGCGTTCAGCCGCCGGATCACCTGGAGCTGCTGGTAATCCTTCTCGCCGAACACCGCGACATGGGGGCGGGCGGCGATCAGCAGTTTGGCGACCACGGTCGCCACGCCATCGAAGTGGCCCGGCCGGGCACCGCCACACAGGCCCTCGCTGACGCCGGTGACGCTGACGGTGGTGGCGAAGCCTTGCGGATACATCGCCTCGACGGTGGGCGCGAACAGCAGGTCGCAGCCCACCGAGGCCAGCAGTTCGGCGTCGCGGGCTTCCTGTCGCGGATAGCGGTCGAGATCCTCGGTGGGGCCGAACTGCTTGGGGTTCACGAACACGCTGGCCACCACCACGTCGGCGTGGGCGCGCGCCAGCCGCACCAGCGAAAGATGCCCCTCGTGCAGTGCGCCCATGGTCGGCACCAGGGCGATCCGCTTCCCGGCGCGCCGCCAGGCGTCCACCTGCTCGGTCAGGGCCTCCGGGGTGCGCACGATGGCAAGTGATTGGGTCATGGTTCGTCCCACGATTGACTTCTGCCCCCCCCTCTCGGCATTAACGGGGAGCAAATCAAGCCGATTGATAGGGGGCACAGGCCACATGGCACGCCAGGCGCACATCATCGTTCTCGGCAACGAGAAGGGCGGGTCGGGAAAGTCCACCACCGCCGTCCATATCGCCGTGGCCTTGCTGCATGCCGGCCTGACCGTGGGCGCCATCGACCTCGACGGTCGTCAACGCAGCCTTGGCCGCTATCTGGAGAACCGTGCCGCCTACGTGCGTCGTCACGGCCTGGCGCTGCTGGAGCCGGAAACGGTGACCATCGACGATCGTACGCCTGAGGAGGACGAGGCGCGACTTGCCGCCCAGCTGGAGGCCTGGCGGACCACCAAGGATGCCATCGTCATCGACTGTCCGGGCCGCGACAGCGTGCTGTCGCGTGCCGCCCACGCCCAGGCCGATACGCTGATCACCCCGCTCAATGACAGCTTCATCGACTTCGACCTGCTGGGCACCATCGACCCCGATTCGCACAAGGTGCAGCGGCCGAGCTTCTACAGCGAGCTGGTGTGGCAGTGCCGCAAGCAGCGCATGAAGCGCGATGGCGGCTCGATCGACTGGGTGGTGCTGCGCACCCGCCTGTCGCATCTGGAAGCGCGCAACATGCGCCGGGTCGGCTCGGCGCTGGACGAGCTGGCCAAGCGCATCGGTTTCCGCGTCGTGCCGGGCCTGTCGGAGCGCGTGATCTTCCGCGAGCTGTTCCCCAAGGGGCTGACGCTGCTCGATCTGCGCCAGGCCGCCGCCGCCGAGGGCGGGCTGACGCTGAGCCAGGTCGCGGCGCGCCAGGAGGTGCGTGACCTGGTGGCTGGTCTCAAGCTGCCGATGCTCGACGAGCGGCGGGCGCCCGCCGCCGACGTGCCCAGCGCTGCCGTCGCCTGACGTCACCGGGGCCGGCGGGCGATGATCTGGCTGCTTCTGGGCGTCGTCGTGCTGGCCTTGCTGTGGGCGCTGGGGCGCTGGGGCAGTGACGCCTCGCCCCGGGAAATCCGGCAATTCGGCCTGCTGGCGCTGGCGGGGCTGTGCCTCGCCGTCGGCCTGTGGCTGCTGGTCACCGGCAGGCTGGCCGGCGCCATTGCGCTGGGTTCAAGCGCGCTGGCGCTCTATGGCCGCTACCGCTGGGTCAAGGGCGTGCTCGACCGCATTCGCGGTGCCGGGCGGCGGCCGGGGGGTGGCGGCGCGGCCCGCGCCAGCGGCACCATTGCGGTGGCCGAGGCCTATGAAGTGCTTGGCCTTAAACCGGATGCCAACAAAGAGGCGGTACTGGCGGCGCACAGGCGGCTGATGCGGCTGGCCCACCCCGACCATGGTGGCACCGACTATCTGGCCACCAGGATCAACCAGGCACGCGACGTGCTGCTGGCGCATCTGGGGGGGTGATCTCCCGGCGGCCGAAAGCTCGATGGCGGCGCGACCGATGGCCGAGAGCCAGATGCCGAAGACCCGAGGACCGAGAGGACAACCATGACCCATCAGTTCCACCCCACCTCGCTGCGCGAATATGACGTGCGCGGCATTGTCGGCCAGACGCTTTCCGCCGACGACGCCCGGGCACTCGGGCGCGGCTTCGGCACCCGGGTCCGCCGCGCCGGCGGCACGCGGGTGGCGGTGGGCTACGATGGCCGACTGTCGTCGCCGATGCTGGAGGCGGCGCTGGTCGAGGGGCTGGCGGCCACCGGCTGCACCGTGCTGCGGGTCGGGCTGGGGCCGACGCCGATGCTCTATTTCGCCGTCCACGCGCTGGCGGCCGATGGCGGGGTGATGGTGACGGGCTCGCACAACCCGCCCGACTATAACGGCTTCAAGATGATGCTGGGCCACGGCCCCTTCTATGGCGCCGACATCACCGGGCTTGGCACCATGGCAGCCACGGCTGACTGGGAGAGCGGTGCCGGCCGCGTCGAGTCGGTGGATATCGAGGACCGCTATGTCGAGCGGTTGCTCGACGGCTTCGACGGCCGCGCCTTCAACATCGCCTGGGACGCCGGCAACGGCGCCGCCGGCCGGGTGGTCGAGAAGCTCGCCGCCCGCCTGCCGGGCCGGCACGTACTGCTCAACACGGTCATCGATGGCACCTTCCCGGCCCACCACCCGGACCCGACGGTCGAGGCCAATCTCGAACAGCTGCGCGCGGCGGTGGCGACCCAGGGGCTCGACTTCGGTCTGGCCTTCGACGGCGACGGCGACCGCATCGGCGCCATCGACGGCCAGGGCCGCGTCGTCTGGGGCGACCAGCTGCTGTCGGTGCTGGCCGAGGATGTGCTGAAGGCGGTGCCGGGCGCCACCATCATCGCCGACGTCAAGGCCAGCCAGGCGCTGTTCGACCGGGTGGCGGCGCTGGGCGGGGCGCCGCTGATGTGGAAGACCGGCCACTCGCTGATCAAGGCCAAGATGAAGGAGACCGGCAGCCCGCTGGCTGGCGAGATGAGCGGTCACATCTTCTTCGCCCACCGCTACTACGGCTTCGATGACGCGCTGTACGCCGCCGTCCGCCTGATCCAGGCCGTCAGCCATCTCGGCGGCAGCCTGACCGCGCTCAAAGAGGCGATGCCGGCGATGGTCAACACCCCGGAGCTGCGCTTCCCCTGCTCCGAGGAACGCAAGTTCCCGGTGATCCGCGAGGTGCTGGCCCGGCTGAAGGCCGCCGGCGCCGAGGTCAACGAGACCGATGGCGCGCGGGTCAACACCGCCGACGGCTGGTGGTTGCTGCGCGCCTCCAACACCCAGGACGTGCTGGTCGCGCGTGCCGAGGCGCACGACGCGGCGGCACTGGCGCGGTTGATGGCGGCGCTCAACGCCGAGCTGGCGGCGGTGGGGGTGGAGGCGGTTTCCGTCGGCCACTGACATACGGCCGCAACCTTTATGCTGCATTGCAAAATGGCCCGTTGACTCAACGGTGCCGGACCGTTATGTTGCACCGCAGCAAAAATGTTGTAGTCGCGTACCCAAGACGACACACCCACCCCCATGAGACGACAACGTTTCGGAGGACCGAGATGAGCACCAAGACGAAGACGCCGACCGAAGCGGTCGAGAAGGCAATGGAAGCGGGCAAGGAGCGTCTGGAGCAGGCCGTGAAGGCCGGCACCGAGACCGCCACCAAGAATTTCGAGAAGGCCGTCGAGATGTCCAAGAAGCAGATGGACGAGGCCATGAAGGCGTTCGACGAATTCTCCACCTTCCAGAAGGGCAACGTCGAGGCCGTCGTGGCCTCCGGCCAGGCTGCCGCCAAGGCCGTCGAGGAGCTCTCGAAGGTTGCCGCCGACTACTCCAAGAAAGCCCTGGCCGACGCCCAGGCGACCGCCAAGTCGCTGACCGCGGCGAAGAACGCCAAGGAGTTCATGGAAATCCAGAACGCCAGCCTGAAGTCGCACTACGACGCCTTCGTGGCGGAAACCTCCAAGGCCACCGAGCTGGGCTTCAAGGTGATGAGCGACATCTTCGAGCCGCTGTCGACCCGTATGGCGATCGCGCTTGAAAAGGTGACCAAGACCGCCGCGAAGTAAGCGCGCGTTCTCACCGCGAACACACACGACAGGGTCGGACGGTTGTCCGGCCCTGTCGTCGTTTCGGGATCCCGTCGTTTCGGGGCCTCGCCGTTCAGGTGCCGCGCGCCCTTTGCGCCCCGCCCGGGGCTGGACTATGATCCCGTTTCCATCGGCATCAACTTGCGCTTTACCGGACAGGGCTTATCTGAGCATCCATGACTGACTGGCAGGCACACGGCAGTTCCCGCATCCGGCTTGGCCCGGACGGGGATCACGATCATGGCGACGGGGGCGGCAGTGGCACCGGTGTCGTCACCCAGACGCGCACGCGTACCCGCAAGCCGTCGATGTACAAGGTGCTGATGCTCAACGACGACTACACGCCGATGGAGTTCGTCGTCCACGTGCTGCAGCGCTTCTTCCGCATGACCGTCGAGGACGCCACCCGGGTGATGATGCACGTGCATCAGCGCGGTGTCGGCGTGTGCGGCATCTTCACCTACGAAGTGGCCGAGACCAAGGTCAACCAGGTGGTCGACTTCGCGCGCAAGCACCAGCACCCGCTGCAATGCACGCTGGAGAAAGCCTGAGGGGGGAGAAGGCCTGAGGGGCCGTCCGCGCAGGCAAGCACCGCGCACGCCTCTTTTCCTGCCCGACCCCGCCCGGCTATGATGGCGCATGTCTGATCTGTTCGCCGCCGATGCGCCCGCCGTCCGGGCCGACCGCCAACCGCTGGCCGAGCGGCTGCGCCCCACCCGCATCGAGGATGTGGTGGGTCAGGAGCATCTCACCGGCCCCACCGGCTCGCTGACCCGGATGCTGGCGGCGGCCAAGCTGCCGAGCCTGATCCTGTGGGGGCCGCCGGGCACCGGCAAGACCACCATCGCCCGCCTGCTGGCTGATCGGGTGGGGCTGCATTACGTCCAGCTGTCCGCCGTTTTCTCCGGCGTCGCCGACCTCAAGAAAGCGTTCGAGCAGGCGCGGCTGCGCGCGGCCCAGGGGCAGGGCACGCTGCTGTTCGTGGACGAGATCCACCGCTTCAACCGCTCGCAGCAGGACGGCTTCCTGCCCTATGTCGAGGACGGCACGGTGACGCTGATTGGCGCCACCACCGAGAACCCGTCGTTCGAACTGAACGCGGCGCTGCTGTCGCGCGCCCAGGTGCTGGTGCTGCACCGGCTCGACGCCACCGCACTCGATGCGCTGCTGGCCCGCGCCGAGGCGCTGGAGGACAAGGCGCTGCCGTTGGACGCCGAGGCGCGCGCGGCCCTGGTCGGCATGGCCGACGGCGACGGCCGCTTCCTGCTCAACGCCGCCGAGACGCTGCTGTCGCTTGATCTGCCGGAGCCACTGACGCCGGCCGGGCTCGCCGACGTGCTGGCGCGGCGCGTGCCGGTGTACGACAAGGACCGCGAGGGCCACTACAATCTGATCTCGGCGCTGCACAAGGCGCTGCGCGGCTCGGACGTCGACGCGTCGCTCTACTATGTCGCGCGCATGCTGGTGGCCGGGGAGGACCCGCTGTACATCCTGCGCCGGCTGGTGCGCTTCGCCAGCGAGGACATCGGTCTGGCCGACCCGCAGGCGCTGGTGCAGTGTCTGGCCGCCAAGGACGCCTATGATTTCCTGGGCTCCCCCGAGGGCGAGCTGGCGGTGGTGCAGGCGGCGATCTATCTCGCCACCGCGCCCAAATCCAACGCCGCCTACAAGGCGGAAAAGGCCGCCAAGCGGGTGGCGCGCGAAACCGGCTCGCTGATGCCGCCGATGAACATCGTCAACGCGCCGACCAAACTGATGCAGAGCCTGGGCTATGCCGAGGGCTACACCTACGACCACGACACGGCGGAAGGCTTCTCCGGCGACAATTACTGGCCCAGCGAGATGAGCCCGCAGCGGCTCTACAGTCCGGTCGAGCGCGGCTTCGAGCGCGAGATCGTCAAGCGGCTCGATTACTGGGCCGGGCTGCGGGCGAAGAAGCGGGGCCAGGGTTGAGGCGACTCAACAACGCGCCGGGCATAGGGTAGAGTTGGCCAATGAGCGATCTGGAGCGCATCACTTTCAATCCCGATATCTGCGGTGGCAAGCCTTGCATCCGTGGCTTGCGGGTGCGGGTGCGCGACGTACTGGAACTGCTGGCGGCCGGCGCGTCACCTGCCGAGATTCTGGCCGATTATCCTTATCTGGAGGCGGCCGATATCACCGCCTGCCTGCGCTATGCCGCTGCCCAGGTCGATCATCCGGTCTTTCCGGTGGCGGCGGAATGATGGCGTTTCTTCGCAGTTGAGGGTCGTGATTGCGAATCCGGCCTGCCGCCGTTCGTGCGATCCCCGCTATAGTCATCCTGTCGTAGCCATGGGGAAGCCCATTTGCCCGCCGAGTTGCTGATCGATGCCCAGTTGCCGCCGGCACTGGCCCGCGCGCTTGCCGTCGCCGGTCATGGCGCTCGTCATGTCGTCGACATCGGTGGCGCGGCCATGTCCGATCAGGACATCTGGGCGATGGCCTGTCGGCAAGGGTGGATCATCGTTACCAAGGACGCGGACTTTCCGGGTCTGCTGGCCGCTGGCGGGGTGACGACCGGCGTCGTCTGGATTCGTATCGGCAACTGCCGGACCAGCGAACTGCTGGAGCGGCTGGTGCCCCGGATGCCGGCCATCCTCGACCTGCTCGATAGCGGGCAGCAACTCGTCGAGGTGAGATGAACCCTGCCTCTTTCACCCGTTTCATCGCCATCGACTGGACCGGCGCCAGGGGCCGGCGCCACAAGGGCATCGCCGTGGCCAGCTGTGAGGCTGGTGCTGCAGCACCGGTGTTGGTGACGCCGCCCGAGGGCCTGTGGTCGCGCACGAGCGTGCGCGATCTGCTGCTCGACATCGCCGCGCGCGGTGAGCGGGCGCTGATCGGCTTCGATTTCTCCTTCGCGCCGCCGTTCGTCGATACCGGCGCCTACCTGCCCGGCGAGGCGACCCCGGCCGAGGCGCGCGCCTTCTGGGCCTTTGTCGAGAAGCATTGCGGCGACGAAGATCTCGGTGCCGCGAGTTTTCTCGAACAGGCGTTCCGGCGGCATTTCTACTTCGGCAAGGCCGATGGCGTGAAGGCGCGCTACATGCGGCTGCGCGTCTGCGAGCAGGCGTTCAATGCCGCCGGCGGCGGCAAGCCGTCGAGCGTGTTCGACGCCATCGGCGCCGCCCAGGTCGCCAAGGCGAGCTTCAGCGGCATGCGGCTGCTGCATCAGGTGCAGGATCGGCTGCCGGTGTGGCCGTTCGATCCGGCGCCCGCGACCGGTCCGCTGGTGGTGGAGATCTACGGCCGGGCGTTCATCCGCCATGCCGGCCTGCGCGGCCTGAAGGTGCGCGACGCCGCGACGCTCGATGCGGCGTTGGCCGCACTCGGCAGCGCCCCGGCGACGCTGGACGGCCCGCTCACCGATCACGTCACCGACGCGCTGATCACCGCCGCCGGGATGCGGGCGCTGGCGGGCCAGGCCGCCTACTGGGCGCCGGCCGGTCTGGAACCAGGCGTCGCCCGTACGGAGGGCTGGACCTTCGGGGTCGCCTGAGGCACAAGCCGGGGATGAACGCCGTCACCACACCCCTGGCCCTGCTGCTGGTCGCCCTTGGCGGCGGCACCGGCGCCGCCGCCCGCTACCTGCTGGGCAAGCTGGCGCTGCACCTGGCCGGCCCCGGCTACCCGTGGGGCACGCTGGCGGCCAATATCCTCGGCGGCTTCGCCATGGGTCTGCTGGTCGAGACGCTGGCGCTGCGTGGCGGCCCGGAGGCGGTGCGCCTGCTGCTGGGCGTCGGTGTGCTGGGCGGCTTCACCACCTTTTCCGCCTTTTCGCTGGAGGTCGTGCTGATGATCGAGCGGGGCGAGTTGCCCATGGCGCTGGGGTACATACTGCTGTCGGTCACCGCCTCGGTGGTCGCACTATTCGCCGGCCTGTGGCTGGTGCGGACGGTGACGGCATGAGCGGGCAGCCTTCCTACGCCGTGGTGGCGGAAGACGACGACGGCATCCGCGTCGATCGCTGGTTCAAGCGTCACCGGCCGGACGTCACCCACGCGCTGGTGGCCCGCTGGGCCCGTACCGGCGCGCTGACGGTGGACGGCCACAAGGTCGGCCCCGGCGACCGGCTGCAGGCGGGCCAGAAGATCGTCATTCCGGCGGTCGAGGTGGCGGCGGCACCGGCGATCTGGAAAAAGGCCGAACGCCGGCCGCTGGCGGACGACGAGGTGGACTATGCCCGTTCGCTGGTCATCCACCGCGACGATGCCGCGCTGGTGCTGAACAAGCCGCCGGGACTGGCGACGCAGGGCGGTACCAAGACCAAGACCCACGTCGATGGCCTGCTCGACGCGCTGGCCTTTGACCGGCCGGACCGGCCGCGCCTGGTGCACCGGCTCGACAAGGATACCTCGGGCGTGCTGCTACTGGCCCGCTCGGCCAGTGCCGCCGGCTATTTCTCCAAGGCGTTTTCCGGCCGTACCGCGCACAAGGTCTACTGGGCGTTGGTGGTCGGCGATCCGCAGCCCGACGCCGGGCTGATCAACGCGCCGCTGGCCAAGATGCCGGGCACCGGCGGCGAGAAGATGACCATCGATGCCGCCAACGGCCAGTCGGCCCGGACGCGCTACCGTGTCATCGAACGGGCGGGCACCCGGGCGGCCTGGGTCGAGTTCGAGCCGCTGACCGGGCGCACCCACCAGATTCGCGTTCATGCCGCCGAGGCGCTGGGCTGCCCGATCGTCGGCGATGCCAAATATGGCGGCATCAATGCGTTCCTCACCGGCGGCATCAGCCGCAAGATGCACCTGCATGCCCGGTCGCTGACCATCGACCATCCGTCGGGCAAGCCGCTGGAGATCACCGCCGAGCTGCCGCCGCACATGGCCGAGACCTGGGCCATGCTGGGCTTCGCCAAGGAGGCGCCGCCGCCCGAACCCGGCGTGTGGGATCCGATGGCCGATACCTTCGGCAACGATGTGCCCGCCACCGCCCGGCCGGCGCGCGGCGGGCGTGGCGGTCCGGCGCGGGCCCGGCCGAGCGCCAAGGAAGCCGGGGCCGAACACGCCAAGGCGCGCCGGCTGGCCCAGCGCAACAGCCGGCGTGGTGCCCGGCGCAGCCAGGGCAAGAAGAAACGCTGAGGGAGCCGATGAACCGACTGGTGGTGTTCGACTGCGATGGCACGCTGGTGGACAGCCAGGGCAACATCGTGCGCGCCATGACCGACTGCTTCCGCAACCACGGTCTCGCCGACCCGTGCCCGCGCGCCACCCGCCGGGTGGTCGGCCTGTCGCTGGTCGAGGCCATGCAGGCGCTGCTGCCGGATGCCGCGCACGACCTGCACCGCAGTCTCGCCGAGGATTACAAGAACGCCTTCCAGCGCCTGCGCGGCCACGGACTGGTGGAGGAACCGCTGTTCGACGGTACCCGCGAGGTGATCGCCGCCCTCGACGCCGCTGGCTGGCTGATGGGCGTGGCGACCGGCAAGTCCGATCGCGGCCTCAAGCTGTGCCTCGACCATCATGGCCTGACCGGGCACTTCGTCACGCTGCAGACCGCTGATCGTCACCCCTCCAAGCCGCATCCGGCAATGCTGCACGCGGCCATCGCCGAGGCCGGCGCGACGCCGGCCAGCACGCTGATGATCGGCGATACCGCCTACGACATGGAAATGGCGGTGGCCGCCGGCGCGGTGCCGGTGGGCGTGGCGTGGGGCTACCATGAGGCCGACGAGCTGCGCGCCGCCGGCGCCACGGTGGTGCTCGACCATTTCAACGACCTGCACGACCAGCTCGACGCCCTGCTGGCGCGGTTCGCGCCGGAGTCCCGGCCATGACGCCCGTGCGTCTGCTGCTGCTCATCCTGTCGTCGATTGTCACCCTGCTGGTGCTGATGCTCGGCATTCTGCTGGTGGCCCGCCCGGTGACCGCGACCTGGTTCGGCCTCGCGCCGGCGGATGCCCGCACGCTGGGCCTGATCATCATTTTCGGCGCGCTGCTGACCAAGTTCACGCTGACCATGCTGGCCGCCTGGGCCAGCCTGAAGAAGCCACGCCCGCCGCAACCGTGAGTCCGGTCCGTCCATGAAGCGTTTCTACCAGAGCGTCACCACCGCGCCGGCCGAGGGCGGTCATCATGTGCTGCTGGATGGCCGGCCGGTGCGCACGCCGGCCAAGGCTCTGCTGGTCCTGCCGACGCCGGCGCTGGCCGCGGCACTTGCCGACGAATGGCAGGCGCAGGCCACCGACATCGTGCCGGCGGCGATGCCGCTGACCCGCCACGCCAACACCGCGCTCGACCGGGTGGCGCCGCAGCGCGACGTGGTGGTGGCCGAGATCGCCCGCTACGGCGAGAGCGACCTGTTGTGTTACCGGGCCGACTGGCCGGCCGAGCTGGTGGCCCGTCAGGCCAGTGCCTGGGATCCGCTGATCGCCTGGGCGCAGGCGCGCT
Organism: Parapedomonas caeni; assembly: GCF_041060555.1. Taxonomy (NCBI): domain Bacteria; kingdom Pseudomonadati; phylum Pseudomonadota; class Alphaproteobacteria; order Sphingomonadales; family Sphingosinicellaceae; genus Parapedomonas; species Parapedomonas caeni. The sequence continues at coordinate 16,841 of NZ_JBEUDS010000027.1, read as the reverse complement.
ACGACCTGACGCTGGCGGTGACCAGCGGCATCGTCCATGTCGCCCAGCCGGCCGAGACGCTGGCCCGGCTGACCCAGGCGGTGGCGGCGCTCGATGACTGGCGGCTGGCGGCCCTGCACACGCTGACCACCCTGTCCGGCTCGCTGGTCATTGGTCTGGCGCTGGTCGACGGCGCGGTCGAGGCGGATGGGGCGTGGGCGGCCAGCCAGCTGGATGAGCTCTATCAGGTCGAGCACTGGGGCGAGGACGCGCTGGCCACCAAGGCGCGCGATCATCGCCGGACCGAGTTCGACGCGGCGGTGCGCTTCCTGGCCCTGCTGGCCGACTGAGCCAGCCGTATCGCCGATACGGCGATACGGGGTAGAGTATTTACGCCAGATCGGTGTTATTTCTGGCCCGGCGCCCGGCGCGCTACCGAGTAGGGCAGGGTGCGGCGCAGGTCGGGGTGGACGGCCAGCTCCATGCCGGCTGGCGGCACCGCCCGCTGGTGGCAGTCCAGCCGCTCGCAGATGCGGCAGCTGGAGCCCACCGGCACCGCCGCCGCCGGGTTGCTGAGATCGAGGCCGGCGGCATAGACCAGCTGGTGGGCGTGGGCAACGTCGCAGCCCAGCTCGACCGCGAACTCGCGCGGCCGCCGGTTGAAGGCGCCGCCGCCGGAGCGGACGGTGCGGGCGATCGACAGGTAACGCTGGCCGTCCGGCGTTTCCACCATCTGCACCAGGATGCGGTTGGGCTGGGCGAAGGCCTGATGCACCGACCACAGCGGACAGGCGCCGCCAAAACGGGCGAACTGGAAGCGGGTGGCGCTGGAGCGCTTGGTGACGTTGCCGGCGAGGTCGACCTTGACGAAATAGAAGGGCACGCCCGGCGCGTCGGGCCGCTGCATGGTGCTCAGCCGGTGACAGACCTGCTCGAAGCTGGCGGCGAAGCGTGACTGCAGCTGCTCGATGTCGTAGCCGACCCGACAGGCCTCGCCGAGGAAGGCGCCATAGGGCAGGCACAGGGCGCCGGCGAAATAGTTGGCCAGCCCGACCCGGGCTATCGAGCGGGCGGCGTCGCTGGAAAAGCGCGCCTCGGTCACCAGATGCTCGATGACGCCGGCCTGTTCGAGCAGGGCGATGGCGTAGGCCAGATAGAAGCCGCGGCTCGATGGCCGGGTGGTCTCGGCGATGGTGAGTTGGCGGGCGGTGGCGTCGAAATGCCAGAGCGCGTCGGCATGGGCCAGGCTGTCGTCGAGACGGACGTCGACGCCGTGGCGGCTGTGGAGATAGTGGGTCAGGTCGCTGGCCAGGGTTTCCTGCCGGAACCCCCACGTCTCGGCGAGCGTTTCCGCCGCCCGGTCCAGCACGTCGATATAGTTCTGCTTCGACTGGATGTAGTCGCGCACCTCGTCATAGGGGAAGGGTGCGACAGGCGAGGCATGGTCGCCATGGGCGACCGTCTCACGCAGCGCGGTCAGCTCGTCGGCCAGCGTCCGGTAGGCGCGGTAGAGGGTGAGGAACTGGCTGGACAGCTTGGGCGCCGCGCGAACCATCGCGCGCATTTCCGCCGTGCCGATATCGCCGGATTGGAACAACGGATCGGTCAGCATCTCGCGGATGTCGGCGATGGCCCGCAGATCCTCGGCGTCGGCGAAATAGGTTGGCGGCACGTCGAAGTGCTGGGCGGCGGCGGTGAGCACAGCGGCGGTCATCGGCCGCTGGTTGCTTTCCATCTGGTTGACGTAGCTCGGTGACAGGCCAAGCAGTCGGGCGAGTGCCACCTGGCTCATCCCCTGCCCCTCGCGCAGACGGCGCAGCCGTTCGCCGGCGTAGATCTTTTTTTCCATGAGCTGCCCTGCTGGAATCTTTCACAAAGTTGGCAATATTCGCCATCGTCCGCCGCTCTATTTTGCACATCCCCCCTTCAAATCTGTAACAAAATTTGCAATGGCGGCTGATACGGGGAGGCGCGTGACGCCGGGCCATGGTCCGGCGACGGTCTTCCGCTCATGCCGTCAGACAGGAAGACCGGTCGATGCTGAAGATTCTCGAACAGTTGGAACAGAAGCGAGAGGCCGCCCGCATGGGCGGTGGGCAGGCGCGCATCGACGCCCAGCACAAGAAGGGCCGACTGACCGCCCGCGAGCGGGTGGATTTGCTGCTCGACCCCGGTTCGTTCGAGGAAGTCGACATGTATGTCGAGCACAACTGCATTGACTTCGGCATGGCCGAGCAGGTGGTGCCCGGCGACGGCGTGGTCACTGGCTCCGGCACCATCAATGGTCGTCTGGTGTTCGTGTTCAGCCAGGACTTCACCGTGTTCGGCGGTTCGCTGTCCGAGCGCCATGCCCAGAAGATCTGCAAGGTCATGGACATGGCCATGAAGGTGGGTGCGCCGGTGATCGGCCTGAACGACTCCGGCGGCGCCCGCATCCAGGAAGGCGTTGCCTCGCTGGCCGGCTATGCCGAAGTGTTCCAGCGCAATGTGCTGGCCTCCGGCGTGGTACCGCAGATTTCCGTCATCATGGGCCCGTGCGCCGGTGGCGCGGTCTATTCGCCGTCGATGACCGACTTCATCTTCATGGTGAAGGATTCGAGCTACATGTTCGTCACCGGCCCCGACGTGGTGAAGACCGTTACCGCCGAGGTCGTCACCCAGGAGGAACTGGGTGGCGCCGTCACCCACACCACCAAGTCGGGCGTCGCCGATCTGGCGCTGGAGAACGACGTCGAGGCGCTGCTGCAGACCCGCCGCTTCTTCGACTTCCTGCCGCTGTCCAACCGCGAGCCGGTGCCGTTCCGCCCCTCCAGCGACGACCCCGAGCGCATCGAGATGAGCCTCGACACGCTGGTGCCGCCCAACCCGAACAAGCCCTACGACATCAAGGAACTGATCGAGAAGGTCTGCGACGAGGGCGATTTCTTCGAAATCCAGCCCGGACACGCCGGCAATATCGTGGTCGGCTTCGGCCGCATCGACGGCCACACGGTGGGCTTCGTCGCCAACCAGCCGATGGTGCTGGCCGGCTGCCTCGACATCAATTCGTCGAAGAAGGCGGCGCGTTTCGTGCGCTTCTGCGACTGCTTCAACATTCCGATCGTCACCTTCGTTGATGTGCCGGGCTTCCTGCCGGGCGTCGCCCAGGAACACAACGGCATCATCAAGCACGGCGCCAAGCTGCTGTTCGCCTATGCCGAGGCCACCGTGCCGAAGATCACCGTCATCACCCGCAAGGCCTATGGCGGCGCCTACGACGTGATGGCCTCGAAGCATCTGCGCGGCGATCTGAACTACGCCTGGCCGACCGCCGAGATCGCGGTGATGGGCGCCAAGGGCGCGGTGGAGATCATCTTCCGCAAGGACATCGGTGACGCCGAGAAGATCGCCGAACGCACCAAGGAATATGAGGCCCGCTTCGCCAACCCGTTCGTGGCGGCGTCAAAGGGCTTCATCGACGAAGTCATCATGCCGCATTCGACGCGCCGGCGCATCGCTATCGGCCTGCGCAAGCTGCGCAACAAGCAGCTCGAAAACCCGTGGAAGAAGCACGACAACATCCCGCTGTGAGGCAGGACGTGGAGCGCATCAGGCATCAGGGCGGGAAACCTGCCATGCGACGCGCGGCCGATCACGGATCGGGCCGCCGTCGCCGGTGGGCGTGCGCCGCGGCGTCAGCCGCCGCGATTGTCGATGAACACCTGCTTGCGCTCGATCTCGCGCCGCGCCTGACCTTCCTGGTCGGCCCACTCCCGGGCGGTCAGGCAGACCCGCTTCTTGCCAAGGCGCGTGCCCAGCGTGTCGAAGGTCTTGCAGATCTTCTTGTCGTCCGCCGGGGTGTCGGTCGCTGGCGCGGCTGCTTCAGCCGCAGGCGCCGGGGTTTCGCCGGCGAACGCGGGCATCACGCCGGGTGCGGTCAGCGCGGCGGCAAGCACCAGGCTCAGATATTTCTTCATCATATTCTCCTCATGCGTGATCCAAGCGTAATCCGGGGAAACTGCCACGTCCAGTCGGCGCGTCGGCCGTCGCTGCAACCGCCAGTCCTGTCACGCCGCATGGCTGCTAGCTAAGGGATGCCCATGTTCAAGAAAATCCTGATCGCCAATCGTGGTGAAATCGCCTGCCGCGTGATCAAGACCGCCCGCCGCATGGGCATCAAGACCGTCGCGGTCTATTCCGATGCCGATGCCGGCGCGCTGCATGTGGAAATGGCCGACGAGGCCGTTCATCTCGGCCCGCCGCCGGCTGCCCAGTCCTACCTGCTGGGCGAGAAGATCATCGAGGCGTGTCTTGCCACCGGTGCCGAGGCCGTCCACCCCGGCTACGGCTTCCTGTCGGAGCGCGAGTGGTTCGCCAGGGAACTGGCGGCCAAGGGCATCGCCTTCATCGGCCCGCCCCCCCAGGCGATCGCCGCCATGGGCGACAAGATCGAATCGAAGAAGCTGGCGAAGGCGGCCAATGTTTCGGTGGTGCCCGGCTATGTCGGCGAGATCGAGGACACCGATCATGCGGTGAAGATCGCCAACGACATCGGGTATCCGGTGATGATGAAGGCATCCGCCGGCGGTGGTGGCAAGGGCATGCGGCTCGCCTGGTCCGAGAAGGACGTCCGCGAGACCTTCCAGAACGTCCGCAACGAGGCCAAGAACAGCTTCGGCGACGACCGCGTGTTCATCGAGAAGTTCGTCGAGGAGCCGCGCCACATCGAAATCCAGGTGCTGGGTGATCAGCACGGCAACGTGATGTACCTGGGCGAGCGCGAGTGCTCGATCCAGCGTCGTCACCAGAAGGTGGTGGAGGAAGCGCCGTCGCCGTTCGTCACGCCGGAAATGCGCAAGGCGATGGGCGAGCAGGCGGTGCAGCTGGCCAAGGCGGTCGGCTATTTCTCCGCCGGTACCGTCGAGTTCATCGCCGGCAAGGACCGCAGCTTCTACTTCCTGGAGATGAACACCCGCCTGCAGGTGGAACACCCGGTCACCGAATGCATCACCGGGCTCGATCTGGTCGAGCAGATGATCCGCGTCGCCGCCGGCGAGAAGCTGCCGTTCACCCAGGATGACGTGAAGCTGAACGGCTGGGCGATCGAGACCCGCGTCTATGCGGAAGACCCCTACCGCAACTTCCTGCCGTCGATCGGCCGGCTGGCGCGCTACCGGCAGCCGGAGGAGCGGCCGGGCGTGCGCGTCGACACCGGCGTGGTCGAGGGCTCGGAAATCTCGATGTTCTACGATCCGATGATCGCCAAGCTGATCACCTATGGCGCCACCCGTGACGAGGCGGCCGATCTGCAGGTGCAGGCGCTGGACGATTACTACATCCGGGGTATCGGTCACAACATCCACTTCCTGTCGTCGGTGATGCAGCATCCGCGCTTCCGCGCCGGCAATCTGACGACCGGCTTCATCGCCGAGGAATATCCCGAGGGCTTCCAGGGCGCCGAGCTGACGCCGGCCAAGCGCGACCGGCTGATCGCCGCCGCGACGGTGCTCAAGGTGGTGGAAGCCGGGCGGGAGAGCCTGATCGACGGCCAGCTCAACGGCCACGGCGCGCGCTACGGTTCCGACTGGGTGGTGTGCGTCGATGGTGCCAAGGTTCCGGTCAGCGTCGTTGATGACGGCGAGGGCCTCATCGTGCGCCTGGAGGGCCGTGAACTGGCGGTGACCAGCGACTGGACGCCGGCGGACCGGGTGTTCCATGGCACCGTTGATGGCGCCGCGGTGTCGATCGAGATCGACCGGCTGTCGCTGGGCTGGCGGCTGGGCCACATGGGCTCGGCGCACAAGGTGGTGGTCTATAGCCCGCGCGGCGCCGAGCTGGCCGCGCACATGATCGAGAAGGTGCCGCCCGATCTGTCGAAGTATCTGCTGTGCCCGATGCCGGGCCTGGTGGTGTCGGTCGAGGTGGTCGAGGGTCAGCAGGTCGAAGCCGGCCAGATTCTGGCGGTCGTCGAGGCGATGAAGATGGAGAACATCCTGCGCGCCGAGAAGACGGCCACGGTGAAGGCCGTGCGCGCCAAGAAGGGCGACAGTCTGGCCGTCGACGCCGTCATTCTCGAATTCGAGTGAGGCCGGTGTTGGCGGCGTCGCCGGCGCTCGCCATGATACGCGCATGAACGACGAGTCGCAGCTGCCTGACGGCCACAAGGCCGTGCGTGCCCGCATTCATGGCCGCGTGCAGGGCGTATGGTATCGCGCGTGGACAGTCGAGACGGCGTCGCGGCTCGGCCTTGATGGCTGGGTGCGCAACCGTCTCGACAACACGGTCGAGGCGCTGTTCGTCGGCCCGGCCGATGTCGTTGACGTGATGGTCGGCCAGTGCTGGTCGGGGCCCGAGCGCGCCGAGGTGACAGTCATCCAGCTGGAGCCGGCCATCGGCATTACCGCCACCGGCTTCGTCCAGAAACCGACGGTGTGAACGCCGCGCCGGTCGCGCGGCTCAGCGCAGCTTGCCCGGCCGGGCGGTGGGGGCGCCGCGCGGGTCGCGGAAGGTGAACGCGGTCTTGCTCACCGGGGGGTTGATCGTGACGTTGGTCAGTTGCACGGTGGTGGTCCGCCCCTGACCGTCCAGCACCCGCCAGCCCGACAGCAGCAGCCCGGCCGGTCCTTGTGCCGACTGGGCGAAGTAAAGGGTGATGGCGCCGTATTCCGGCCGCTTGGGGTCCTGGCCCACCACCGCCACATAGCCACGCGGCGTCTGGTCCGCCGGCGTCAGCCGGGCACGGGTCTTGAGCGTGCTGTCGGGGTCGAGCAGCAGCGCCAGCGGGGTTTCCTTCACCGGCCAGCGCGACACCTGGGCGACGTCGTAGTCGACCATCGACAGGGTACGGCCGTCCGAGACCACCAGCAGCGGGCTCTTGGGCTCATAGTCGAAGCGGATCTTGCCGGGCCGTGCCAGGGTCATGCGACCCTTGGCGACGGCGCCGGTGTCGGCGATCTGGGTGAAATCAGCGGTCAGGCTGTCAAGCGCCTTCAGGTGGGCGGCGACCTGTTCCAGAGGCGGGGCGGCCTGGGCTGGCGTGCCGGCGGTGGCCAGCAGCAGGGCGAGGGAGCCGACGATGAGACGACGCAGGGAGTTCCAGTGGGTCATGGCGCTTTTCTAACATGGCCGGGCTGAACCGCGACTGAACCGTGGCGGATCGGTGCCGCATGACAAGGCTTACAGGCGCGAGCCGTCGCGGTCGAGGAAGACCTCGCGGCGGCCGACATGGTCGGGCTGGCCGACCAGGCCTTCCTTTTCCATCCGTTCGATCAGGCGGGCGGCGCTGTTGTAGCCGACACGCAGCTGGCGTTGCAGATAGCTGGTGGACGCCTTCTGGGATTCGGCGACGATCTGCACCGCGCGGCGGTAGATGTCGCCCTCGCCGCCGTCTTCGCCACCCGTCAGGCTCAGGCCGTCGCCTTCCTCGTCCGGTTCCTCGGTCACCGCCTCGACATAGTCCGGCATGCCCTGGCCGCGCCAGTGGTCGGCGACGCGTTCCACCTCCTCCTCGGTGACGAAGGGGCCATGGACGCGGATGATCTGCTTGCCACCGGCCATCCACAGCATGTCGCCCTTGCCCAGCAGCTGCTCGGCGCCCTGCTCGCCCAGGATGGTGCGGCTGTCGATCTTGGACGTCACCTGGAAGGAGATGCGGGTCGGCAGGTTGGCCTTGATGACGCCGGTGATGACGTCCACCGACGGCCGCTGGGTCGCCATGATGAGGTGGATGCCGGCGGCGCGTGCCTTCTGCGCCAGCCGCTGCACCAGCACTTCCACTTCCTTGCCGGCGACCATCATCAGGTCGGCCAGCTCATCGATGACGACGACGATCAGCGGCATCGGCTCGAAGTCGAAGCTCTGTTCCTCGTAGATTGGCTGGCCGCTTTCGCGGTCGTAGCCGGTGTGAACCTTGCGCACCAGCGACTGGCCGCGCGACTTGGCCTCGGTCACCTTCTCGTTGAAACCGGCCAGTGAGCGGGCGTTGACGCTGGCCATGCGGCGGTAGCGGTCGTCCATCTCGCGCACCGCCCATTTGAGCGCCGCGATCGCTTTCTTCGGTTCGGTGACCACCGGCGCCAGCAGATGCGGGATGCCGTCATAGACCGACAGTTCCAGCATCTTGGGGTCGATCATGATGAAGCGCAGCCGGTCCGGGCTCAGGCGGTAGAGCAGCGACAGGATCATCGCGTTGAGGCCCACCGACTTGCCCGAGCCGGTGGTGCCGGCGATCAGCAGGTGCGGCATCGGCGCGAGGTCGGCGATCGAGGGGTCGCCGGCGATGTTCTTGCCCAGCACCAGCGGCAGCGTCCACTTCTCGTTCTCGAACTCGTCCGAATTCAGCAGTTCGCGCAGGTAGACGGTCTCGCGGCGTGCATTGGGCAGCTCGATGCCGATGACGTTGCGCCCCGGCACCACGGCGACACGGGCGGAAATAGCGCTCATCGAGCGGGCAATGTCGTCGGTCAGCCCGATGACGCGCGAGGACTTGATGCCCGGCGCCGGTTCCAGCTCGTACATGGTGACCACCGGGCCGGGGCGGACCTGAATGATCTCGCCCTTGACGCCATAGTCGTCGAGCACCGATTCCAGCAGGCGGGCGTTCTGCTCCAGCGCCGCCCGGTCAAGCGCGCGACCCTCCTGCTTGACCGGCTTTGCAAGCAGGTCAAGCGAGGGCAGGGCGTAGGTGTCGCCCAGCGCCAGCGCGCCCTGGCGTCCCGCCTCGGGTTTGACCGCCTTGCGGGCGCGCCTCTCTGGTTCGGCCTTGATCAGGGTGCGCGGTCGCGGCGCGGGCTCCGGGGCGTCGGCGTTGCCATCATGATCATCGACCACCGCGGGTTCCCGGCGCGTCTCGCGCTTGCTGGCGCGCGGGCGGGGCGCCACGATGTCGTCCTCGGCATCCGCCACCCCATGCGCGGTGGCGCGGCGAAGCCGCCACCCCGACCAGATCTCGCGGTCCAGCCCAAGGCTTGCCAGCAACACACCCACACTGGCCAGCGCCAGCGCCAGCGCGAACGCCCAGCCCAAGGGTACCAGGTTCCACGATGTCGCCACCGCCCGGACCGTCTCGGCGCCTATCAGGCCGATGACGCCGCCCAGACCCGCGGTCACCGGCCAGCCCTGCCATGGCACCATCCAGCCGCCGGCCAGCGACAGCAGCAGCCCCGCCAGCAGCCCCCCCGCCATCGCCCAGCGCCAGCGCCCGCCCGCCAGCCCGCGCGCGGTACGGACGCCCCATGCCAGCAGCACCAGTGGCGGCAGCCATGCGCCCAGACCCAGGCCCTGATAGCCCAGATCGGCGAGCGCTGCGCCAAAGCCCCCCAGCCAGTTGGCGGGGTTGGCCCCGGTGGCGTGGTTGAACGATGGATCGGCGGGGTTGTAACTGGCAAGGCTTGCCAGCAGGCACAGACCCAGCAGTATCAGCAGGCCGCCCAGTGCCCAGCGCGTGGTGTGCCGGGCGACCGCCCGTCCACGCTCCTGCAGGCCCTCCAGGGGCTTGAGACTCTGCGCCTGCGCCACCGGCGCCTCCTTCATGCTCACGACTGACTGAAGGGGCAAGACTCGGGCGAAGCGCCGCGTCCGTCAAGGGTACGCCGGAACAAAAGGCGATTCCGCCCGGCGATTGTGGGGATGGGGCCACAAAAAATGGCCGGGTTCGCGAGAACCCGGCCACAGTCATGAAGGACCGGTTGGTCCCGAGAGAGCACGGCGATGCCGATCACGGCATCGGTGCTGACGTATTCGCAAGAAGCGGGCCAAGCCGCGAGGGGCGGAAACGGCCGGGTTTCCGGATCGCGACAAGGTGAATATGCCTATTTTTTCATCTTCGATTGCCCAATGGTGAAAATATGTGCACCATACGACAGCGACAGGGGGGCGGCGAGGCTCCCGGATGACAGATTGTCCCGTTGGCCTGCCGCGCCGATGGCTTTAAGGTCGCCGCCAGTGGCAGGGGCGGCTGACGGCAGGCGCCCGCGGGAGCGAGGACTAGGCCCATGACGGACAATCAGCGGCGGGTGGATGTCATCATCGTCGGCGGCGGGCTGGTCGGCATGACGCTGGCGCGCGCCCTGTGCGTGCACGGGCTGGAGACGGCGGTGGTCGACACCGCCGACCTGTCGACGACGCTGGCGCCCGCCTTCGACGGTCGCTGCTCGGCCATCGCCGCCGCGGCGGCCAAGCTGTTCCAGGCCATCGGCGTGTGGGATCAGCTCGCCGAGGTCGCCCAGCCGATCCGCGATATCCGGGTCACCGATGGCGCCTCGCCGCTGTTCCTGCACTTCGATGGTCAGGCGGTGGGTGGCGAGCCGCTGGGCTACATGTTCGAGAACCGCATGCTGCGGGCGGCGCTGATGAAAACGGCGGCTGCGACCGACGGCCTGCATCTCTTCGCGCCCGACCGGCTGGTGGACTGGACGCGCGGCCCCGGCAAGGTGGAGGCCGTGCTGGCCGGCGGGCAACGCCTGGTCGCGCCGCTGATCGTCGCCGCCGAGGGGCGCGGCTCGCCGCTGCGCGAGCAGATGGGCATCCGCAGCGCCCGCTGGTCCTACCGCCAGCACGGCATTGTCACCATGGTCGCGCACGAGAAGCCGCACGGCGACATCGCCTACGAGCGCTTCCTGCCCGACGGGCCGTTCGCCATCCTGCCGATGCCCGGCCAGCGCTCGGCCATCGTCTGGACGGTCAAGGCAAGCCAGGGGCCGGCGATCATGGGGCTGTCGGACGCCGCCTTCATGGCCGAGATCGGGAAGCGCTTCGGCGACTTCCTCGGCAAGCTGGAGCTGGTGGCGCCGCGCTGGTCCTACCCGCTGAACTTCAATCACGCCGACCACTATGTCGAGCGGCGCTTCGCGCTGATCGGCGACGCCGCCCACGGCAACCATCCGATCGCCGGCCAGGGCTTCAATCTGGGCGTCCGCGACGTCGCGGCGCTGACCGAGGTGCTGGTGGAGGCGGCCCGCCTCGGGCTCGACCTCGGCTCGCTGGAGGTGCTGAACCGCTACCAGCGCTGGCGGCGGCCGGACAACACGGCGACCGCCATCATCATGGACGGGCTGACCCACCTGTTCTCCAACGACCTCAGGACGGTCACCGCCGCGCGCCGGCTGGGGCTGGCGGCGGTCAACCGTATCAAGCCGCTCAAGACGTTCTTCATGCGCGAGGCGATGGGCGCCACCGGCAAGCTGCCGGCGCTGCTGCGCGGCGAGCTGGCCTGAAGCTTCTCTGGCCTGAAGTTCTGTGGCCGGCCCGACCCTCAGGCGCGACTGAGGCCGCGTTCGGCCAGCGCCAGCAGGTAGCTCTGCCACACCGTCTCGCGGGTCCGGCCGAGCTGGTGCAGATAGGTCCAGCTATAGAGCCCGCTGTCATGGCCGTCGTCGAACACCAGCCGCACCGCGTAGCGGCCGACCGGCTCCATGCGCACGATGTCGACCAGCGCCTTGCCGGGCACGATCTGCTTGGCGCCGGCGCCATGGCCCTGCACTTCCGCCGACGGGCTTTCCACCCGCAGCAGCTCCGCCGGCAGCTCGAACGCCTCGCCGGTGTCGAAGCGGATGCGCAGCAGGCGGTGGGCGCGGTCATAGTCCAGCGCTTCCGGCCAGGGCGCTGGCTGGCCGGGCGCTTGCTGGCTGGGGGCTCCCGGCCCGGGGGATGCGGTCACGGCTGATCCTCCAGCACCCGGGCCTCGTCGGGCAGCATGATCGGCACGCCGTCGCGGATCGGGTAGGCCAGCCCCGCCTGGCGGCTGATCAGCTCCTGCGCGGCGGCGTCGTACTCCAGCGGCCCCTTGCTCAGCGGGCAGACGAGGATCTCCAGCAGCCGCGGATCGAGGGGGCGAGGGTCGGACGCGCGGGGCTCAGGCGGTCGGGGCGCGGCGGGTTCGGGCGGCTGCGACATCAGTGCCTCATCGTGGTGTCGGGGTCGCCATGGTCCTCGAAGCGCATCAGGGTGATCAGCGCCTGGGCCCGTTCGGCGATCGTCGGTGCCTCCAGCAGCGCCTGCTTCTCCACCGCGTCGAACGGGCAGAGCATGGCGATGGCGTTGACCAGCATCTCGTCGACGGCGTTGCGCACGGCGTTCCAGTCGGCGCGCAGGCCGTGGTCGTCGAGATAGACCTCCAGCCGCGCCAGCAGCTCGGCGCGCAACGGCTCGGCCAGGGTGGCGCTGTCCGTGCGGTCCTGGCTGAACGGCGCATAGTCGACCTCCACCTGGCGGTAGGCGGTGACGGTGGTCAGCTCGCTGAGGATGCGGAAGCGGCTGACGCCGGTCAGCGTGATGAGATAGCGGCCGTCCTCGGTTTCCTCGAAGGCGCTGATGCGGCCGGCGCAGCCGACATCATACAGCGCCGGGCGCTTGCCGCGCAGCGAGCCGCGCGGCTGGATCATGCCGATGATGCGCTCGCTGGCCATGGCGTCGCGCACCATGTCGAGGTAGCGCGGCTCGAAGATGTTGAGCGGCAGATGGCCGCGCGGCAGCAGCAGCACGCCCGTCAGCGGGAACACCGGGATCACCCGGGGCAGATCGCCAAGGTCGCTGCTGCCGGCCATGGCGCTCAGGCGAACAGCACCGCCGACAGCCGCCGGCGGGCGGCCATCGTGAACGGGTCTTCCAGGCCCACCGCCTCGAACAGCTGCAGCAGGCGGGTGCGCGCCGCGCCCTCGTTCCAGTTGCGGTCCCGCCGGATGATCTCCAGCAGATGGTCCACCGCGCCCTCGCGGTCGCCGGCGGCCATCAGCCCGCCGGCCAGCTCGAAGCGCCTGGCGTGGTCGGCCGGGTTGGCCTCCACCTCGGCCTTCAGCGCCGCCAGATCATCGACCGGGGCGGCCTCGCGGGCCAGCGCGATCGCCGCGCGCACCGCCGACACCGCCGTGTCGCCGACGGCGGCCTCGGGCAGCGTCGCCAGCAGCGCCTCGGCCTCGTCGAGCTCGCCGGCGTCGACCAGCAGCCGGGCCATGCCGGCGGCGGCGGCCGCATTGGCGGGGTCGAGTTCCAGCACGTCGGCATAGAGCGCCTGGGCGGAATGGATGTCGCCGGCCTCCAGCGCGGCGGCGGCGGCCTCCAGCAGGGCCGTGACGTCCGGCGCGCCGTCGTCGGGCAGCGGTCCGGCGGCGGCCAGCAGCCGGTCGATGAAGGCGCGCAGCTGGCTTTCCGGCAGTCCGCCCATGAAGCCGTCGAGCGGTCGGCCGCCCAGGAAGGCATAGACGGTGGGAATGGACTGGACGCGGAACTGGCCTGCCAGCATCTGGTTCTGGTCGACGTTGATCTTCACCAGCCGGACCTTGCCGGCATAGTCGGCGACCACCTTCTCCAGCAGCGGGGTGAGCTGCTTGCACGGGCCGCACCACTCGGCCCAGAAGTCCACCAGCACCAGGGCCTGCTGCGAGGCGTCGATCACCAGTTCACGGAAGGTCTCGGCGGTTGCCGAGGCAACAAGCCCGGCGGTCGGGGTGGCAGCGGGGTCCAGCGCCATCGGTTGGGTCTCCAGCAGGTTGGCGGGCCCGCCGCCAGGGAGGGGCGGGCATTCACGCTCTATCTGGCAACGATTGTCCGAAAAACCAAGCGCCCGCGTGTCAGCCGGTGGTGAAATCGGCGATTCGCCGCACCAGGGGGTCGAGGCCGCAGTCGCGGGCGAAGCGGATCAGGTCGGCGCCGGCGATGGCGGTGGTGGCGGCGTTGTGCAGCGGGTGGAACCACAGCGGGTCGTGGGCCAGCAGGTCGGCGTCGAACACCACCCGCAGCCGCGCCCGCTCCGGGTGGCCGGCGGCGTTGAGCAGCGCGAACGGCGTCACCGAACCCGGCCGCACGCCCAGCCAGTCCCACAGCCGCGCCGGGCTGGCGAAGCTCAGCCGCGCCAGCCCCAGCCCGCGCGCCAGCGCCTGGACGTCGACCGGGTCGTCCTCGCCCATCACCACCAGCGCGTATTCGTCCTTCTTGGACTTGAGGAACAGGTTCTTGGCGTGGCCGCCGGCCAGTGCGCCGCGCAGCCGCTTGGCGTCGGCGACGCTGTGGGCGGGCGGATGGCGCACCGTGGCGTGGGCGATGTCCAGCGCGTCCAGCCGGGCGAACAGCCGCGCCTCGGCCGCCTGGTCGATGCCCTGCGGGCCGGGCCCGGGGTTGAGGTCATGCGGGCCGGGCCCGGGGTCGGCGGGGGACGGGCTGGGCCCGTGGCCGATGGGGAGCAGGGCGTCGGGCGCCTGGGTATCGGGCGCCTGATCGGGGTTGGCAGGGACGGTGCGGAGAGGGGCGGTGCCGGGTACGGCGTCGGGCGCCTGATCGGGGCGCGCGTCGGGTGTGGCGGGAGGAATCGTCATGGGCTGCATATTTCTCCTTGTGCTTCGCAAAACACAATGATAGCAACCCGCCTCGCAACGACGACGCCAGAGCGGGCGTAGCTCAGGGGTAGAGCACAACCTTGCCAAGGTTGGGGTCGAGGGTTCGAATCCCTTCGCCCGCTCCAGTTTCTTAAGATCCCAATAAGATGTTGAAAAACATGGGAAATTTTCCCATGTTTTTGCCTGCGCAGGAACTGTGCAAAAAATTTGCGGAATGGTTCTACGCCAGCTGCTTTGATCTCGCGCCCCTTCGCACTCTCTCCGCACCGTTTTCCTTGTGCGAAAGATAGCATGCCTGTTCTACTTTAGTGGCCTGCAATGCTAAGGAGGCACCGGCGCCCCTTGCTGATGTTCTTTTTATGTTCTAATTCGGCAAGGGTCGACCGTTTCCTGCCGAGGTCTTCGTGAAAGCAGCCACCGCCTACGAATATCAGCCGCCGCTCTTCGGGGAGTGCCCGATTGAACAGGCGGTCCACGCGATGGCGCATGCGGGTATTGCGGAGCGCGGGGCGATCTTCACGCGCACGGAGGTTGTGGAGTTCATTCTCGACCTCGCGGGATATGATCCGGCGTTGCCGCTCCATACCAAGCGGTTGCTGGAACCCTCCTTCGGCGGTGGTGATTTTCTGTTTCCCGCCATTGAACGGCTGCTGACATCCTACCGTCTGCATGGCGGGTCGAACGCGGAAGTAGACCTGATTGGGGCTATTCAAGCGGTCGAGCTGCATCATCACAGCGTTACCGAAACCGGGCAGGCGCTCGAACGGATGCTGATCGAACATGGTCTGACGCCGCATGCTGCTGCAACATTGCGTAAGGCCTGGCTCTTCCAGGGCGATTTTCTGCTGACAGAGTTTGATGATCGCTTTGATTTTGTGGTCGGCAACCCGCCCTATGTGCGGCAGGAGCTGATCGCCGACGCCCTGATGGCGGAGTATCGCCGCCGTTACCGGACGATTTATGACCGAGCAGACATCTACATTCCCTTCATCGAACGGTCCCTCGACCTATTGAATCCCGGTGGCGTCCTGGGCTTCATCTGCGCCGATCGATGGATGAAGAACCGGTACGGACGACCGCTCCGGGAATTGGTCGCGAGCGGCTATCACCTGCGCGCCTTTGTGGACATGGTGGACACACCGGCCTTCACCACCGACGTCATCACGTATCCTGGCATCTTCGTGATTGCCAATGAACCCGGCAACACGACCGCCGTGGCAAAACGCCCTGAAATCACGTCGCAGGCACTCACTTCCCTCGCAAGAGCAATGACGGGGCAGGTTACGGGGGGCAGTGACGTCCATGCATCGAAAATCGTGCAGCATGGCGGCGCGCCGTGGATCGTGGATACGAACCCCGGCATTGATCTGGTGCGTGCCCTCGAAGCGCGTTTTCCGACGCTTGAGGACGCCGGATGCAAGGTTGGGATTGGCGTTGCGACGGGTGCGGATCAGGCATTCATTGCCCCGTATGAGACCCTCGATGTGGAAGAGGACCGCAAGCTGCCGCTGGTGATGACCCGTGACATCCATTCCGGCGAGATCGCGTGGCGTGGCTATGGGGTCGTCAACCCGTTCGCCGATGAGGGCGGGCTCGTGGCGCTGGCGGACTATCCCCGCCTCGCACGCTATCTGGAAGCGCGAAAGGACGAGATTGCCGGGCGGCATGTGGCGAAGAAGTCTCCCGCTGGCTGGTATCGCACCATTGATCGCATCTACCCCGCCTTGGTGGCCAAGCCCAAGCTGCTGATTCCTGACATCAAGGGGGAAGCGCACATCGTCTATGATGAGGGCCGGTTCTACCCCCACCATAACCTGTATTTTGTCACGTCGGAGACGTGGGATTTGCGGGCGCTGCAAGCGGTGCTTCTCTCCAGCATCGCCCGTCTGTTCATTTCGACCTATTCGACCAAGATGCGCGGAGGGTATCTGCGCTATCAGGCGCAGTATCTTCGACGCATCCGCGTGCCCGTCTGGGCAGATGTTTCGGGCGAGCTCCGCGCGGAACTGATCGCCGCGGGCATAAGCCGGGATCGCGCCCGCTGCGATACGGCGATGGTGGCATTGTATCAACTGTCGGATGCGGAAGCCGACGCACTCACGCACGAGACAACGGCATGAGTCTTAATCTGGTAGATTATGAGCGGCAGGCGAAGGAGGCGACGATGGCCTTCTGGGGGAACCGCGAGAAAGCCCGGCAGAAGCAAATTGAAGCGGGCAACATCGACCAGGGCGAGCGGGCAGGGGTCACTGCTGGCAAGAACATGGATGGGTTCATTGCGCTCATCGTCGATCTGGTGGAGCAGAATGGCCTTGGCCATGCCGAACTGCACCAGACCAGTGCTGTCGTGACGCTGCCGGGGTATTTTCGTCCTACGAAGAAGTGGGACTTGCTGGTGATCAACGAAGGCCGGTTGGTCGCCGCGGTTGGTTAGCGTCCGCGCTCGTGGTGTAATTTCCGGTGTAGGCGATGGTGTATTCCGGGGTGGGGCATGCCCCACCCCGGAATGCGGCGTCGCTGGTGGCCACCGGGTTCATCGTTATGGTGGAGTTTGCA
>NZ_JBEUDS010000026.1:0-46069 GCF_041060555.1 Parapedomonas caeni | reverse complement strand
TGCAAACTCCACCATAACGATGAACCCGGTGGCCACCAGCGACGCCGCATTCCGGGGTGGGGCATGCCCCACCCCGGAATACACCATCGCCTACACCGGAAATTACACCACGAGCGCGGACGCTAACAGTGATCGTGGACCTGGCGCGCTGACCCTAACCACTCTGGTGCGCCATCTGACGGAATCTCTCCATGACTGCCCGCTGCCCGGTGACAACCGCCGGATGCAGGCGGGGACAGGCTGAAACAGATCGCGAACCCCGCGCCGGGCGGCCGGAAGTTCGGTGGCATCGCGGCGGCCGGACCGCTGTCTCAACCGATGCAATCACATGCAACCCCTTGAAGAATCTGGTGGGCCCGGCAGGATTCGAACCCGCAACCAAGCCGTTATGAGCGGCCAGCTCTACCCTTGAGCTACAGGCCCCCGGATCAGGGATATCCGCGCGATAGCAAATCGGTCGCCCGTGCGCCAGAGTGGTCAGGACCGGCGCGTTCACCGCCTGGAACCCCGCCCCCTGAGACAGTGGCCCGCACAAGGCCGAACCAGCGCTTGAACAGCCTTGTGCAGCGCAGTAGGGTGCGCCGCCCTTTTTCAAAGGGGCACCCGACCACCGCCCCATCGACCAACCGACACGAAGGAACGACCATGGCTTTCCTGAGCGACGCGCTCGGCCGCATCAAGCCCTCCCCCACCCTGGCAGTCACCGCCAAGACGGCGGAGCTGAAAGCGCAGGGCATTGACGTCATCAGCCTGGGCGCGGGTGAGCCCGACTTCGACACGCCCGAGCACATCAAGGAAGCCGCCATCCAGGCGATCCGCAACGGCGACACCAAGTACACGGTGGTCGACGGCACGCCGGCGCTGAAGAAGGCGGTCGCGCTGAAGTTCAAGCGCGACAACGGCCTGGATTATGCGCCGGACCAGATCTCGGTGAACTCCGGCGGCAAGCACACCCTGTTCAACGCGCTGATGGCGACGGTGAACCCCGGCGACGAGGTGATCATTCCCGCGCCTTACTGGGTGTCCTACCCGGACATGGTCTATCTCGCCGGCGGCACGCCGGTGATCGTCAACGCCGGCATGGAAACCGGCTTCCGCATGACGCCGGACGCGCTGGAAGCCGCCATCACCCCCAAGACCAAGTGGCTGATCCTGAACTCGCCGTCGAACCCGACCGGCGCGGCCTACACCCGCGACCAGCTGCGGGCGCTGGCCGACGTGCTGCTGCGGCATCCGCATGTGTGGATCATGGCCGACGACATGTACGAGCACATCCTGTTCGATGACTTCGAGTTCGCCACCATCGCCCAGGTCGAGCCCGGCCTCTATGACCGCACGCTCACCGTCAACGGCGCCTCCAAGGCCTATTCGATGACCGGCTGGCGCATCGGCTTCGCCGGCGGCCCCAAGGTGCTGATCAAGGCGATGGCCGCGATCCAGTCGCAGTCGACCTCCAACCCCTGCTCGATCAGCCAGGCGGCGGCCGTCGCCGCGATGACCGGGCCGCAGGACTTTCTGAAGGAGCGCGCCCGCGCCTTCCAGAAGCGCCGCGACCTGGTGGTGTCGATGCTGAACCAGGCCACCGGTCTGGTCTGCCCGACCCCGGAAGGCGCCTTCTACGTCTATCCCAGCTGTGCCGGCGTCATCGGCAAGACCACGCCCAAGGGCCAGGTCATCGCCACCGACGAGGACTTCGTCACCTACCTGCTGCAGGACCACCGGGTGGCGGTGGTGCAGGGTTCGGCCTTCGGCCTGGCCCCGCACTTCCGCATTTCCTACGCCACGTCGGAGGATGTGCTGACGCGGGCCTGCGAGGCGATCCAGCGGGCCTGCGCCGAACTGCGCTGATCCGCGACCAGTCGAGCCGGGCGGACGGTGGATGCGCCAAATGGTGCATCCACCGTCCGCTCAGGCGTCGTATAAGGGGGAACAGGAGGATCCGCTCATGCTCATCCGTTCCCGACCCGACTGGTGGCTGCCCGAGCGCGCGGCCACACCGGAATCCCTCTACCTCAATCGCCGGCAATGGCTCACTGGCTCCGGCCTGCTGGGGGCGGGCCTGCTGGGAGGCGGCCTGGTCGGCGCCCTGACAGCCACGCCCGCCCACGCCGCCGCTCCAGCCCTCCCGGCGCTGCGGCACACCAAGGGCCTGGTCACCACCGATGATGCCCTGACGCCCTACGAGGCGGTGAGCGGCTACAACAACTTCTACGAATTCGGCACCGACAAGACCGACCCCGCCGCCAACGCCGGCACGCTGAAGCCCCGCCCATGGACGCTGGCGGTGGACGGCGAAGTCAGCAAACCGACCCGTTTCGACATCGACGCCCTGCTCAAGGCCATGCCGCTGGAGGAACGCGTCTACCGGCTGCGCTGCGTCGAGGGCTGGTCGATGGTGATTCCCTGGGTCGGTTTCCCGCTGGCCAGCCTGCTGAAGCAGGTCGAGCCGACATCGAAGGCCAAGTATGTCGCCTTTGCAACATTGAATGATCGCACCCAGATGCCCGGTCTGCGCGCGCGCGTGCTGGACTGGCCCTATGTCGAGGGGTTGCGGCTCGATGAGGCCATGCACCCGCTGACCATGCTGGTGGTCGGGCTCTATGGCCGTGTGCTGCCCAACCAGAACGGGGCGCCGATCCGGCTGGTGGTGCCGTGGAAATATGGCTTCAAGAGCATCAAGTCGATCGTCTCGCTGAAGCTGGTCGAGCGTCAGCCACCCACCAGCTGGAGCCGCTCGGCCCCCAGCGAGTACGGCTTCTATGCCAACGTCAACCCGAAGGTCAGCCACCCGCGCTGGAGCCAGGCCAAGGAGCGGCGCATCGGCGAGTTCTTCCGTCGCGACACCTTGATGTTCAACGGCTATGCCGCTGAAGTCGCAGGCCTCTACAAGGGCATGAACCTGGCGCGATATTACTGACCATATGAGCAACATCCGTCACATGCCCCGGCCGCCGCGCCCACTGGCCGACCGTCGCCGCCAGCGCGACCTGCTGAAGCGCGGCACCTTCATTCTGCTGCTGATGCCGCTGGTCTGGCTGGTGCTGCAGTGGGGCTTCCTGCTGACCACCGGCGGCAGCGCGCTGGGCGTCAACCCGATCGAGGCGAGCATCCGCTTCACGGGCGAATGGGCGCTGCGCGCCCTGCTGCTGACGCTGGCGGTGAGCCCGCTGGCCCGGTTCAGCCGGTGGACCCCGGTGATGAGCATCCGCCGCATGCTCGGCCTCTATACCTTCACCTATGCCGCCCTGCACTTCTGCCTCTACTTCGGGTTCGACAAGGAACTGTCCGTGGCCGACGTGGTCGCCGATGTGCTGAAGCGCTGGTACATCACGCTGGGCATGGGCGGGCTGCTGCTACTGATCCCGCTGGCCGCCACCTCCAGCGCCGGTGCGATCCGCCGCCTGGGCGGCCGCCGCTGGCAGCGGCTGCACCGTGCGGTCTACGCCATCGGCGCGCTGGCCTGCGCCCACTTCGTGCTGCTGGTGAAGGGCAACCAGCTGGAACCCTGGGTCTATGCCGGCATTTTCGCGCTGCTGATGATCCTGCGGCTGATCCCCCGCTCGACCGGGCCGCTCCCCACCACAACGGCATCCGCTCCCACCGGCCATTAATCATTCCACTTCCGAAATTAGAACTTCTTTAAGACCAATGCGCGAGAATTGTCCATCTGGACAAGGTGCGCGTCGCGTCATGAATAACAGCCCCTCCTCGATCCTCCCGCGCGGCCGGTTATCCGGTCTGCGCGCGCTGTTTGGCGACCCGCTCAAGGAGCGCGAGCCGGACGAGGCCCTCACCAGCCATATCAGGGCCGAACAGATCGCCGCCATCGTCCGTCTTACCCCCGTCACGATGCTCGCCAATGCGGTCAATGCCGGCATTGTCGCCTTTGCCATGTGGGGTGAAGGGTACGACCTGTTCCTCGCCGGGTGGACGGCATTGCTGGCTGTGCTGATCACCCTGTCATTCGCTGGCTGGCTGCACAGCCAGCGCCATCCGCGCCGCCAGACGGCGACGGCAAAAGCCCTGAGCCGCGTGATCCTGTACGCCTGCCTGCTGGCCGTCACCTGGTCACTGGTGCCCCTGATTCTGTTCCCCGAGGCCAACAGCCAGCAACAGCTCCTGATCGCATCACTCAGTGCCGGCATGATCGGCGGCGGCGCCTTCGCCATGGCGACCGTCCGGGCCGCCGCTTTCAGTTACGTGCTCATCCTCACCGCCACCTGCGCCCTGGCGCTGGAACTTGCGCGCTTTCCGATGACGCAGCTGATGGTGTTTCTGCTGGCAAGCTACGCCGTCATCGTCCTCAGCTCGGCGAGCGCCCACGCCCGTGTTTTCGTGTTGCGGCTGGCCGACCAGGCCGAACTGGAACGCCAGAGCCACGTCATCGGCCTGTTGCTGCGCGACTTCGAGGAATCGGCCAGCGACTGGCTGTGGGAGACCGACCGCAAGGGCGTCCTTGTTCACGTCTCCCGCCGGTTCGCCGAACTGGTGGGCTGCGAGGCCCGTGCCTTGCGCGGCACCAGCTTTCTGCACATTCTGGGCGGCCCCTCGACGCCCGTCTATCTATCCACACCCGATGGCGATTTCAGACCGGTGACGGACGTGGAGTCGCTTTTCAATACCCGGCAACCGTTTGGCGATGTCTTCATCTCGGTGATGGCCGATGGCGACTACCGATGGTGGTGCCTGACCGCCAAGCCGATCCTCAACCCCGACGGCAGGTTCATCGGCTACCGCGGCGTCGGCGCCGACGTCACCGCCGCCAAGCAAGCCGAACTGAAGATCGCCCACATGGCCATGCATGACGTGGTGACCGGCCTGCCCAACCGGGCCTATTTCCGGGAAGCACTGGAACAGGCGCTGGACCGCAGCCGCCGGTACAAGAGCAGTTTCGCCGTGCAGCTGGTCGACCTCGACCGCTTCAAGGCGGTCAACGACACCCTGGGCCACCCCGCCGGCGACACCGTGCTGGAGGAAGTTGCCCAGCGGCTGCGCGGCATCGCCCGCGAGTCCGACGTCATTGTCCGCCTCGGTGGTGACGAATTCGCCATCCTGCAATGCGAGGCGCACAGCGAAGGTGAAGTTGCCGCACTGGCACGACGCATCGTCGACACGATCAGTGAACCGTACACGGTCAACGGCGCCCAGGTGGTCATCGGCGCCAGCATCGGTATTGCACTTGCCCCGCGCGACGGCTCGGACGCCGACCAGCTGATGCGTCATGCCGACCTTGCCCTCTATCGCTCGAAATCCGACGGCCGCGGCACCTACTGTTTCTTCGTCGCCGAGATGGACCACCAGGCCCAGGCCCGCCGCATCCTGGAGCTGGACCTGCGCGAGGCCCTGGCGCAACGGCAATTGTCGTTGCACTTCCAGCCGATCGTCAACATCAAGAGCGGGCAGGTCAGCGGGTTCGAGGCGCTGCTGCGCTGGCGACACCCGGATCGCGGCATGATTTCCCCCGCCGAGTTCATTCCCGTCGCCGAAGAGACCGGCCTCATCCAGGCGGTTGGCGAATGGGTGATTCATGAGGCCTGTCGCGAGGCCGCCAGTTGGCCCGCACCGCTCAAGGTCGCCGTCAACCTCTCACCCTCGCAGTTCCGCAATCGGCAGCTGGTCGACATCATTCAGCAGGCACTCACCACCAGCGGCCTGCCACCGGAACGGCTG
Source organism: Parapedomonas caeni (assembly GCF_041060555.1). NCBI lineage: Bacteria > Pseudomonadati > Pseudomonadota > Alphaproteobacteria > Sphingomonadales > Sphingosinicellaceae > Parapedomonas > Parapedomonas caeni. The sequence goes on along the minus strand of NZ_JBEUDS010000026.1, from coordinate 40,399 downwards.
GAGATCGAGATCACGGAATCGCTGCTGCTGGAGGACAACGACGCAGTGCTGCACATGCTGAGCGCCCTGCGCGAGAAAGGGGTACGGATTTCGCTCGACGACTTCGGCACCGGCTTCTCGTCACTGGGCTACCTGCGCAGCTTCCCCTTCACCAAGATCAAGATCGACCAGTCGTTCATCCGCGATGTCGCCACCCGCAACGACTCCGCCGCCATTGTCCGTGCCGTCACCGGGCTCGCCAACTCGCTGGGCATGGTCACCACGGCCGAAGGGGTCGAAACCAGCGAGCAACTCGATGCGCTGCGCGGCTTCGACTGCGTGGAAGTCCAGGGCTACCTGTTCAGCCGTCCGGTGCCCGCCCAGGACATCCGGCACCTGATCCTCAACTGGCAGGCCCACCGCCGCATCCTGGCGGCCTGACCGCCGCCACACGGGCGCGCACAAAAAAATGGCCGGGCGTTGCCGCCCGGCCAGTTCGCATAGGGATGTCTCATCGGGGGGATGAGACGGGTCCGATACGGGGGGAGGACCGATCGAACCGGGCTTGAAGCCTCGGGGGGAGGAGAGGAGGCCTCAAGCAACGCTGCAATGCAGCACACGGAGGATATGGGCTGCCAGAGTCGTCGGCGCCAGTGGGCGTTTGCGCAAAGCAGGCATAAAGAATTTGCATACCTGCGCAGACGCCGCGGAAAACCGCCGTTTTCAGGCCTCACCCCCCTCCGGCCCGCTGCCTGCGTCGGGATGTCGCGCCTTTATGCCCTCATGTTGAAACAAAAAAATGGCCGGGCGTTGCCGCCCGGCCAGTTCGCATAGGGATGTCTCATCGGGGGGATGAGACGGGTCCGATACGGGGGGAGGACCGATCGAACCGGGCTTGAAACCTCGGGGGGAGGAGAGGAGGTCTCAAGCAACGCTGCAATGCAGCACACGGGTGATATGGTCGCATCGAGGCACGATTGCCAGAGGGGTATTGTGCAATGCAGATATGCAAATAATGCATAGAAAGTGGATCAGGCCATGCCCAACTGCTCAGGCGTCATGCGGGCAGCAAGGAAGTCGCGCAGCACCACAACCCGGATCGAACGCTTAAGCTCGCGGGGATAAACGAAATAGATCGGAAAACGCGGCCCCACCGCGTCGGTCAGCAACGGCATGACCTTGCCGGAGTGCTTGAACAGATAGCTCGGCAGCGCACCTATGCCGATCCCCGCCTCCACCGCCTGCAGCAGGCCGTAGATATTGTTGAGCGCCAGCACCGGCTCACGCCGGCCATGGCTGGCGCCCGCATCTAGAATCCAGTTGACGTCCTTCAGCGGGTCGGGCGCGTGCGGCCCGTAGGCGACGATACGATGCTGATCGAGATCCTGCACCGCCTGCGGCCGCCCGAACCGCTCCAGATAGCTCGGCGCGGCACAGATGACATGGCGCACCGTCGCCAGATGCTTCTGGATCAGGTCCGACTGCTTGGGCTCATGAAAGCGGATCGCCACGTCCGCCTGCCGCGTCGACAGGTCGACATCATCGTCCGACAGCCACAGGCTGAGCTTGATGTCAGGATACTGCTCAAGAAAATCCTTGAGATGGTGAATGAGCCAGGTGGAGCCGAAACTGACCGTGGTGGTCAGTCGCAACTCCCCCGATGGCTTCGAGCGGGTGGCCTGAATGGAACGCTCGGCGGAGTCGATGCGTTCACTGACGTTGCGGGCCGCCGCCAGCAGCTGCTCGCCCTCGTGCGTCAGGGCCAGACCCCGGGCATGGCGATGGAACAGCGCCGCGCCCAGATCCGTCTCCAGCGCCTGGATCTGACGGGAAAGCGCGGGCTGACTCTGATGCAGCCGACGGGCTGCCTCGGTGAAGCTGCCCGCCTCGGCCACCGCGTGAAACAGTCGCAGCTTCTCCCAGTCCATTGGCGGCGCGCGCCTACTCTGCTGCCGGCACGGCGGCGTGGTGCGCCAGGAACCGTTCCGCCTCCAGCGCCGCCATGCAGCCCATGCCGGCCGCCGTGACAGCCTGACGATAGACCTTGTCCTTGACGTCCCCGGCGGCGAACACGCCGGGAACCGAAGTCTCGGTCGAGTCCGGCCTGGTGACCAGATACCCCTCGTCGTCCATGGCCAGCTGTCCCTTGAACAGGCCGGTGGCCGGATCGTGACCAATGGCGACAAACAGGCCATCGGTCGCCAGTTCGCTGATCTCGCCCGTCACCAGATCGCGCAAGCGAACGCCGGTAACGCCCAGCGGCTCGCTGGTGCCCAGCACCTCCTCGACCGCGCTGTTCCACACGACCTCGACCTTGGGATGGGCGAACAGGCGCTGCTGGTTGGTCTTGTCGGCGCGCAGGGTGTCGCGGCGATGCACCAGCGTCACCTTGGTGGCGAAATTGGTGAGGAACAACGCCTCCTCGACGGCCGAGTTGCCGCCGCCGACCACCACCACCTGCTTGCCGCGGTAGAAGAAGCCGTCGCAGGTGGCGCAGGCGGACACGCCGAAACCCTGGAACTTCTGTTCACTCGGCAGGCCGAGCCAGCGGGCCTGGGCGCCGGTGCAGATGATCAGCGTTTCAGCCAGATAGGTGGTGCCGGAGTCGCCGGTCACCCGGAACGGCCGCCGGGAAAGGTCGACGCCGGTGATGTGTTCGCTGAGGATCTTGGCGCCGACATGAGTCGCCTGGGCCTGCATCTGCTCCATCAGCCACGGCCCCTGGACCGGCTCGGCGAAACCGGGAAAGTTCTCGACCTCGGTCGTGATGGTCAGCTGGCCGCCAGGCTGGATGCCGGCCACCAGCAGCGGCTCAAGGGCGGCGCGCGCGGCATAGATGGCGGCCGTGAGACCGGCCGGGCCGGAACCGAGGATCAGCACACGGGTGGAAATCGTCTCGCTCATGGATAGATCGTCCTTAACATCGCGGGTCTCAACATCAGGGGGCGCCATGCCCGGAATCGGACCCTGCATATAAGTGCGCCGATCCCGATTTACGACACCTGATGTGATCGTTGCCGCGCAGAGTCGGGCGCGGGTGGCACCACAAGCTGAAACACACCCGCCGAAACCTCAAGCCGCCCCCCCATGGCGGCCGCCAGACGATCGATCAGGCGGGTGGACAGCATCGCATCCGGCATCGGTGCCCGTGCCGCGTCGGGTCGCTGGACCTGGAAGGCAATATCACCGCCGGGCAGGGCTTTCAGCCCTGTCACCACTGTCTCGCCCGGATGGGCGCCGGCAGCGGCCAGCACCAGCAGCCGGCCCAGGGCGCGCTTGATGAAATGCGGATCGCCACGCATCGGCGGCACCGCGCCGCCGATGCGGCTGACGAGATAGACCCCGCGCCGGTGGGCCTGCTCCTGGTGGGCATCGACCAGCGACTGGACCAGCTCGGCGGGATTGAACAGCTCGTCGAGCAACTGGTAGCTGCCGCGCTTGAGCCGGGTGGTGTCCTGCACCGAATCAATGGCCCCCATCAGTTGTTCGGCTTCGGTGATGATCCCCGACGCGCGCTTGCGATAGGGTTCCGGCACCGGCCCCACCGTCTCGCTCTCGATCATCTGGGCAAAGCCCATGATGGCATTGAGCGGCGTGCGCACCTCGTGCGCCATGGTGGAGAGCGCCTCGCCGGCCAGCAGCGATTCCTGCGCCGTTGCCTCGGCCTCCTGCGTATCGGACACCGATGAACGAGACACCGCCGCCGGCCGCTGGAGCACGGCGGTGGCGGTGCCGCGGTAGCCGAGATATTGCCCAGTCGTGCGATCAAAGTAGGGCACGCCGGCAAACAGCCACCGCCCCTGCGCCGCCCCCTCGGCGATACGCACCCTGATGTCGCGGAACGGCACCCGCCGCCGCATCGGCCCCTCCAGGGCCGCACCGGCCGCCACGGCCAGCGACAGCAGCGACTGACCGACCAGTTCAGCCTCGTCCGACGAGGAAAGACCATCAACATAGCGCAACACGGACAGCCGGTCCGTCTCCCAGCGCCAGTCCGCCACCGACGACGCCAGATCGCGGAACATCCGCTCCGGCCGGGGAGGCAACGGCAGACCGGTGTCGTTGGCCGCCACGGCGGGCGTTTCGGACGCCCGCGGACGCCCCGGCCAGGGAATCACCTGTCGCGTGTCCTCCTCGGGCCGGGCCTGCGGCGCCGCGTCGACATCCATCGACACCGGCGCCCCCCCGACCGCCGGCATGGCCATGCGCGCCCGGTAGGCCTCGATGCGGTCGATCAGACGTCGCACCTGCGCGTCATCGTCGGTCGCCGGCGGCTGATCCGGCGGCACCACATCGGGCGACGTCGGAGTGGCGGTGGCGGGCTCGGATACGGGCTGAACCGGACCGGAGGACACCCTCGCCGCGGTGTCCGCCGGCTGACATGCGAGTGCGCCCGCATCGTGCACATCGGGCAGGCGCCCCGCCGATGGCCGACCGTCCTCCAGCATCGGCACCGCCGGCCCGAAGCGGGCGAGGAACCGCCGAACCCGCGCCGGCAGGCCCGTGCGTGCGGCCATGATGGCACGAGCCCGCGGCGGCGCGCACCACGCAATGTCCTCCCAGGCCGTATCCGGCAGGCGCGCCGCCAGCAGCAGCGGCGCCAGCACGGTGGGATCCTCATCCAGAAACAGCGCAACCAGATCCACCTGATCGGCGGCGTAACGCGTCACCAGCGCCGCCATCTCGCGGCGAGTCAGGGCGTCCGTCGCCGGACGCGCCTGATGCAGAGCGTCCAGCACACGCTCATAGCGGCGGTCATCCGGGGTCACCCGCTGCTGGATCAGCATGTCGATCAACTGGCGGAACACGGCCGTCTGGGCCGGGCCGGAGCAGTCCTCCGCCAGCCTCAGAATCGTCTCGACGCCATCGTCAAACTGCACAAGCCCCTCGATGCATCCCGTTGGCAGGCTGTCCAACCTGCCTGCGGGCACCCTTGCCCCCGGTGCTGCCCGCCAGATCTCTCACGGTCGAGAATCGCGCGACGCCGCATGCCTGACCATGTTTCACGTCGTCGACGGATTCAATGCGAAACCGGGTAATGCGCGACCATCGCCGGCAGGTGAGCGCCACCAGTTAACCACGCCAGTCGCCCAGAAAAGGTTAACACACCGCCGCGGGACAATCTCTTGTAACGAAATCGCCCTTGAATGACATAATATTACACTGTAGGCACTGAGTGTTGGTATAAATTGCGCAAGGGAATTGGCGTGGCGCGGGCGAAACTGGACGCTGTGGACCGCAGGATCTTGGCCAATCTGCAGGACGAGGGTCGGATGACCAACGTCGAGCTGGCCACCCGCGCGGGAATCACCGCCCCCCCCTGCCTGCGCCGGGTCCGCACGCTGGAGGAAAGCGGCGTCATCCGCGGCTACCACGCCGACCTCGACCCCGAAGCGCTGGGCTACTCGATCATCGTCTTCGCGCTGGTCAGCCTGAAGAGCCAGGCGGAGGCCGACCTGCAGCTGTTCGAGCAGCATGTGGAGACACTGCCGGAAGTCCGCGAGTGCTACATGCTGAACGGCGAAATCGACTTCGTGCTGAAAATCGTCGCCACCGACCTGCAGGCCTTCCAGCGCTTCCTCACCTCGCGTCTGACCCCGGCGCCCAACGTCGCCAGCGTCAAGACCTCGCTGGTGATCCGCACCTCGAAGCGCCAGCCGGGCGTGCCGGTGGCGCTGGAGCAGTAAGCCGCGCCAGCAAGGCTCAGGCCGGTAGCGCCAGCAGCCCCGCCGAACCGTCCTCGCGCCCGAAGCCCAGCTGATTGCCGTCGCCCGAGAACGCCAGCGCCGACACCGGCGCGTCGGCCGGCGCCGCCACCAGCAGTTCCGCCTCGTCGTCGAGCCGGAACATCATCACCGCGCCATCGCTGAACCCCGCCGCGACGAACGGGCTTTTCGGGTGAGCCGCCACCACCGTCGTCAAGCCGCCGGTGCCCGGCAGCTCCAGCCCGCTCTTGCCCATCGGCCCGGACTTGTCGGCGAATGGCCAGCAGATCACCGACTGCGCGCCGGAGGTCGCCAGCCAGCGCCCCTTGCCGGCCCAGTCGAAGGACTTGGTCTTGGCGGGATAGCCGCCCATGCGCATGTCCGACTTGTCGTCGAGCCGCCAGCCGTGCAGCGCGTTCTCCTGCATCGCGGTGACAATGAAGCGTCCGTCCGGGCTCCAGGTCACCAGCATGTGGGCACCCTTCCACTCCAGGATGGCCGGCGTCTGCGCCTGCGAATTGGTCCACCACAGCGACACACCGTTATAGTGGGCACAGGCCAGCCGCTTGCCTTTGGGATCGAATGCGAGACTCTGTACCGTCGCCGGGTTGGCGAAGCTGCGAACGACGCCCTGGCCGGGCTTGACGATATGCGCCGTCTTGGCCGTCGCGGCGGCGATGCCGGCCTGCGGGTGCGCCGTCAGCTGCTCGACCCACCTGCCGGCGAAATCGGCCAGCGTCTGACTGTCGCCATCGGTACGGGTCAACCGCACCAGGCCGTCCTCGCCGCCGCTCACCACCGCGCCATCGTACGCGCTGGCGCTGAGCAGACCGCCATCGTGGACGACAACCGGCGCCGCCGCGCCCATCGCCACCCGGCCATCGGCCAGCGCGAACGCGATGCCGCCGGTCACCGGCAGCACGGCCACCACATAGTCCCCGAAATCGAGGCCCTGCCCGAACTCGTCCAGCAGCGGCATCAGGCGACGCAGGCCTGGAAGTCGGCGGCCAGTTCGCGGGCGTCGAGATTGCGGCCGATCAGCACCAGGCGGGAGACGCGCGGCTCGTCGGCGCCCCAGGGCCGCTGCATGTCGCCATCAAGGATCATGTGCACGCCCTGCAGCACGAAGCGCTCCTCCTCGCCCTCGAAGTCGAGAATGCCCTTCAGGCGCAGGATGTCCGGCCCGCGTTCCTGGGTCAGCCGCTGAATCCACGCCAGAAACAGGTCGCCGATCAGCGGCTTGTCCGCCTGCAGCGACACGCTGGTGATGCCCTTGTCATGGATGACGTTGGGCACCACCGCCGCCGCGTCATGGTGATGATCGTGGTCATGATCGTGATCGCAATGCTCGTCGCATTCATGATCGTGATCATGCTCGTGATGGTGGTGATGGTCGTGATCGTGGTCATGACCGTTGTCGAGGAAGGCCGGATCAAGGCTGAGAATGCGGTCGAGATCGAAGGCGCCGCGATCGAGCAGCGCGGTCACCGGTACGTCGCCGCGCGTCGCCCGGTGCAGCACGGCGTAGGGGTTGATCCGGCGGATCGCCGCCTCCACCGCCGCCAGTTCGGCCGGCGACACCAGGTCGGTCTTGTTGACGATCACCACGTCGGCGAACGCGATCTGCTCCTCGGCTTCCTTCGAGTCGGCCAGCCGCAGCGGCAGGTGCTTGGCGTCGACCACCGTCACCACCGCGTCGAGGCGGGCCTTGGCGCGCACGTCCTCGTCGACGAAGAAGGTCTGGGCCACCGGCGCCGGGTCGGCGAGGCCGGTGGTCTCGACAATGATGCCGTCGAAGCGGCCCGGGCGCTTCATCAGCGACGAGACGATGCGGATGAGATCACCGCGCACGGTACAGCAGATGCAGCCGTTGTTCATCTCGAACACTTCCTCGTCGGTATCCACCACGAGGTCGTTGTCGATGCCGATCTCGCCGAATTCGTTGACGATGACGGCGTAGCGCTTGCCATGCGGCTCGGTGAGGATGCGGTTCAGAAGGGTCGTCTTGCCGGCGCCGAGATAGCCGGTCAGCACGGTAACGGGGATTTGCGACATGTCTTCGCCCTGCATGAGTGTGCCTGCGTCAGGCTCGTGTCATGCTACTTGGCGATCCCCCGTCCCCGCGTCCAGAGGGTAATGGCGCAATCCGTGCACGGATCAGCGGTTCGGACCCGTCTCCCTGCCGATACGCGGGATCAAGCCGGGCAGTACCGCAGATGACGCATGTTCAGGGCATGAGCCACTGCCAGCAGGGTGACACCGCTCACGGTCAGCATCACTTCGGCCGACCCCCGCAGCGCCGGCAACACAGCGAGAATCATCAACGCCAGTCCGACCGCGCCGATGGCCGACGGCAGCACATAGCGATGGCGGGTGAGCGTCCGGCCAAGCGCGACCACCGTCAACGGCACCACGATCACCAGCGCCCCCAGATGCAGGTCATGGGCGGCAGGTACCGCGAGACTGACAGCCGACAATGCCGCCACCACCAGACTGCCGGCGAGACAATGCAGAAGGCACAGCCCCGACAGGCCAATGGCCGACAGATCGAGCCAGTCAACGCGCCGGCGGGGATCGTGATCCTGCTTGTGCATGACAATGTTATAGTATCACATCGGGTGCAGGACAAGGGCCGCGTCTGCGACCGTCGGTCGCGTGGCGCCGAAATCCGACTGACGGTCATCGCGGGGCCTTGGCCTGCGGAACGGAACGTTTTACTCCTCCGCCATGCAGACACGAGCCTCCTCTTCCGCCGCCGCGACCTTTGCCGACGATCGCCGGAACCGCCGCTGGACTGCCCGCTGGCTGCTGCTGGTGGCAACCCTGGTCTTCGCCATGGTGGTGGTCGGTGGCGCCACCCGCCTGACCGAATCAGGCCTGTCGATCACCGAGTGGAAGCCGGTGTCGGGGGCCATCCCCCCGCTCAACGATGCCCAATGGGCCGCCGAGTTCGAGGCATACAAGAAAATACCCGAGTATATTCAGGAACATGCCTGGATGTCTCTGGATGACTTCAAGGCTATCTACTGGTGGGAGTTCGGACACCGCCTGCTCGGCCGGGTCATCGGCCTGGCCTACGGCCTGCCCTTCCTGTGGCTGCTGTGGCGCCGGCGGGTGCCGCGCGGCTATGGCTGGCGGCTGACCGGCCTGCTGGCGCTGGGTGGCCTTCAGGGCGCCATCGGCTGGTGGATGGTGGCCTCGGGCCTCGTTGAACGCACCGATGTCAGCCACTACCGGCTGGCGGTGCACCTCACCACCGCGCTGCTGATTTTCGCGGGCCTGCTATGGACCGCGCTCGACCTCACGGCGGATCGCCACCGAGTACCGGCACCGACCCTGCGCTGGCCGGCGGCACTTTTCCTGCTGCTGCTGCTGGCGCAGGTGATCATGGGCGCCTTCGTCGCCGGGCTCAACGCCGGCTTTGCCTTCAATACCTGGCCGCTGATGGGTGACAGCTTCGTACCACCGATGCTGTGGGATGCGGCGCTGGGGTGGCTCAACATCATCGAGAACCCGGTCGCGGTGCAGTTCATTCACCGGATCGTCGCCTATGTCCTGTTCGTTGCCGGCCTGTGGGCGATCTGGCGTGGCTGGGCGAGCGGTATCGCCGACGTGATGGTCCGGGCCGGCCTGCTGGGTGCGGCCTTGCTGCTACAACTGGTGCTGGGCATCCTTACCATCGTCGAGGGCGTGCCGATCCTGCTTGGCGTCGCCCATCAAGGGGGCGCCGTGGTGCTTCTGGCCGCCGCCGTGCTCTATGCCCATCGCGGCCGCGACATGCGGCGGGTGGCGTGATCCAAGACGGGAGGCGGCGCGCATGTCGGGTCCGGTCGCCACGGTCTACGCCACCTTCCCGGCCGGCTTCGATGTCGTCGCGCTGATGCGCGCGCTGGTGGAGGAACGCCTAATCGCCTGCGCCAACATCCTGGGCGCGGCGACCTCGGTCTATGCCTGGGAGGGCAGGACCCACGCCGACGCCGAGATCGCCGTGCTGATGAAGACCGCCGCGGCACGCGTGCAGCCCCTGCTGTCGCGGCTCGCCGCTGCCCACCCCTATGATGTACCGTGCATCACCGTCTGGCCTGTCAGCGATGGTCTGCCGGCCTATCTGGACTGGGTGACGACACAAACCGACTGAAGGGAGCCGGCAATGGCGTTCGACGACCCAGTGGAGCGACATGGTGGCGCCCGCAACGTTCTGGGCGGACGACTGGCCGCCTGTTCCTTCGAGCCGCTGACCGGCTTCCATCGCGACGGCTGCTGCAACACCGGCCCGGAGGACCGCGGCCTGCACAGCGTCTGCATCGTCGCCAACGAGGCCTTCCTCGCCTTCAGCCGGCTGGTGGGCAATGATCTGTCGACCCCGCGACCGGAGTATCTGTTTCCCGGCCTCAAGCCCGGCGATCGCTGGTGCCTGTGTGCCGCCCGCTGGCGCGAGGCCTGGGAGGCGGGTGCCGCCCCGCTGGTGGTGCTGGCGGCCACCCACGAGGCGACGCTCGCCATCGTGCCGCTGGAAGTGCTGCTCGCCCACGCCGCACGCTGAAGTCGCTGCCGACGTGGGTCAACCCGCCTTGCGGCCTGCCGCGATCAGGTTCCACGACAAGGGCTTGAGCAGACGGGGTATCGTTGCCTCCAGGCCCCGGTCGAACGCGCAGGCCAGCGAGGCCGCCCAGCCGACCGGCGCCAGGTCCGGCAGCAGCACCTCGGCGAACGGTGTCGAGAACAGCCCCTGCGGCACCACCTTGACATCCGCCAGCCCCGTCTGGCGCCACAGGCCGGCCAGTTCGCCGGCCGTGTAATAGCGCTGCTCGACCGAATAGGCGGCATCGACGCGCTTGCGCACATGGCGGCTGAGCTGAATGAGCGGGTTGGCGCTTTGCGGTTCATTGGCCAGCAGCCAGCCGCCGGGCCGGAGCAGGCCGGCCAGATGGCGCAGCAGACCGGCGTCGTCGTCGACATGGTGCAGCACGCCGATCATCACAATGGTGTCGAAGCGGGCATCCTGCGGCAGGGTCTGTGCCGCGCGGGCCGAGAAGCGCGCCGTCGGGCTGCCGTTCTCGGCCATGGCGATGGCGACCAGTTCGGCGGAATGGTCGACGCCGAGATAGCGCCGGTAACGCCCGGCAAGATAGCGCGCGGTGAAGCCTGCGCCACAGCCGACTTCCAGCAGGTCGCCAGCGTCACCGATCCGTGCCGCCTTCAGCGTCTGTTCCAGCCGGAGACGGCGCGCCAGCCGGTTGGCGGCGCGCCGGTCCTTGGCGCCATAGTCGACCGCGATGCGATCGAACAGCTTGCGATCGTAATCTGACACGCAAGCGCCCTTAAAGCGTCGCCAGTGCCTGCTCCAGATCGGCGATGATGTCGTCGATGTGCTCGATGCCCACCGACACCCGCACCACGTCCGGCCCCGCGCCGGCCTTGGCCTGACCTTCCGGCGGCAACTGGCGGTGGGTGGTGGACGACGGGTGGATGATCAGCGACCGGGTATCGCCGATGTTGGCGAGATGGCTGAACAGCTTGACCGCCGAGACCAGCTTGACACCGGCCTCATAACCGCCCTTGAGGCCGAAGGTGAACACCGCGCCACCCTTGCCGCCCATGTAGCGCTGGGCCAGTACGTTGTAGCGGTCGCTCTCCAGCCCGGCGTAGGACACCCAGGAGACCTTCGGATGGCGGCTCAGCCACTGGGCCAGCGCCAGCGCGTTCTCGCAGTGCCGCGCCATGCGCAGGCCCAGCGTCTCGATGCCGGTGAGGATCAGGAAGGCATTGAACGGCGACAGCGCCGGGCCGAGGTCGCGCAAGCCGAGCGCCCGGCAGGCGAGGATGAAGGCGATCGAGCCGAACGCTTCGGTGAACACCTTGCCATGATAGCTGGGGTTGGGCTCGGACAGATAGGGGTATTTGCCCGAGGCTGCCCAGTCGAACCGGCCGGCATCGACGATGACGCCACCCAGCGAGTTGCCATGGCCGCCAAGGAACTTGGTGGCGGAGTGGACGACGATGTCGGCACCATGCTCGATCGGCCGGCACAGGGCCGGACTGGCCATGGTATTGTCGACGATCAGCGGCACGCCGGCTTTGTGGGCGACCTCGGCGATGGCGGCGATGTCGGTGACCACGCCGCCGGGATTGGCCAGGCTCTCGATGAACACCGCCCGCGTCTCCGGCCGGATGGCGGCGGCGATGTTGGCCGGATCATCAGCGTCGACGAAGCTGGTGTGCCAATCCATCTTGCGAAACGACTGGCCGAGCTGGTTCATCGAGCCGCCATAGAGCTTGTCGGCCGCCACGATATGGCAGCCGGGTTCCATCAGCGTATGGAAGGCCAGGAACTGGGCGGCGTGGCCGGAGGCGACGGCAAGCGCGGCGGCGCCGCCTTCCATCGCCGCCACCCGTGCTTCCAGCACCCCGCTGGTCGGGTTCATCAGACGGGTATAGATGTTGCCGAACTGTTCGAGGTTGAACAGCGCGGCGGCGTGATCGACGTCGTCGAAGGCGTAGGACGCGGTCTGGTAGATCGGCGTGATTCGCGCCTTGGTCGTCGGGTCGGGAGCCGCTCCCGCATGGACCGCAAGGGTCTCGAATTTCTGGGTGCCGCTGGTCGCATCGCTCATCGCCGTCTCCACTTCTCTACCTTGGGCCTGGGGATTGGCCGGGAATGTGCGCGGGATTCGCGTCAGATACAAGCGCGCGGTCGTGCATTGGGGTATAATGATACCCCATCCGCAAAAGCCGCATTTTCCTTGACTTTGTGAGGCCCCTACGACATTCAGCCACTCGGTCGGCGGCGGACTTTTTCCGCCGCCTCGTCATTTGTGAGCACGAGGACCAACCATGAAGACCTACGTCGCCAAACCGGCGGAGGTGGAAAAGAAGTGGCTGTTGATCGATGCGGACGGGCTGGTTGTCGGTCGTCTCGCAGCCATCATCGCCAACCACCTGCGCGGCAAGCACAAGACCACCTACACCCCGCATGTTGACTGCGGCGACAATGTCGTCGTCATCAACGCCGAAAAGGTGAAGTTCACCGGTCGCAAGCTGACCCAGAAGTTCTACTACCGTCACACCGGTTATGCCGGCGGCATCAAGGAAGTCCGCGCCGACAAGCAGCTCGGCGGCCGCTTCCCGGAGCGCGTGCTGATCAAGGCCGTTGAGCGCATGGTTCCGCGTGGCCCGCTCGGCCGCCAGCAGATGCGCAACCTGCGCGTCTACACCGGCGCGACCCATCCGCATGAGGCCCAGAGCCCGACGGTGCTGGATGTGGCGGCGATGTCGTCCAAGAACAAGCGAGGCGCGTAATGGTCGAGAAGCATTCCCTTGACGATCTGAAGTCGCTCTCCAGCGGCGAGGCCGGCGTCACCGCCGCCCCGATCCGCGAGCCGCAGATTGACGCCCAGGGTCGCTCCTACGCGACCGGCAAGCGCAAGAACGCCACGGCCCGTGTCTGGGTGAAGCCCGGCACCGGCAAGATCACCGTCAACGGCAAGGACCAGTCGGTCTACTTCGCCCGGCCGACGCTGCGTCTGGTGATCAACCAGCCGTTCCAGATCGCCGACCGCGAAGGCCAGTACGACGTGGTCGCCACCGTCGTCGGTGGTGGCCTGTCCGGCCAGGCCGGCGCGGTGAAGCACGGCATCAGCCAGGCGCTGACCCGCTTCGAGCCTGCCCTGCGCGGCCCCATCAAGGCCGCCGGCTTCCTGACCCGCGACTCGCGCGTCGTCGAACGTAAGAAGTACGGCAAGGCCGGTGCCCGCCGCAGCTTCCAGTTCTCGAAGCGCTAAGCGGTTCTCCGCTGGATCAGATGGAGGGCGTCCCGTTGGGGGCGCCCTTTGTCGTTTGGGCGCTGGATACGCCCGGCAATCCGGCTAAGATCGGCGACAAGAACAGAGGGGGAGATCAAGCGCGTGGCGGAACTTGAGCCGGATGACCGGCTGATCCTGTGGATGCGAGCCCTGGAAGACTATGCCCGCGACTGGGACGCGACCTTCAACAACCGGCCCGGCTACTTCACCCAGGAATACTGGTACCTCTTCGTCGGCTGCATGATCGCCGATTGGCAGGGCCGGCCGCTGACCGTCAGCGCCGCCTGCCAGTGCATGAAAAGCGGCTCCAATCGCACCCGCGAGGAACGCATCAAGAAGGCGGTCGACGACGGCTACCTCGTCAAGGAGCGTGCCGGCGACGACGCCCGTGCCGCCATTGTCCGCCCGTCGGCCGAACTCCAGGCGATCATGCGCGCCCATTTCAGCCGCACACTCGCCGAGGCGCGCCAGGCGCTCGACTACCGCAACGCACAATAAGCGCAGGATTTGCGGGCATTTCTGCCGCTGTATCTGCGCTAGTCGGACGGGAACACATCTGCTGCTGTCAAACCAACGACAGATCCGGGCGCCGACGCGCCCGGGCTCGCCCTTGGGGAGATACACCATGACCCGCACGCTGCCGCGCGCCGCCTCTGCCGCCTCGACCCTGACGCTCGCCCTGCTGGCCGCGCCGATCGCGCAGGCGCAAACGCCACAAACCGTGCCCCCCGGCGAAGCGCTCGACGAACTGGTGGTCACCGCGCGCCGGCGCGAGGAATCGCTGCAGTCGGTGCCGGTGGCGGTCACCGCGCTGGGCCGCAATGCCCTGGCCGACATGCAGGCGACATCGCTGGGCGACATCGAAGCCGCCGTCCCCAACCTGGCCCTGCACGTCGGCGACGCCCAGAACGCCGTCGTGTATCTGCGCGGCGTCGGCCAGATCGACTCGCTGGCCTTCGCCGACCCGGGCGTCGGCGTCTATCTCGACGACGTCTACCTCGGCCGCGCCCAGGGCGCCTTCCTCGACATCTTCGACGTCGAGCGCGTCGAGGTGCTGCGCGGGCCGCAAGGCACGCTTTATGGCCGCAACACCATCGGCGGCGCCGTCAAGGTGGTAACCAGTCAGCCCGGCGACGACTGGAAGCTGCGCGGCGGCCTGACGCTCGGCAGCTACGACCAGTTCGACGCCCAGCTGATGGCATCCGGCCCGCTGGTCCCCGGCAAGCTCTACGCCAAGGCCGGTATCGCCTGGCTGTCACGCGACGGCTATGCCGACAACAGCGCCACCGGCAAGGACGACGGCGACAAGGAGACACTGGCCTGGCGCACCAGCCTGGTGTTTACGCCGAGCGACTCCCTGCGCCTTGAACTGAGCGGCGACGGCTCGCGCGATCACCCCGACACCTCGCGCACGCCCGCGCGCATGACTTCCGTATTCGGCGTCCCGGCCAGCACGGACCCGTTCGAGATCGACGCCAATTTCAACGATCTCAACAAGCTCGCGGTGAAGGGCATCTCCGGCAAGGCGGTCTGGTCGGCGACCGACGCGCTGACGCTGACCTCGATCACCGCCTACCGGACGATGGACTATGACGCCCATCTCGACCTCGACGCCACGGCGGCGGACTTCTTCGGCGTCTTCGTGTTCGAGGACCAGAAGCAGTTCAGCCAGGAATTCCAGCTCTCCTACGAGTCCGACCGCCTGAACGTCGTCACCGGCCTCTATTATTTCCGCGAGCACGACGAGACCGAGTCCGGCATCTTCGGGCCGGTCATCGCCTTCGTCTCCAACTCGCTCAACGATCAGATCAACCGCAGCTACGCCGCCTACGGTCAGGCGAGCTACAAACTCACCGACGCGCTGAGCCTGACCGCCGGGCTGCGCTATACCCACGAGAAGAAGTCGTTCGCGCGCATTCAGGAATTCTTCGGCGCCGCCACACCGCTGGTGCCGGTGCTGGGCACCGGCGCGCGAGTCACCGACGTCGACGTCAAGGCGGACTGGAGCAACCTGTCACCCAAATTCGGCATCGACTACCAGATCAACCAGGACGTGCTGCTCTATGTCTCGGCCAGCCGCGGTTTCAAGAGTGGCGGCTTCGACGGCCGCTCCAACTCGGCCGACCAGGCGCTGCCATTCGATCCCGAGACCTTGTGGTCCTATGAGGCCGGCCTCAAGTCGACCCTCATGGACGGCCGGGTGACCCTGAACCTCGCCGCGTTCTACAATGACTACAAGGACCTGCAGCTCTCCAGTTTCACGGCGGATGAAAACGGCGCATTCAGCGCGCTGTTCACAAACGCCGGCAAGGCGCACATGGCCGGCCTCGAGGCCGAGATGCACGTCAAGCTGACGCAGGCGCTGCGGCTGCGGTTGTCCGGCGCCTATCTCGACGCCCAGTACGACGAGTTCATCGGTGCCGGCGGCGCCGACATCGCCGGTCAGCGCGAGATGGTCAACGCGCCGAAGTGGAGCTTCACGTTCGGTGGCCAATATCGCCAGCCGATCGGCACCTGGGGGTACGCCAGCCTCAACGCCGATGTCGCCTACCGCTCGAAGACCTACCCGACCGTCAGCAGCAGCGAAGTGCTGGCGCAGGATGGCTATGCGCTGGTCAACGCCGGCCTCGCCTTCGAGACCATGGACGGCGTCTGGCAACTGGCGCTGGGGGTCAAGAACCTGACCGACAAGAACTACGTCACGCACGGCTTCGACCTCTCGGACAGCCTTGGCTATCAGCTCGGCTATTACGGTGCGCCACGCACCTGGTCGCTGTCGCTGCGTGTCGACTATTGATCCCTGCCCGGTTGCATCCATGTCCCTGGACCCGCACAGCCGGCGGATCGCCGAGGCGCTGCGCAAGACGACCGACGCGGCGGCTGCCCCGTTCGATCTCGCGGCCGCGCGCGCCAACTACACTGTCCTGTTCAACCAGTGGGCGGGCGCGCCGATCACGCCCGTCAGCGCGCAAGCCCTGACGCTTGCCGGTCCCGGCGGTCCGCTGGCCGCGACGCTGTTCGCGCCAACGGCCCAGGCCGCGCCGGCAACGCTGGTGCTGTTTCTGCACGGGGGCGGCTGGAGCCTCGGCAGCACCGAGGGCTATGAGCGGACGCTACGACAGATCGCCGGACGCAGTGGTTGTGCCATTCTCAGCCTGGATTATCGCCTGGCACCGGAGTCGCCGTTCCCCGCCGCGCTGGACGATGCCGGGGCGGCCTGGGCGGCCATCGTCGACGGGCGGTGCGGCCGCTTCACGCGACGGGTGGTGATGGGCGACAGCTGCGGTGGTCAGGTCGCCGCGGCACTGTGCCTCAAACTGCGCGACGAGGGCCACCCGCTGCCGGCAGCGCAGATCCTGCTCTATCCGTTGCTCGATGCGGTGATTGGCGATGACCACCCTTCCCGGCACCGCTATGGCGACGGCGGCCACTTCCTCACCGAGCAGGATATCGCTTGGGCGATTGGCAATTATCTGCCCGATCCGGCCGCGCGACCCACCGCCTATGCATCGCCGCTGCGCGCGCCCGACCTCTCGGGCCTGCCGCCGGCCCTGCTGATCACGGCCGGCTGCGACCCGCTGCATGACGAGGCGGCCGCCTACGCCCGGCGTCTGGCGGCGGCGGGAAGCACCGTGGATCATGCCGACTTCGCGGGCACCATTCACGGCTTTGTCAGTTTCGCCGGTGAAATTCCGGCCGGACGCCAAGCCCTTGATCGCGTCATCACGACGTTGGCCGCACCGGCAACACCCTAGCCTCGCGGCCACCCGCTAGACGCCGGTGCGGTAGCCTTCCGCGACAAACGCATCAATCTGTTCGGCCTCGATCTGCTCGCCCCCGGCTTGCCCCGCCGACGCCTCGGCAATGACCCGGCCGAACGACACCTTCAACGGATCAGGCCAGCCCTCGGGCTTCCACAGGCTGGCGCGCAGGATCGCACGCGCACAGTGGAAATAGGCGCGCGTCACCGCGATGCGGGTGACAAGCTTGGCAGGCTTGCCACGCGAGACCAGCCGCTGGCACAGCGCGGCATCGTCGTGCAGTGTCGCGGTGCCGGAGACACGCAGCATCTCGCCAGTGCCCGGCAGCAGGAACAGCAGGCCGACGTCGGGACGCTCCAGGATATTGGTCAGACTGAAGATCAGGTTGTTGCCGTCGCGCTCGGGCAACAGCAGCGTCCGGTTGTCAGCCACGGCAACGAAACCAGGCTCATCGCCCTTGGGGCTGACTTCCAGCCCGCCGTCGGCGGCGGTGGTCGCCAGCAGCAGGAACGGTGAGCGCCCGACAAAGGCGATTGCCTGCGCGTCAAGGTGATCGCGTATCTTCAGTCTGGTCAGCGGGTTGGGTTCGGTGAAATGCTGCCTCAGCGTCGCAAGGTCGGTGATCTGTGCCATTTCGCTCCCCCCTCTCCGGACCGCGCCGAACCTGTTTCAATACATAACGCTGTTCTTGAGATAGAACTCGCCCGGGAACGGCGGCATCACCCGCTTACCCTCGCGATCGACAAAGCCGCGCATGATGCGCCCGAACGCCGCCTGCGGATCGATCACCGTCTTAACGCCGGCGTGCGTCATCATCTGCAACACCCCCAGCGCCAGTTGCAGGTTGCGGTGAGTGGCACCGGAGAAGTGGATCGGCACCACGTCGCGCCGCATCGGCGGCAATCCTGCCTTCGCCCGCTCGGCGGTCATCCAGGCGTGATAGCCGTCGTTGTCGGCATAGGGCAGCCGGTCGTCGTTCTTGCCGGTCACGGCGGTGCTGATGCCGTAGTCCAGCCCGTCGACGCCGTTGATGTAGTGGCCGCCGAGCTGAACCCGGCGGACGATGCTTTGCAGCTTCCAGTCAAGAATGTCATCGGGCACCGCCCGGCCGGCCAGCCGCATCCACAGCAACACCTGATTGCCGTAATCGAGCTGGAAGTTGGAAACGCAGCGGTGGTCCGTACCGACGAAGGTGGAGACCGTTCCCCAGAAACGGCGGATGCTTCCGTGAACGTCGCGGGCCTGGATGCGCTGGCGCAGATAGTCCCAGGTCTGCTCTATCCCGCGCGTGAAATAACGCCGGGGCAGGAATTGGTCGGGCAGGTGCCCGTCGGGTGTCAGTTGCTCGGCCCACCACAGCGCCCGCAGTCCCCACCAGAACCCGCGCTCCTCGGCCACCACCACGCCGGTGTAGCCGGGTGGACGGTTGAGCGCCGTGCCAAAGCCGATGGCCGCGACAGCATTGAGCTGCGCCAGCAGCAGGTAATAGGGGTCGTCGGTCAGCAGACTGGGCAGCAGCAGGCTGTTCATCGGGTGGGCGAGATCCCAGCTGCCACGACGGCGGATACGCACCTGCGCGCCTTCGGTGGCGGCATAGTTCGCATGCCAGCTGTGTTCCGGCGACGCGGGATCGACAACCCGTCCGTTACGCATGAAGAAGTAATCGCGAAACTGGCCGATATTCTCAGCCACCGACTTGATGGACGGATAGAGCTGGGCGAACCGTTCTTCCTCGCCATCGAGGATCGCCCGGATCAGATGAGCGTGGAACTCGTGCACCAGCCCGATCTCCGGGCGCTCGCCGCCCGACGGGTTGGCCTGCATGCGCAATCGTCCCGGTGACAGGCCGAACGGCGGCAGCGGCAGCGCGACGTCCTTCCACAAGCCGCGCCCCGGCTGCCGGCCCAGCCCCATCAGGTCGTGGCGCAACAGCACCCCGCGCCGGACCAGCGCCGGGATACGATCATGATGCCAGCGGCGGGCATAACTCTCCCACCGCCACAGCGTCGACCGTGTCATGGTGAGTGACCGCGGCACCTGGCCCCACAGCGATTGCGGCCGGCCATTGAGAGTGATGGTGACCTCGGCGCTGACGGAGGCGTCGTTGCTGGTGGCAAAGGCGACGTAGACTTCCACCGACACCCTGCCGTCGTCGTCGAGACAGAAGGTGACGTCCAGTCGCTCGCCAGCGAGAGTGCCCGACTGGAACCACCGCTGCTGGTCGCCGATGCGGCCAAGATACGCCCCGGCCCGAGCGTTGAGGGCCAGCCGCTCACCGTTGCCGACGAACAGGATGGCCAGGTCGGGTCCGGCAGCCATGGACGAGCGTCTCCCTGCGGTATGGCGCGATCAGGCTACCCTGCCCTGCCTTGGCCGCCCGGTCCACCATAACCGCCCTCGCCGCGGATATGTGCACGGCGCACGGCGCCTCGCTTGACGGGCAATCCACCGCTCTGAAGGCATCAGCCACCTTCGCGGCCACAACGTTCCTGTTCGGCGGGATCGGTCTCGACCAGGTTCAGCAGCACGCCGTCGGGATCACGCAGACAGACCTCCGGCTGCGCACGATGCGCCATGCGGAACATCTGCGGCTCGGGTGACCAGCTGGCCCCCGCCGCGCGCAACCTGGCCAGCGTCGCCGCCAGGTCCGGCACATAGAACACCAGCGCCACTTCGCCGACACGGGCCGGACCGGCGGCAGGCGCCAGGGTCTCCGGCGACAGCGCGGCGTCGATCAGGAACAGACCGACCATGCCGTAATTGGGGTTTCCCGCCGCGCTCTTCACGATGCGGACCGCCAGCGGCCCGTGCGCCCCGAAGCCGAGAATGTGCGAGGCGGACGGATCAGTCAGCACACCCTCGTAATAGACCTCGGTGAAGCCGAGCGCGGCGTAGAACGCGCTGGCACGATCGAGGTCGCGGACGAAAATCGTCCCCCGGATGAGAGCGGAAACGGAACGCATGGGTCACAACTCCTCGTACGACACCAGTTCATAGGCACCTGGCGCCAGCGGCCAGACAAGCCTCAGGAACAGGCAGTCGTCGGCGCGCACCCACAGATCGGCCACCGGCCAGTCAGCTTGCCAGCGCAACTGGAAATGATCCGCCTGAAATGGACCGGCGGCAACCTCCACGGACACGCGGCCGACGAACGCCGCCTCGATCGTCAGCGTCCGGGCGCCGGGGTCTGCGTCGCCGTTGGGCGAGATTGAATTGGTCATCGCCGAGATCGGCCGGAACTCGCCCGGCGCCGTACGCCCGCGTGCCATCGCGATCAGCGCATCCCCCTGCAACGGATGCAGGCCAAGATAAGGCAGGCCACCGGCCGCCGTCAGGCGTGCCGCCGCCCGATCCTCGCCTGCCAGGCGCGAATCCACCACGACCGTGTCGTCGCCACAGCGGAACCACAGCGCATCATCGCCCTGGCCATGCCGGACAACCCGACTCCAGCCATCACACGGACGCCACGCGCCGTCGAGGCGCAGCGAGACATCCCGCACCAGCCCCTCGGCATCCATCACGCACAACGCCCGCAGCAGGTGGCCATCGGGGAGCGGCAGCAGATCGAACCATTCGCGACCCACGTCGGCGCCGGCGGCATCCCGATAGGCAATGCACCCGCGCCGGTGACGCCAGACGGCCATGCCAGCGGTGGCGCTTTCCTCGCCGTGTCGCGATACTGCGCCGTTCATGCACCGTCCCCTGCTTCATCGCGCGAAGTCTGTCCTGATGCGGCCATAGTGTGGCAATCCCGCAGCGGGCAGGCGCGGGAGCGTGGCGCTATCCGGCTGGCGGTGACCCCGGCGTCAGATATCACGTCGAAACGAAATCACCCCCGGCGCGCCGTGGGCGCCGGGGGTGATCGCAGGACAGATCGGCAATCGCTCAGGCGCGACGCAGCCGGGCAGGACGGGAAGTCGTCGATCCGTTGGTTTCGTCATGGCCCGCGTCCCGATCGCCCAGGTGTTCCATGACCTCCAGCAGCGACTGCCGGGCCGCCACAGACTCAATGGCCCAGTATTTGCGCACCAGCGACACAGTCTCCCGCCGTGCAAACAGCGCCTCGGCGGCCGAGCCCTGCAGCTCGGCATCCGGCGCCGGCTGGCTCTCCATGGTGTCGGTGATTGCTTCAGGAACCAGATCCTCCAGCGAACACTTGAACAGCCGGGTCATCGCCATCGCCACACCGAAGCTGATTCTGTTCTTGCCGGATTCGTATTTCTGCACTTGCTGGAAGGACAAGCCAAGATACTTGCCCACTTCCGTCTGTGAATAGCCGGCAAGAACTCGCAACTTCTTGATCCGCTTGCCAATATCGACGTCGATTGTTTCTAGGTCGAACGGGCAGGTCTGCTGGATTTTATTCATGTGCATCTCTCTCAGTACAAAGGCCAGCGCGCGCCAGCCACGCACCCTCCCTATTGCTTCATGCCTGAAAAAGGCCGTCCCGACAACCTCTCCAAGTGGTAAAATCGGCGATTGGTCTCAGCTTGCCTGACGTATCGTAATGCAGCCATACTGACCGGCAACGACAAGGGTGTGTAGAGGGCGTTCTCACCATGAAGCCGGAGCCAGCCGTGACCGCAGCGACGCTGGAATTCATTGAACGTTTACGTGCCCTTGAGGACATCGACGTGATGGAGGCCGAGCTTGCCCGCTTCCTGCCAACGCTGGGCTTCGAGCATTTCGCGCTGGTCAGCCATGTCGATCTGATCGATGTCCCGCGCGGGCTGGTTCACATGGTGAACTACCCGATCGACTGGCGATTGATGGTGCGGCGCAAGCGCTATCACGAGGTCGACCCGGTGATTCATATATCTTCGCGCACCGCCCAGCCCTTCCGTTGGGACCAGCTGCCCGTCAAGGTCTCCACTGATCAGCAGAACGTGTTCGCCATGGCCGCGCACCAGGGCCTCAATTTCGGCTTCACGGTGCCGGTCCATGTGCCGGGCACCATTTCCGGCAGTGCCAGCCTGGTCGCTCGCGAGGCGGTCGATGAATCCGTGCTGCCGCTGGCTTACTACACCGCGATCTATGCCTTCGAGGCGGCCCGCCGGCTGGCGATGAAACGTCTTGTGCCATCGCGCGCCGAACGCGACACCGGCTCCCGCCGGCTGACGCCCCGCCAGCGCCAGTGCCTGGCGCTGGTCGCCAAGGGCAAATCGGATTCCGTCATCGCCGAAATCCTCGGACTGAGTCCCTTCACGGTCCAGGAGCATGTGGAGGAAGTCAAGCGACGCTATGATGCCTCCAGCCGGACCACCGCCGTCGTCCGCGCACTGTTCGACGGAGAACTCTCATATGGCGAAGTCATGACCGCCGTCAGCGACTCAGAGTAACCTTGAAACAGCCATCCGAACGAAAGACACCCCCCTGACCTAAGGGGGATGTGAGGCCGCGCCGCCCAGTCCACATTTGCCGGGACAGGAGGACGCCATGCTCGTTCACATTCCGCGCCATTCCCACAGCCGCCACCACACATTGCTGCGAGCGGTCTACCGCCAGCGCAAGGTTGCCTTCATCGACCGCATGAACTGGCCGCTGACGCCGGTGGGCGACGAGGAGCGGGACGATTACGACGCCCACGCCGACTATCTGATCCTGCTCGACGACACGGGCGACGTCGCCGGCTCGGCCCGTTTCCTGCCCACCACCGGGCCTCACCTGATGGCCGATCACTTCGGGCATCTGTGTGCCGACGGCGCGCCGCGCGGCGCGCACATCTGGGAGCTGTCCCGGCTGTGCTACAATCCGTTCGACCAGTCCGGCAACGCCGCCGCCCGCATCCGCCAGCGGCTGGCACTGGCGATGCTGGAGGTGGCGATCGTCCACGGCATCGAGCAGCTGGTGTTCGTCACCCACATGGCCGTGTTCACCCGCGTCCTGGGCTACGGCTGGAACATCCGGCCCCTGGGTCCGCCCACCGGCACCCGCGCCGTCGACATCGGCGCCTTCAGCATCGACGTCGACGCCGCCTCGCTGCGGCGGATGCGCGCCAACTTCGGCATCTATCAACCCATCGTCGCGCTCAGCGCCGCCGCCTGAGGAGCCGAGCCATGCCGTCCGCCGCCCGCCCGTCATGCTTCCCGCCAGTCGACGACAGCTTCGAGACACCCGCCATCGCCGATGCCATCGTCGAGACCATCCAGCGCCATGGCTTCTGTATCGCCCGTGGCGTCGCCGATGCCGCGCGCGTCAACCGGGTCAGTGAGGAACTGACACCGTGGTTCGACGCCACGCCGTTCGCGCAAGGCCCCTTCTATGGCGACCGCACGGTGCGTTTCCATGCCGCGCTCAACAAGTCGCAGGCCTGCCATGCGCTGGTACTTGATCCGGTCGTGCGCGATGTCTGCGATGCCCTGCTTGGCCCCTATTGCGACTGGATGCAGCTTAACCTGACCCAGGGGCTCGCCATCCACCCCGGCGCGCCGGCCCAGCCGCCGCACCGCGACCAGAACATGTGGCATGGCGCCCGCTACACCCACCCCTTCGTCATCAACGTCATGTGGTGCCTCGACCGCTTCACGCCCGAGAACGGCTCCACCGTGTTCTGGCCGGGCTCGCACCGGGCGACCTCCAGCGCCTGGCTGCCCGACGACCAGGCGGTGCAGGCCACCGCCGAACCTGGCGACGTGATCTTCTGGCTGGGCGAGACCCTTCACGGCGGGGGTGCCAACACCACGTCGGCGCCACGCCGGGGCTTCCTCACCAGCTATTGCCTCGGCTGGCTGAAGACCTACGAAAACATGTTTCTCACCTACCCGCCGGAAATTGCCGCCGGCTTCAGCCCCGAACTGCAGGCGTTGATCGGCTACCGCATCCATCGCCCCAATCTCGGCGGCTACGAGGGGCAGTCGCCGGCGATATTGCTCGACAGCGGTGAACGACCGACCCGACTGGGCGCCATCGACTATCTGTTGCCCGAGCAGCTGGCGATGATCGACCAGATCAACAGCCGGCAGGAGGCCGCCGCGTGACCCCCGCCCCGGCTCTCGCCATCACCCTGCCGCGCCAGGCCGACACCGCGCCCACCGGCGCCGACGCCGTGCGTCATCACTATGACGTCGGCAACAGCTTCTTCGAACGCTGGCTCGATCCGACGATGACCTATTCCTGCGCACTGTGGGACGGCACGGACGATCTGGAAACCGCGCAGATCCGGAAGCTGGACTGGCACGCCCGCGCCATGGCGGCAGCCCCCGGCCAGACGGTGCTCGACATCGGTTGCGGCTGGGGCGCGATGATGGACCGGCTGGTCCGCCACTGGCGGGTGCAGCGCGCCGTCGGCCTGACCCTGAGCCACGAGCAGGCCCGACACATCGCCGCCCGGCGCGACTTCGCCATCAGCGCCCGGCTGGAAAGCTGGGCCGACCACCAGCCGACGGCGCTCTATGACGGCATCGTCAGCGTCGGCGCGTTCGAGCATTTCGCCTCGCCGACGCTGGACGCCGCCCGGCGGGTGGCAACCTATCGCGCCTTCTTCCAGTCGTGCCGCGACTGGCTGAAGCCCGGCGGCCGGCTGTCGCTGCAGACCATCGCCTATGACGCCCTGTCGACGCGCAAGTTCAGCGATTTCATCCGCCGCGAAATCTTCCCCGACGCCGAACTGCCGACGCTGGGCGAGATCCTCGCCGCCAGCGACGGGCTGTTCCGCCCCCTGCTCATCACCGACGACGGCGACGGCTACGCCCGCACCTGCCGGGTGTGGCGCCACCGCCTGTTGGCGGCCCATGGCGACAGTAAGCGCCTTACACCCGAGGCCCGGCGCTTCCAGCGTTACCTCCGCATTTCCGAGGCGTCTTTCCAGAGACGCAACATCACCCTGCTCAGGCTGGCTTTTGAACGGAGTTCATCATGAAACTTGTTGCCGTGACCACTTCCCCGACCCCGAACAGCAGCGCGCTGTCCGACGAACAGCTCGGCGCCATGCTGCATGTGTTGGACGATTTCCGGCTCAAGCTGGAGCGCGAGAGCAAGGTTGGCGGCATGTTCCTGTGGTGCGCCATCGAGGAGATCGAGGATATCCTCGACAAGCGCCAGCGCTCGCAACGGCACGCCTGAGCGTCACCCCGGACCGACCGGCCGGCGCTGCGGCACAGCAGACGCGGCTGATCGCTGTCACGCGATCACCGCCTCGATGAGCACCGGCCCGCGCGTGGCCATCGCCGTGCGCAGGGCCGCCACCAGTTCCTCCGCCGTGGTGGCGCGGAACGCCTCGACGCCCATGCCCCTGGCCAGCGCCGTCCACTCCAGCGTCGGGTTGGTGAGGTCGAACAGCGGTGCGGCCTTCGGCCCCGGCGGGGCGCCGGTGCGCACCATCTCGACATTGAGGATGGCGTAGGCGCGGTTGGCGATGATCACCGTCACCACGTCGAGCTTCTCCCGCGCCATGGTCCACAGCGCCTGCAGCGTGTACATCGCGCCGCCATCGCCATGGACGCACACCACCTTGCGGTCGGGACAGGCCACGGCGGCGCCGGCGGCAACCGGCAGGCCCTGACCGATGGAGCCGCCGGTCAGGAACAGCCAGTCGTGCGGCGGGCAGCCGGCGGTGAGCGGATAGAGCGCCGCGCCGCCGGTCGCCGACTCGTCCGACACGATGGCGCCTTCCGGCAGGGTGGCGGCGATGGCCTGACCCAGCGTCTGGATGGTGAGCGCGCCGGTGGGTGCCTCCGGGCGCATCAGCGTCTTGCGCGGATCGCGCTCCAGCGCCGCCAGCCGGGGCGCGCCCAGCAGGTCGGCCAGCTGCTCCAGCGCCTCGGTCTCGTCCTCGCCTTCCGTCGCCAGGGTGACGCGGCCGACGCCCTCGGGATCGAGCTCGCTCGGCTTGCCGGGATAGGCGAAGAAGGAAACCGGCGGCTTGACGCCGACCAGCACCATCAGATCGGTGCCGATCAGCTGGGCCTGGGCCATTTCGCCAAAATAGATCAGCCGCTCGGCCTCGACGAGGCCGGCGCCGCGTTCCAGCCGGCCGGCGAAGGTGGGCATCACCACCCGCGCGCCGGTGACGGCGGCGACGCGGGCCGCCGCCTCCAGGCCGCGCCGGCGCAGGCCCCGGCCACCGACATAGAGCACCGGCTTGCTGGCGCCCCGCAACGCCTCGGCGGCGGCGCGCACCGCCGCCTCGCTGGCCGTGCGGGTCTGCGGCGGCAGCGCCGCCGTCACCTGACCCTGGGCATCGTTCCAGGCGATGTCGGCCGGCAGGATCAGGGTGGCGTTGCCGCGCGGGCCGTCCAGGCTGGCGGTCACGGCATCGGCGACGTCGGTCGCCAGCGCCTCGGGCCGGCTGGCGACGCGCACCCATTTGGAGACGGTTGCCGCCATGCCCTCGATATCGGAGGTCAGCGGCGCGTCGAGATGGCGATGATAGGTGGCATGGTCGCCGACGATGTTGACCACCGGCGAGCCGGCGCGGCGACCGTTGTGCAGGTTGGCCATGCCGTTGGCGAAGCCCGGGCCGAGATGCAGCAGCGTCACCGCCGGCTTGTCGGCCATGCGGCCATAGCCGTCGGCGGCGCCGGTCACCACGCCCTCGAACAGCCCGAGCACTGGCCGGATGCCCTCGACCCGATCCAGCGCCGAGACGAAATGCATCTCCGAGGTGCCGGGGTTGGCAAAGCAGACATCGACGCCGCTTGCCTTCAAGGTGCTCAAAACCAGATCGGCGCCGTTCATGCCTGCTCCCCTATTGATCGCGTGTTGCCCGCACAGTGGCGCGCCCCGGCGCGCTTGCCAAGGGGTTTGAGGCCGGCTCAGAACAGTGGACGCGGCGGCCGGCGGCGGTCAGTCCGCCCAGGCGGCGTCGTCGAGGTGCAGCTCCGGCCGGGGCTCGCCCGACCAGCTGTCGATCACCAGCCGCCCGGCGACATAGAGCGGCCGCCGGCCAGCGCCGGCGAAGGCCTGACCGAGCGGCGTGTCGGCATGACGGAAGGCCATCGCCTTGATCCGCGCGCCATCGCGCCCGGCGAGGATCAGGCGGACATGATCCTGCCCCACCACGTCGCACTTGACCACCGACACCGGCCCGACCGCCAGCTTGGGCGCTGGCCAGCCCTGGCCGTAGGGACCGGCCGCCGCCAGTTCCTCGCCCAGTTGCGCTGTCACGCCGCCCGGCGCCAGCGCCGCGTCGAGCTTGAGCGCCCGGCCGTCGGCGGCCCGCGCCACCGCCTCGCCGAGCCGGGTCGACAGAAAGTCGCGCAGTGCCTCCACCCGGTCGGCGGCGATGGTGAGCCCGGCGGCCATGGCGTGGCCGCCCCCGGCCACCAGCAGCCCCTCGTCCTTGGCCGCCAGCACCGCGGCGCCGAGATCGACGCCCGGCACCGAACGGCCCGAGCCCTTGCCGATGCCGCCCTCGGTGGCGATGACCACCGCCGGGCGACCGAAGCGTTCCTTCAGCCGGCCGGCGACAATGCCGATGACTCCGGGATGCCAGCCCTCGCCGACGGCCACCACCACCGGGTCGGCGGCGGGCGCCACCGCCAGCGCCTGCTCGGTGGTCAGCGCCTCCAGCGCCTTGCGTTCGCCGTTCAGCCGGTCGAGCTCTTCCGCCAGCGTGCGGGCCTCCAGCGGATCGCTGCTGATCAGCAGCCGGGTGCCGAGGTCGGAGCGACCGACCCGGCCGCCGGCATTGATGCGCGGCCCGAGCTGGAAGCCGAGGTCGCCGGCCTCCGGCGCCCGCTCCATGCGGGCAACGTCCCCCAGCGTCGCCAGGCCGAGATTGTCGCGCCGGGCCATCACCTTCAGCCCCTGGGCGACGAAGGCGCGGTTGATGCCGGTGAGCGGCGCCACGTCGGCCACCGTGCCCAGCGCCACCAGATCGAGCAGCGTCATCAGGTCCGGCGCGTCGCGGCCGCTGGCGTACCAGCCGCTGTCGCGCAGCAGCCGGTTGACCGCGATCGCCAGCAGGAAGGCGACGCCGACCGCCGCCATGTGGCCGAACTCGGGGCCGGCGTCGTCGTCGAGCCGGTTGGGGTTGACCAGCGCGTGACAGGCCGGCAGCTCCCAGCCGGCCTTGTGGTGATCCACCACCAGCACGTCGAGGCCGGCCTCGGCCGCCGCCGCCAGCGCCTCGAAGGCCTGGGTGCCGCAGTCGACCGTCACCACCACCTTGGCGCCGGCCTCGGCCAGCGCGCGCATCGCCGGCACCGACGGACCATAGCCCTCGGTCATGCGGTCGGGAATGTAGAAGCTGACGGTGGCGCCGACATGGCGCAGCAGCCGCCACAGCAGCGCCGTCGAGGTGGCGCCATCGACGTCGTAGTCGCCGAAAATGACGATGGCCTCGCCACCGCGGATCGCCGTCACCAGCCGTTCGGCGGCGCGGTCCATGTCCTTGAACAGCGACGGGTCGGGCAGCCAGTCGCGTAGCGTCGGCTTGAGCAGGCGCGCCGCCGTTTCCGGCGCGGCGCCCCGGCCGGCCATCACCAGGCCGACGGCGTCCGACAGCCCGTGGGCCTGGGCGATGGCGGCCCCCGCACCGGGGACCGCCCGCCAGCGCCAGGGCTGGCCGAGGATGGAGTGATCAACGCCGAAGACGGACGCCCCGGCGTGCATCATCAGAGCTTCTTCCGGCGGTGCTCGCCAAACACATAGCGCACGGTGCCCGAAGAGGCGCGCATCACCAGCGATTCCGTGGTGAACCAGCCGCCCGGCTTGCGCTTGACGCCTTCCAGCAGCGCGCCGTCGGTGACGCCGGTCGCCGCGAAGATCACGTCGCCGGAGGCCAGCTCGGTCAGGCTGTACTTGCGGTTGAGATCGGTGATTCCGACCTTGCGGGCCCGCGCCTTCTCGTCCTCGTTACGGAACAGCAACCGGCCCTGGATCTGGCCGCCGATGCAGCGCAGCGCGGCCGCCGCCAGCACGCCTTCCGGCGCGCCGCCCGAACCCATGTACATGTCGATGCCGGTCTCTTCCGGGTCGGTGACGGCGATGACGCCGGCAACGTCGCAGTCCGGGATCAGCTTGATGCCGCAACCGACCGCGCGCAGCTCCTTGATCAGCGCCTCGTGGCGCGGACGGTCGAGCACGCAGACCATCACGTCGTCGACGTCGACGCCCTTGGCCTCGGCGAAGTTCTTGACGTTCTGGGCCGGCCCGAAGTCGAGATCGACCAGACCCTCGGCGAAGCCCGGGCCGATGGCCAGCTTGTCCATGTAGACGTCGGGCGCGTAGAGCAGGTGACCGGCCTCGGCGATCGCCAGCACGGCCATGGCGTTGGCGCCGGCCTTGGCGGTGATGGTGGTACCTTCCAGCGGATCGAGCGCGATGTCGATCTTGGGTCCGCCCGAGCCGACCTTCTCGCCGATATAGAGCATCGGCGCCTCGTCGCGCTCGCCCTCGCCGATGACGACGGTGCCATCGAACGGCAGGCGGTTGAGTTGCTCGCGCATGGCCTCGACGGCGGCGGCGTCGGCTTCCTTCTCGTCACCCCGGCCGGCCAGGCGGGCGGCGGCGATCGCCGCGGCCTCGGTGACGCGCACCATTTCCAGCACCCAGACGCGATCCAGTACCTCGGAGGGTTTTTGTGTCATGTGTCTGCCCTTACAGATCAAGAATGTGCATCATCACCGGCGGCGTCGTCACGCTGTCCAGCGCGGCGAGGCGGTCCAGTGCATCGGTTACGGCCCGTTGCGGCCCGGCGTGCGTGGTCAGCACGAAATACACCGCGCCATCGGGCGCGCCCCCGCGCTGGATCACGCTTTCCACCGAGACCTCATAGTCACGCAGCACCGCCGTCACGTCGGCGAGCACGCCGGGGCGATCCACGACGGTCAGCCGGATGTAATAGCGGCCGACATGCTGGGCCGGGTCGGCCGGCGGCGCGTCGGTCAGGCTGGCGGCAGGCATCGCGAACGGCGCGCCCCACTCGCCACGCGCCACGTCCACCAGATCGGCGACCACGGCCGAGGCGGTCGGCCCCTCGCCGGCACCGCGGCCCTGGAACAGCAGGCGGCCGACGTAATTGCCTTCCGCCACCACGGCGTTGAGCGAGCTGGTCACGTGCGCCAGCGGATGGTTGAGCGGCACCAGGCACGGGTGGACCCGCTGAAACAGGCCGCCGGCTTCCATCTTGGCCAGCCCGATCAGGCGGATGCGGTAGCCCAGCGCCCGGGCATAGTCGATGTCGGTGGGCGAGACGTTGCGGATGCCGGCAATCGACACCGCCGGGAAATTGAGCCGGGTGCCGAACGCCAGTGCCGAGAGGATCGACAGCTTGTGGGCGGCGTCGATGCCGTCGATGTCGAAAGTGGGGTCCGCCTCGGCGTAGCCCAGCGCCTGGGCCTCCGCCAGCACCTCGGCGAACGGCTTGCCGTCCTGCTCCATCGCCGAGAGAATGAAGTTGCAGGTGCCGTTGAGGATGCCATAGACCGCGTCCACCCGGTTGGCGGCCAGGCCCTCGCGCAGCCCCTTGATCACCGGGATGCCGCCAGCCACCGCCGCCTCGAACTTGAGCGCCGAGCCCGACTTCTCGGCCAGCGCCGACAGATCAAGCCCGTGGTGGGCCAGCATCGCCTTGTTGGCGGTGACCAGCCCCTTGCCGGCATTGAAGGTCGCCCGCGCCGTCGCCAGCGCCGGGCCGTCGGAACCGCCGATCAGCTCCACCACCGCATCGACGTCGTCGCGTGCGGCGAGATCGGGGGCGTTGTCCTCCCAGGCGAAGCGGCCAAGGTCGATGCCACGATCACGCGAGCGGTCCCGCGCCGACACCGCCGTGATGACGATCGGCCGGCTGGCCCGGCGCTGCACCAGTTCGGCATTCTCGTCCAGCAGCTTGACGACGCCGGCACCCACGGTGCCAAGACCCGCCAGACCAACGCGCAGTGGTTTTTCAGACATGTTCATTCCATCTCTCAAGCGGATGGTCCTAGCGGCTTGAGATGCTTTTGGCTAGCGGCCAGTCGAACAACCGGGCGGCCGCGACAACCCCGCGGCGGGAGGCGCCGCCGGCCGGCCGCGGGGTACGCGGGCCGGCCGAACGGCGGATCGGGCTGAACCGGACTACTCGGCGGCCGAGCGGGCGCCGGCGGAATTGATGCCCAGCGACTGGAAGTAGCGCTTGATGTTGCGGGCGGCCTGACGCAGGCGCTGCTCGTTCTCGACCAGCGCGATCCGGACATAGCCTTCGCCCATCTCGCCGAAGCCGGCGCCGGGCGCCACCGCCACCTGGGCGTTGACCAGCAGCTGCTTGGCGAACTCCATCGACCCCATTTCCCGGAAGGCCGGGGGGATCGGCGCCCACGCGAACATCGAGGCGGCCGGCGGCGGGATGTCCCAGCCGGCGCGGCCGAAGCTGTCCACCAGCACGTCGCGGCGGGCCTTGTAGAGCTTGCGGGCCTCCTCGATGCAGTCCTGCGGGCCGTTGAGCGCCGCCACCGCCGCCGCCTGGATCGGCGTGAAGGCGCCGTAGTCGAGGTAGGACTTCACCCGCGTCAGCGCGCCGATCAGCTGCTTGTTGCCGACCGCGAAGCCGACGCGCCAGCCGGCCATCGAATAGGTCTTGGACATCGAGGTGAACTCGACCGCGATGTCCCTGGCGCCGGGAATCTGCAGGATCGACGGCGACGGCTTGTCGTCGTCGAAGTAGATCTCGGCATAGGCCAGGTCGGAGAGCACCCAGATTTCGTGCTTGCGGCAGAAATCCACCACCTGGGCGTAGAAGTCGAGGTCGACCACCTCCGCCGTCGGGTTGGACGGATAGCCGATCACCAGCGCGGTGGGCTTGGGCACGCTGTAGTGCACGGCGCGCTCCAGACTCGCCATGAAGTCCGGCCCCGGCTTGGCCGGCACATGGCGGATGGCGGCGCCGGCGATGATGAAGCCGAAGGTGTGGATCGGGTAGCTGGGGTTGGGCGCCAGGATGACGTCGCCCGGCGCGGTGATCGCCTGGGCGAGGTTGGCCAGGCCCTCCTTCGAGCCCAGCGTGACGATGACCTCGGACTCCGGGTCGAGCTCGACGCCGAACCGGCGCTCGTAATAGGCCGCCTGGGCCTTGCGCAGGCCCTTGAGACCCTTGGAGGCCGAATAGCCGTGCGCGTCCGGCTTGCGCGCCACTTCCGCGAGCTTTTCAATCACATGCGCGGGTGGCGGGCTGTCCGGATTGCCCATGCCGAGATCGATGATGTCTTCCCCGCGAGCTCGGGCGGCTGCCTTCATCGCGTTCACTTCAGCGAACACGTAGGGAGGCAGGCGCTTCACGCGGTAGAAATCATCGTTCATCGTTTGAACCTTCTGGTTTGAACCTTTTGCGAACTATCGGGTTTGTGCCTTCCCCCCGGCCGGAGATGTCGGCTAGGCTGGCGGCAACGGCCTTATAGTCCCTGCCCCCGTTGAAGGCGAGCGCGAAACGCCGCGCCGGGGCGGTGGCGGGACAGGCAGCCGGATGCGTCGGCGGACGCATGATGGGAGACGCGGAGGGGACATGACGACGACGCAAACCCTGCCACCGGGCGATGACGGCACGGACACCGACCTGCACGCCCGGTTCCAGCAATGGACCCGCCTCACCGGCCGCGCCCAGCAGCTCATCGCCGAGTTCTGGCTGAAGAACGCGAAGGCCAGCAGCGACCTGCCCGCCGACCCGCTCGGCCTGCTGCCAACCTGGACGCAGTTGACGACCAACCTGATGAAAAATCCCGACAAGCTGGCCGAGGCACAGGCCCAGTTCTGGCAGAACAGTGTCCAGCTCTGGCAGGCCTTCGCCACCTCCCTGCGCGGCGACGAGGCGGCCCCGGTCGTGGCCAGTCGCCCCGGCGACAAGCGCTTCTCCGCCAAGGAGTGGCAGGAACACGCGGTGTTCGACTTCATCCGCCAGAGTTACTTGCTGGCGGCCAATTTCCTGTTCGAGACGGTGGCCAGCGTCGAGGGCCTGGACGCCAGGACCAAGGCGAAGGCCGAGTTCTACACCCGCCAGTTCATCGACGCGATGGCGCCGACCAACTTCCTGCTGACCAACCCGCAGGCCTTGAAGGTGACGGTGGAGGAGCAGGGCAAGAACCTCATCCGTGGTCTGGAAAATCTGCTGCAAGACATTGAGCAGGGCCGGATTTCCATGACGGACGAGAAAGCCTTCTCGGTTGGCGGCAACGTTGCCGTCACGCCGGGCAAGGTGGTGTTCGAGAACCGCATCTTCCAGCTCATCCAGTACAGCCCGACCACCGAGACGACCTACGAGACACCGCTGCTGATCTGCCCGCCATGGATCAACAAGTTCTACATCCTTGACCTCGGGCCGGAGAAGAGCTTCGTCAAATGGGCGCTCGACCAGGGGCTGACGGTCTTCATGGTGTCGTGGATCAACCCCGACTCCAGTTACCGCGACACCAGCTTCGAGGACTACATGCTCGACGGCGAGGTCAAGGCGCTGGAAGTCGTCGCCGAGATCTGCAACGTCAAATCCATCAACGTCATCGGCTATTGCTCGGCCGGCACGCTGCTGTCGGCGACGCTGGCCCACCTGCACGCCAAGCGACGTCAGAAACTGGTCAAGACCGCCACCTTCTTCACAGCCCAGGTCGACTTCACCGAGGCCGGCGACCTGTGCGTGTTCGTCGACGAGGGCCAGCTTGAACTGGTGGACCGGCTGTCGGCCAACACCGGCTTCCTCGATAGCAGCTACATGGCGACGACGTTCAACCTGCTGCGCTCGAACGACCTGATCTGGTCCTACGTCGTCAACAACTACCTGCTGGGCCGCGATCCCTTCCCCTTCGACCTGCTGTACTGGAATTCAGACTCCACACGCATGTCGCGCGCCATGCATCTGTTCTATCTGGAAAAACTATATCACCAGAATCTGCTGGCCCAGCCTGGCGGCATCACCCTGGGCGACACGCCGATCGATCTCACCAAGGTCAGGACGCCGACCTACATCCAGGCCGGGCGCGAGGACCACATCGCCCCGCCCCGCTCGGTGTACAAAATGACCCGGCTGTTCTCCGGCCCGATGCGTTTCATGCTGGCGGGCTCCGGCCATATCGCCGGCGTCGTCAATCCCCCGGCAGCGCGCAAGTACCAGCACTGGACCAACGACCAGCTGCCGGAGACGCTGGACGAGTTCATCGCCGGCGCCACCGAGCATCCGGGCTCCTGGTGGCCGGACTGGATCGGCTGGCTGGCGCCACAGTCCGGCAAGCAGGTGCCGGCGCGCCAGCCGGGCGGTCATCCCGGGTACCCACCGATCGAGGACGCGCCGGGCAGCTACGTCAAGGCGAAGTAGGGGGACCCGTGATGTCGCGCACACACACACTGGCCATCGCGATCGCCCTGACCACCTTCGCCGCGGCGTCGACGCCGCCCGCGCGTGCCGCCGCCAGCGCGGTCACCGCGTCGGGCTTCCTGTCCACCCACGAGGTCGTGGTGCCGGATACGCCACTGGCCGCCTATGAGGCCTTTATCCGGATCGGTGACTGGTGGTCGCCGGCGCACACCTATTCCGGCAATGCCCGCGCCCTGACACTGGCGCCGCACGCCGGCGGCTGCTTCTGCGAGCATTGGGGGAACAACAGCGTCGAGCATGCCCGCGTCATCCAGGCCATTGCCGGTGACACCCTGCGCCTGAGCGGTGGCATTGGCCCGTTGCAGTCCTTGTCCGTGCAAGGGGTACTCACCGTGACGTTCCGGCGGATGGAAAATGGCCAGACGCGCGTCAGCCTCTCCTATCGGGTTGCCGGCCCGGCGGACGCGATGCTGGAAGCGCTTGCCAGCCCGGTCGACCAGGTGTTGGGGGAACAGTTGTCCGGCTTCGCCGCCGCCCGAACGAAACGCGCGGACGTTCAACCCTGAATCGTTGCCGAGTCCTTCCACGATCCTAACTTGCCGCGCCGTCCGACCGGGCGATTCGGACCACCAGTGCGGCCGCGGCAAGGGTCGAATGTCACCGCAAAACAAGACCATTTCCATCCACTCTTGATGGCACACCGCAACACAAGGTAGAATTGAGAAGTTTCAAAGTGTCATCATGAGGGCGCAGCAATGGACTTCCAGGTCGAGCGATCCCTCAGCCCGCGCCAGTTGCTACGGTCATTCCTCGGCGGGATCAGGGACTACAGCCTGATCTCCCTCGATCCCGACGGTCGTATCGACGGCTGGCCGGCCAATGCCGCCGACCTGTTCGGCTACGCCTCGCCGGATATCATCGGCCAGCACTTCTCCACCCTGTTCCCCGAGGAACTCTGGCACGACGGGCAGCCGCTGCTGGAGTTGCAGACGGCACAATCAGACGGTCACTTCGAAGCGGTGGAAACCCAGGCCCGCAAGGACGGCTCCTGCTTCTGGGCGCATGTGATCACGGTACCCATGGGGCGTCGGCAAGGCTTCGGCCGCATGGTCCGGGACATTTCCGACAAGGTCGCGGCCGGAGACACTTTGCGGATGAGCGAGGCCCACATGCGCGGCCTCATCAGCACCATCCTCGACGTCGTCGTCGATGGCGTGGTGACCATCAACCGCCGCGGCGAAATCCAGTTCTTCAACCAGTCCGCCCAGCGCATGTTCGGCTACACCCCCGAGGAGGTGATCGGCCGCAACGTCTCGATGCTGATGCCCGACCCGTTCCGCAGCGAACACGACCAGTATCTGCGCAACTACCACGACACCCGCGACGCCAAGATCATCGGCATCGGCCGCGAGGTGAAGGGCCAGCGCAAGGACGGCACGGTGTTTCCCGTCGAACTGGCGGTCGGCGAGGTGCCGCTGGGGGAAACCCATGCCTTCGTCGGCACCCTGCGCGATAGCACCGAGCGCCACGAGGCGGAACAGGCGCGCGAGCAGCTGCGTCAGGCCCAGAAGATGGAGGCGATCGGCCAGCTCACCGGTGGCATCGCGCACGACTTCAACAACCTGCTGTCGGTCATCGTCGGCCACCTCGACCTGTTGCATGACATCACCGAGGGCGAGGAACAGCTGCGCCGGCACCTGGCGCCCTGCCTGACCGCCGCGCTGCGCGGCTCGGAGCTGACGCAGCGACTGCTGGCCTTCGGCCGCCGCCAGACCCTCCAGCCCCGGCTGGTGAACGTGAACACGCTGATCAGCGCCTTCGTCAACCTGCTGCACCGCACGCTGGGCGAGCGGATCGAGATCATCACCGCCCTGTCCCCCTCTCTATGGGAAACCCATGTCGACGCCGGCCAGCTGGAAAACGCCATCCTTAACCTGGCCGTCAACGCGCGTGATGCCATGCCGGCGGGCGGCAAGCTCATCATCGAAACCGCCAATGTGACGCTGGACGACAGTTACACTGTTGCCAATGCCGAGGTCATGAGCGGCGACTACGTGATGATCGCGGTGTCGGATACCGGCTGCGGCATGAGCAGTGAGGTGACAAACCGCGTGTTCGAACCCTTCTTCACCACCAAGGCCGTCGGACGGGGCTCGGGGCTGGGCTTGAGCATGGTCTACGGCTTCGTCAAGCAGAGCGAGGGGCACATCAAGCTCTACAGCGAGGTCGGGCGTGGCACGAGCATCAAGATCTACCTGCCGCGCACCACCAGTGCCCGGAAACCGGGCCCGGAGGCCGGCGACACCACCAAAGAAGCCCTCGCCGCGCCACGGGCCGCCCGGCTCGTGCTGGTGGTCGAGGACGACCAGGATGTACTCAAGCTCACCGCCGCCATGGTCGAGAGCCTGGGTTACGACGTCATCACCGCCGAGACCGGCGACACCGCCCTTCCCCTGATCGAAGCGCACCACGACATCGCGCTGCTGCTCACCGACGTCAT
This sequence comes from Parapedomonas caeni, assembly GCF_041060555.1. NCBI lineage: Bacteria > Pseudomonadati > Pseudomonadota > Alphaproteobacteria > Sphingomonadales > Sphingosinicellaceae > Parapedomonas > Parapedomonas caeni. The sequence goes on along the minus strand of NZ_JBEUDS010000026.1, from coordinate 3,437 downwards.
GCTGCCCGGCAGCCTGCACGGACCGTCGCTGGCCGAGCGCGCCCAGGCCCTGCGCCCAGGCCTGCCGGTGCTGTTCGTCTCCGGCTATGCCGAGAACGCGATCATTGAAAGCGGCGTGCTGGCACCCGGCGTCAACCTGCTGTCCAAACCGTTCCGCAAGAGCGACCTCCAACGGATGCTAAAGGCGATCATGCTGTGAGTGCGTCGCCCAGGCGACGCGCATCAACGCACCCCCCGATCAACCCTGCTCATTCGACGCCGCATGGCGGGCCAGGGCGGCAACGAACTCATCGAGATAGACGATGCTGGTCTCGATCACGCCGCGCGGCCGCAGGTGGTAACGGGCGAGATCACGCCGTTCGCTGCGCAGGACATAGAGGGCTTCCTCATGCGCCCACGAAAACCGCTCCAGCAGGTCCAGCCACTGACGTTCCATCACGGTCTCCTGCGCGCCATGGCCTGACGGGGAGTCGCGCAACGCCGCCAGACGGCCGGCGCGTGGAAACGGCACGACCGTGGAAACGGCGTCCGGCGGGCGGACGACGGGATTGAGATGCCGGTACCGCCGGCGGCCCTGCGCCAGGCAGGCGGACAGGCGTTCGATACCGTCATGATCGGCCTCAACGGCCGGCAGATGCACTGAGCGGGGCATCGCTGTTCTCCCTGGTGTCGTACCCTTGGCCGGGGAGACAGCAGGGATCATGCCAAGTCGAGCGGATCAGGATTGCCGCGGATTGGTTCGCACCATCAACAAAACGCCCTGTCCCGAATCAGGACAGGGCGTTCCCTGCGGGGATGCCGCGCGTCTCTTGCCGGGACAGCTCGTGACGGAACGAACCAGTCTGCCGCCTTCCCCGGCGATCAGCGGGTCAACCGCTTGTAGGTGATGCGATGCGGCCGGGTCGCCTCGTCGCCGAAGCGGCGCACGCGGTCTTCCTCATAGGCCTGGAAGTTGCCCTCGAACCACTCGACATGGCTGTCGCCCTCGAAGGCCAGGATGTGGGTGGCCAGGCGGTCGAGGAAGAAGCGGTCGTGGCTGATGACCACGGCACAGCCGGCGAAGCTCTCCAGCGCCTCTTCCAGCGCGCGCAGCGTCTCGACGTCGAGGTCGTTGGTCGGCTCGTCGAGCAGCAGCACGTTACCGCCCTTGGCCAGCATCTTGGCCATGTGCACGCGGTTGCGCTCACCGCCGGAGAGCAGGCCGACCTTCTTCTGCTGGTCAGCACCCTTGAAGTTGAAGGCGCCGACATAGGCACGCGTCGGGAACGGATGCTTGCCGAAATAGAACATGTCGTTGCCGCCGGAAATCTCTTCCCACACGTTCTTGTTGGGGTCGAGCGCGTCGCGGCTCTGGTCGACATAGCCCAGCCGCACCGTCTCACCGATACGGATAGTGCCGGTGTCCGGCTTCTCCTGTCCGGTGATCATCTTGAACAGCGTCGTCTTGCCGGCGCCGTTGGGACCGATGACGCCAACGATGCCGCCCGGCGGCAGGCTGAACGTCAGATCGTCGATCAGCAGCCGGTCGCCGAACGATTTGGAGACGTTCTTGACCTCGATCACCGTGTCACCCAGGCGCTCCGGCGTCTGGATGAGAATCTGGGCAGCCCCCGGCGCGCGCTCGGCCTGGGCCTTCACCAGCTCGTCGAACGCCTTGATGCGCGCCTTGGATTTGGCCTGGCGCGCCTTGGCGTTGGAGCGGATCCACTCCAGCTCGTCGGCGATCGCCTTCTGCTTGGCCTCCTCGGTGGACTCTTCCTGCTTGAGCCGCTTCTGCTTGCCTTCCAGCCACTTGGAATAGTTGCCCTCGAACGGCAGGCCGCGGCCACGGTCGAGTTCCAGCACCCAGGTCACCACGTTGTCGAGGAAGTAGCGATCGTGGGTGACCAGGATGACGGTACCCTTATAGTCCTGCAGGTGCTTTTCCAGCCACGCCACCGACTCCGCGTCGAGGTGGTTGGTCGGTTCGTCGAGCAGCAGGATGTCCGGCTTCTCCAGCAGCAGCCGGCACAGCGCCACCCGGCGCCGTTCGCCGCCCGACAGCTTGGTGACGTCGGCGTCGCTGGGCGGGCAGCGCAGCGCGTCCATGGCGATCTCGATCTGGTTGTCGAGCGTCCACAGATCCTTGGCGTCGATGATGTCCTGCAGCCGGCCGATCTCGTCGATATTCTCGTCGGAATAGTCGGCCATCAGCTCGTTGTAGCGGGCCAGCGTGTCGCGATCCTCGGCGACGCCGTCCATCACGTTGCCCTTGACGTCCTTTTCGGGATCGAGATGCGGCTCCTGCGACAGGTAGCCGACCCTGACGCCCTCGGCGGCCCAGGCCTCGCCGGTGAACTCGGTGTCGATGCCGGCCATGATCTTCATCAGCGTCGACTTACCGGCGCCGTTGACGCCGATGATGGCGATCTTGGCGCCCGGCAGGAAGGACAGCGTGATGTTCTTCAAGACCTCCTTGCCGCCCGGATAGGCCTTGGAGAGGTTCTTCATCACATAGGTATACTGGTAGCTCATACGCCTGCCCGATCATCCGGTCGTTGGAAAGTTGTGCCGGGCATAGCCGAGGGGGCGCCACTTCACAACCGCCGCCATGCGGCCGGGCGCGACAAATGGCCCATGGCCAGGGCCGCCAGCCTGGTTTAGGCTGTCCCCATGCTGAAACCTCATCAGGAACCGTTGCTGCGCTTTCTCGCCAGGCATGTGCTGGGCGGCATCGTCGTCGGCTGGGTGCTGCTCGGGCTCCTGCTGTGGAGCGATGCCGGCGGCCTCGGCACACTGGTGATGAATGGCGGCGCCATTCCGTTGGTGATGCTGATCGTGATGTTCGCCATCACCTTCGGCAGCGCCCAAGCCGGCATCGGCGTCATGCTGGGCCTGAAGGAGCGCGACGGCGAACCGCCGGCCCGGCGCCAGCGCATCGAACCCGCCGCCCCCGCCATTCCCGTCCCGGCGTCCGCCCGCGCACGCGGCCGGCAGGCCTGAACACCCGCCCCAGGCTCAGCGCGCCAGCCAGGCGTGCCAGGGCGCGGCACGTGGCCGGTCAACCGGCGCCACCGGCGGATCGACCGGGTAGCCACACTGCGCGAGCGGCAAGCCGAGGCGCGCGGCGAGACTCAGGTTGCTCTGCCAGAACTGCTGGGCGATCCAGGCGACGGTCTCGGGGCCGAGCAGTTGCGCGGCAGAGGGAGGGCGCCCCATGCGGCTGAGTTCTTCCAGCAGCTTGCCTCGCGCACCATACCAGCCCGGAATGTGAATGACGCACCGCTTGTCCTGCACGGTACGGCTGGTGAAGTGGTTCAGCAGTCGTGCCGTTAGCGTCCGCGCTCGTGGTGTAATTTCCGGTGTAGGCGATGGTGTATTCCGGGGTGGGGCATGCCCCACCCCGGAATGCGGCGTCGCTGGTGGCCACCGGGTTCATCGTTATGGTGGAGTTTGCA
>NZ_JBEUDS010000025.1:0-50752 GCF_041060555.1 Parapedomonas caeni | reverse complement strand
AAGGCATGGCCGAACTCAACCAACCCATGATCGAGGAGGAAAATCAGCCCCTACACATCACCGCCAAAGCCGCCTGACGATGGCCCACGGCCACAGCCGAAATTACACCACCTTGACGGACGCGACCCTTACGGATGGTTGGCAGTGCGAGCAGCGCCTCGACCACGGCGGCGACATCGGCACAATGATCCCGCAGCGGGAAATAGGTCACTCGATCGGCAAACTCAGTGCGTTTACCCCAAGCCCCCTCAAATGCTGCATCGACGCCGCTCAACACGCTGTCGTCAAAGCCTCCCTTGCCAGATTCGGGCTCCCATTATGGATGACTTCGCCCCATCAATCCATGGCAGCATATCCACCCGCCGAACACGCGCCAAACGAGACACCCCGCCACCAATCGCAACGTGGATAATAAGAGATTCGTCCGAATGGGTGGCACATGAGCGACGTGTCCCGGCGCCAATTCATGCAGCCGATTGACCGCTGACTCGACCTTGCATTAGGATGCCGGCCGTCAGCGTCCACAGGCGTTCAGCCGTGTTCGCGGGACTCGTCTCCGCGCTTTTCGCGAGAACGGGTACAAATTCGGGGTACATCGTTTGATCGTCGTATCGAAAATTTAATCCCTACAAATCAATAGGTTAAATTTCGAGCCCGACATCCGCCGCCGCCTGTCCGCAGGCATCCAGAGACACCCAAAAACGGTGTAATGCCAAAAAGCGACGTCAGGTTGCGTCCCGCCACCCGAATGTGCCGCCCCTGCCACATCGCGCCCTGTCAACGCGCGTCGTGAACGTGCGCTAGTGCGCCGATCCCGTTGCGACGCTGCGCGCCAGCAGCGCCGCCGCCTCGGCCTGCCGGTGCGTACCGGTCTTGGCAAGGATGCGTTTGAGATGGCTGCGCACGGTCGCCAGGCCGATGCCCATGTCCGCCGCGATCTCCTCCGGCGAGGCGCCCCGCCCGAGGGCCGCGGCAACCACGCTCTCCGTGCGCGTGAGGCTGAACAGCTCGCGCAGCCGCGCGACGGCGACCGGCGCTTCGGGGTCACGAATGAACACGAGCACGGCAGGCCGCTGTTCCCCGAACACACCGACGGCCGGGCGCATGGGCGCCACCTCGATCGCCAGCGGCATGCGATGGGGACGCTGCATGGCCAGCGCCGCACCAGGCGCGGCGATCCTGCCCCGCGCGGTCGCCATCGCGGCGTGCACCAGCGCCACCAGCCTGTCGTGAAGGGCTGGCGGCCGCAACGCCAGTCGCCCGTGCACCACCGCCAGTTCCGCGTTCTCGCACAGCAGGCGCTCCGCCATCCTGCTGGCGTGGAGGACGCGGCAGGTGCCATCCAGCACCAGAACCCCGGTATCCAGCCGGTCGAGCGCCTGCAAGGCGGTGGCATGACTGTGGGAGAGGATTGCGAGGCGTTGCCCGAGACGCAGCGCCCGCTGCAAGTGCGGCAACAACAGCGCGGCCTGTCGCCGTTCCTGTCCGGTGTAGGCGCCGCCGCCGCGCGGCCGGTGGATGCCAAGGACGCCAATGGCGCCGTCGGCGGCGGGGAACACCGCGCCGATCATGTGATGAATGCCGAGGTGGCGCAGCCATTCCTGATAGAAGCCGCTGCGTTCCTGCTCCTCCCGGGTGACCAGATCCTCGTCCGTGATGATGCGCGACATCCCCCAGGCCACGGAGCGCTCCACCCACAAGTCCTTGCGGTGCCAGTCTTGCGCCCAGGCCTGCTCGCGCTCGGACACCATGAGGTTATCCGTGCATTCCAGCAGGTTCACCCGCGCGCCCTCGCCGTGCAGCTTGACGACCGTGCTGGTCGAGCCGAAGGCGGCGGCAATGCGGGCGGCCGTGCCGGGCCACAAGGCTTCATCCACGGCGGCATCATAAAGATGCGCGATCAGACCGGAAACGCGGGATGATTCAAGGAACTCCTGTGCCGCCATGGTCGTCCAACGCCCCTTCATGCCTCCAATGGTTCCAGCCACCGTGACCCGGCAGCCTTGATCCGTCTGCCTGGAGCCCGGCCTGAACATCACGGCAGGCGGACGCTGTCCGTCGTGCCGTTGCTGGCTTTCTCCCCCGTTTGGGGGACGACTGCCCCGCCGCCCCACCTTAACCATGCCGGAGAGAAATAACACGCGCGGAGACGTCATGCGCCAGGCCGGTTCGATCGTTGTGCCCTTGCTGCTCGTTACGGGCCTCCCTGCCTGTGGGCAGAATACCGCGACGGCACAGCATGCTGACCCGACCGACGCACCGGCAGCGGACAATCCGGCAGCGGTTGCCCACGCCGCGGCAGCAATCGGCACCGGCACCACGGCCCAGGCCGCCACGCCCCCGGCGCCGGCCACGCCGCCGGACAAGGCGCCCGAGACAGCCACGGTTGCCGCCCTTCCGCTCAAGCGCGGCTATTATGTCGCCAGCGATACGCCCTGCGGCCAGGCCTCCAACGCGACGACACTGCTGCTGCGTCGGGACGGCATCGGCGGTGCGCGGGACTTCTGCGCGTTCAGGACGATCGAACAGACCGGACCCGCCACCTACCGTGTGACGGAAGCGTGCGGCGACGTGCAGGATAATTCTCCTCCGGAAACCGGGGTCACCACCTACACCCTGACGGGCGATACAGCCTTCACGTCCAGGAGCATGAACGGCCGGGAGCACCGCGCGCGCTACTGCGCCCAATCCAGCATGCCGCCGGACTTCCGCGCCAACGACATCAGCGACGTGACGGACTGACACCCGAAGGTGCCGCCCCCCTTTCCCGCAGGAGACAGCCTATGAACAAAGCGGTCGCGTTTTGTTGTTCCGCGCTTGTCGGCATGACAGTGGCGAGCCTGACGCCGGCGCAGGCGCAGACGGCGGCGACGCCCGCCGCCAGAATGGATATCGCCGGGGTGCGCATCGGCATGACGGAGGCGCAGACACGGGCGGCCCTGACCGCCTTCGACCCCGGCATGCGGATTATCCGCGTCACCTCGCGCTACAACTATGCCGCCGGGGAAGGCCGGCCGGAAAACCTGTCGACGCCGGAATTTCTCGACCGGCTGGAAGTCCAGCCCGCGCGCGGCGGCTTCGAGCTGTTCATCGTGCATTTCGCGACGCCGCCCGCCGAGCCGCGCGTTATCGCCATTGAGCGCCCCAATCTCGCGCATACGCAAAACCCGCCGACACAGCAGCAGTTCCGCGCAAGCCTGCTCGCCAAGTACGGCCAGCCGTCCTTTGCCGAGGCCCACCAACTGGTCTGGGAGGAGGCCGGCAAACCGCGCTGCGCCTTCACCCGCCGGGGCAACCGCCCCCATGCCGGCGACGAGCTCAGGCGCAACCGCGTCGTCCCCACGTTCCAGAATGAACAGCGCTACCAGTCCCTCGGCCTGACGCTGGCGCGCGACCCCGCCGCCTGCGGGCAGCTGCTCATCTACAGCTATGACATCTGGAGCGGGCCGGTGCGCACGGCCAGGGCCTCCCTCGTCGACCTCGGGGCGGTGTGGTCGGCGGAGGTGCGCAGCAGCCAGTGGGTGAATGGCCTGAAGGCGGAAGCCGCGCGCAAGGCGGATGCGCGGGCGCAGCCGCCGAGGCTCTAGCCGGCCAGCTGAGCGGGCATGTCCAGTCGCAAGAGCCAGTAGGGAGATGATATGGCACTGACAACATTGAGCGGTACGATCAGCGGCATCCGCCATTCGACCGAGACGCGCGGCACGGTTGGCCGCAACGGCGGCTCCGTGAAGACCGGACAGGTCATTGCCTTTCGGGTCGGCGACCGCTCCGCGCAGATCAAGCTGGCCGATGTGCCCGACATCCGCGACGGCGATCAGGTGACGCTGGCCGGCCGCGAGAAGAACGGCGTGTTCAACGCCCTGGCCCTGCGCAACGATAAAACCCGTGCCGTCTACAGCATCCCGACCACGGTCGGCTATCTGATGGGGGCGACGCTCGTCGTGCTCGGCGTCATGACGCTGTTCATCCTTGTCGGCGTCGTGTTCATCGCCGGCGGGCTGTGGACTCTCTACGAGGCTCATAACTATACCCGCGCGGCCAGCATGCTCCGGGCCTAGGCGCGGCCCGCGGCCCTGGCGACGCCGCGCACCCGGTGGCCCTCACCTTGTGCTCCCTCACGCCTGGCCGGCGCGACGGGCGGCCAGCCAGCGGGCGTGGTGCTTCTCCACCTGCAGCGCGGCGGCGAACACGCCTTGCGACAGCCGGGGCGCGCCGGTGCGGCCCAGATGATCGAGCTGGGCGTAATACCAGTATTGCACCGCGAAGCCGGCCAGCGAACGCACCGTGCCGTTGGCCTCCAGCCAGCGCAGCCAGCCGGGCAGCAGATGCAGCTGGCGCTCGTAGCGCGGCAGATCGGCCGCGCCGGCCAGCAGGCGGTTGCAGGCATCCGGCATGCCGCACAGCGGCCGGCCGAGGCCGATGAGGTCGGCCGCCCCGGTGGCCAGCGCATGTTCCATCGCCGCGCGGGTGCGGAAGCCGCCAGTGACCATCAGCGGCATGGTGCTGAGTTCCGCCTTCATCGCCTTGGCGAAATCGACGAAATACGCCTCGCGCGCCGCGGTCGAGGCCGCCAGCCTGACCGGCCCGGCCGAGGCCGCGTCCGCCGGGCCGTCGATGCCGGCCATGTCCATCATCGCCGGCTGTTCGTAGGAGCCGCCGGAGATTTCCAGCAGGTCGACGCCGGCGGCCTCCAGCCAGCGGGCGACCCGCAGACTGTCCTCGAAGGCGAAGCCGCCGCGCTGGAAATCGGCCGAGTTCAGCTTCACCGACACCGGGAAGGCCGGCCCCACCGCCGCGCGCACCCGCCGCACCGCCTCCATCAGGAAGCGGGCGCGGTTCTCCAGACTGCCACCCCAGGCGTCGGTGCGCCGGTTGGTCAGCGGGCTGAGGAACTGCGAGATCAGGTAGCCGTGGGCGGCATGGACCTGGACGCCGGTGAAGCCGGCCGTCTGCGCCGCCACGGCGGCCGTGGCGACGCGGTCGATGAGATCGCGGATTTCCGTCTCCGCCAGCGGCACCGGGGTGGCGAAGCGGCCGCCGGGCAGGCGCATCGCCACCGCCGAGGGCGCGCGCGGCGCCGGGTTGACGTTGCGCTGGGTCTGCCGGCCGGCGTGGCTGAGCTGCATCCACAGCTGGTTGCCGCCTTCGGTGCCGGCGGCGGCCCAGGCCCGCAGCGCCGCGGCCATCTCGGGCGATGGCGGCCGGTCGAGGATGACGTTGCCCGGCCGCTCCAGATGGTCGCGGTCGAGGATGACGTTGCCGGTGAGCAGCAGGCCGGCGCCGCCGTGCGACCACAGCCGGTACAGCCGGTCGAGCTCGGGCGTCGGCACGCCGCCGGGCGTCGCCAGCCCCTCGGTCATCGCCCCCTTGGCCAGCCGGTTGGGGATCACCACGCCGCACGGCAGCCGCAGCGGCGTGGCCATCAGCGGACTGCCGGCGGCGGTCGCCGGCGGAGGCGCTCCCGCCGGTTCAGGTCCGGCGGGCTGCTGGCCGGTGGACGGTTGGCCGGTGGCCTGATGGTCTGTGGCCTGATGGTTTATGGCCTGATGGTCGGTGGAGTGTTGGCCCGGGGCCTGCTGGCCCGTGGCCTGCTGGTCCGGGGCCTGCCGATCCGTCGGCGCATCTCCCGTCATGGCGTCTTCCTCCCCCTGCGCTGCCAATCGGCCCGGTGCCAATCGGCCTAGTGCCAATCGGCTTGGTGCCGCTCGGCTGGTTGCCCGGCGGCTGGTTGGCGATCAGGATGAAAGCCGCCGCCCGCCCTGACAAGCACGGCCGTCGGGGGGGGCGGCGCAACCCCGCCCGTCGCCCCTCGACAAGCGCGACAAGCTCAGGACGAACGGTAAGGGCGGTGCCTTGCGCCCACGGGTCGGGTCGCGACGTCAAATTGCCGCTCGTCCTGAGCCTGTCGAAGGGCGGACGGCAGCACGCAACGCCCGCACCGGCGGGCCGGGCGGGGTGACGGGTACGCGACACGGGTCCAGCAGACCCGACAACAGACGCACGCAACGGCAACACACAGGAACGACCGACCGGCGCGGGGTTGCCACCCTCCGTGCCCGGGACTCGATGACAGGTTCCGCGGCCTTGGCGACGGAAGACTGTCGGTACATCGAGGTTGGTCGGTGCCGGCAGACGGGGTCCCGAGTCCTGCAAGGGGCGACGGAACGGACCGCGCTTGGCACCTTTGCCGATCTTTCTGCGAGGCCTCGGCTTTCACCCGGGACACCCGCGCCAGGTCGGTGCGGATCAGAAGGCCCTTTGAGGGACCGCCCACCCGCCGGTTCACCCCCGCGTCGCGACCGCCGAGGATGGTGGCACTGTCTCACGGAAAATACCGTGCGTCAATAGGTAATTGACGAGTATCGCCCAGGCAGTCCCCCGCTACCGTGCGCTGGGGTGGCGCGACCCCGCCGGGATGGCGCAACCACGCCCTTCGACAAGCTCAGGACGAACGGTAAGGGCGGTGCCTTCCGCCAACGGGCCAGGTCGCGACGTCAAATTCCGTTCGTCCTGAGCCTGTCGAAGGGCGGACGGCCGCATGAGACAGACCGACCCTGCCTGCGCCTCACGGGCCGTCATGCCCGGACTTGTGTCCTGTGCATCCATGAAGAAAGCCTCCACCCGCGCCGCCCTGTCCGGGAAGGGCGGTGTTCGCATGGATGGCTGGGACACGCCCGGCCATGACGGGACGGGTGCGGGAGAATGGGCGCACTATCCCAGAAATTCCGGGTCTTTCTTGCGCTGATTTGAACGAATCGGTAGAACTATTTCTTGGTCGACCATGCCAGACCTGTCACCGGGTCAAAATGGGTCGAAGAAATATTTTCGACGTGCGCCGATCCTTCCGCGCCGTCATGTAATCGGTGACTGGCGGCGAAAATGGAAGAGGACCGCCGCATGGCCAAGATTCTGCTTACGCACGCCAACATCCAAGCCCTAAAAAGCCGTTCGCGTGAACAACTCCCTAACGTGAAATCCAGTCACCATAGCGAAGCTCTGGCTGCAGCGTTGGGCTATCGAACACATGCCGCACTTCTGGCCGACATGAAGGCTTGGCCACAGGAATTTCCTCGACTTGGATCAGCGAACAGCATCGCGATGGGAGATCGGCTGCGCGAACTTAACGCAGGCGACCATGTAATCGATCTATCCCGCATGGTGCGAGAAGGCGTGCCTGATGACATTTGGCGCACGTTCCCCTCGAAGGACCGAGCGGCGAATGAAGAATGGTTTTCCACCTGCCTGCATCGTAATATCCCAAATGTCTATTTGGAAACTCGAAAAAAATATTGGACACTGAATTGGGACTGCACATCAACTTCAGATGATTTCTATTCACATCTTCTCGATGACAAAAGCGGAGAATTTGTGCGAAAAATGTTCGAATTATTCCAGAATAGAGTAAAAAATAATTCACCCAATGCCTATTTTGATGGATCTTCGTTTGTAGGACAAGTGGATCATTTAATGCCGGAAACAGCACAAGATATCGCCGATATTTTTTTTGAAATTCTGTACAAGCCGCAGCACAGGAAAAAGTGACGCACTATTTCCCCGAACACCTCCGCCCACACCGCGCGCGACCGGACCATCCTTTCCGGCCAATCCGGTGTTCGCGTGGATGGCCGGGTCAAGCCCGGCCATGACGGGGGTTGCCTTAACGTATCGGTATCCCCGGAGTATCGGTATTCCCCCCCAAAACGCACATGGCCGGGCGTGAGCCCGGCCATGCCGTGTATTGATAGCGATGGCGCGGCGCGCCCGTCAGGCACGCCCGCAGCTCAAGCGCCGCTCAGGCCCCCGAACCGCCGGGTGGCCGGAAACGCCGGGCCGCCGCAAGCCCTCACCGGGTCGCTCAGACGCCCGGAGTCCTCGCGCGTTGGCCCGGATGCGCGAACCGCCAGGGCCCTGAACCGCTGACGCGCCCTCTCCCGTCAGCCCCGCCCTCAGATATGGATCGGCTTGCCGTTGTAGGCGGCCATGGCCGCTTCCTTCAGCGCTTCCGGGTGGGTGGGGTGGGCATGGCAGGTCAGCGCGATATCCTCGGCGGAGGCGCCGAACTCCATCGCCTGGGCCGCCTGGGCGATCATGGTGCCGGCCAGCGAGCCGATGATGTGCACGCCCAGCACCCGGTCGGTCTTGGCGTCCGCCAGCACCTTGACGAAGCCGGCGGTGTCGCGGTTGGCCTTGGCGCGGCTGTTGGCGAGGAAGGGGAACTTGCCGGCCTTGTACTGAACGCCGGCCGCCTTCAGTTCCTCCTCGGTTTTGCCGACGCTGGCCACTTCCGGCATGGTGTAGATCACCGAGGGGATGACGTCGTGGTTCACGATGCCGTTCAGGCCGGCGATGTTGTCGGCACAGGCGACGCCCTCGTCTTCCGCCTTGTGCGCCAGCATCGGCCCCGGAATGGCGTCGCCGATGGCCCAGACGCCCGGCACGGTGGTGGCGAAGTCGTGACCGACGCGGACCCGGCCGCGCTCGTCGAGGCCGACGCCGATCTTCTCCAGCCCCAGCCCGTCGAGATAGGGCCGGCGGCCGACCGACATCAGCACCACGTCGCAGGCGATCTCCTGGGCGGCACCGCCCTTGGCCGGCTCGACGACCACGGTGGCGCCGGCCTTCTTCACCTTGACCTCGGCGACCTTGGTCGCGGTCATGATCTCCATGCCCTGGCGCTTGAGGATCTTCTCCAGCTCCTTCGACAGGTCGGCGTCCATGGTCGGCGTCAGCCGGTCCATATACTCGACCACCGTCACCTTGGCGCCCAGCCGGCGCCACACCGAGCCCAGTTCCAGGCCGATGACGCCGCCGCCGATCACCACCAGGTGCTCCGGCACCTTGGGCAGGGTCAGCGCCTCGGTGGAGGAGATCACCACCTTGCCGTCGATCTTGATGCCCGGCAGCGAGGCGACCTCGGAGCCGGTGGCGATCAGCGCGTTCTTGGCGGTGACGGTGCTGGTGGCGCCGTCGGCGCCGGTGACCTCGATCTTGTGCGGTTCGAGGAAGCGGCCGGTGCCCTTCAGCCAGGTCACCTTGTTCTTTTTGAACAGCATCTCGATGCCGCCGGTGAGTTCCTTCACCGCCTTGTCCTTCTCGGCGATCATGGCGCCGACGTCGATCTTGGCGCTGGCCTCGATGCCCCAGGTCTTCATGTGGCCGCCGGTGACCTCCTCATACAGCTCGGAGGCATGCAGCAGCGCCTTGGAGGGAATGCAGCCGACGTTGAGGCAGGTGCCGCCCAGCGTGCCGCGCTTCTCGACGCAGGCGACCTTCAGCCCGTGCTGGGCCGCGCGAATGGCCGCGACATAGCCACCGGGGCCGGCGCCGATCACCACCAGGTCGAAGTCGTATGCCATTGTCTGCCTCGTTCTGCTGTGGGGAATATGGCCGCGTCATAGCCCGCTTGCGCGGTCGCGCAAAGGGCGTTCCGCGCGGTGCCCGACCATTTGCTGAGAAAATCCGGCCGCGCGGTCGGGCAACCGCCGGTTGGCCGCCCACCCCCCCAGCGCCCGACCTTCAGCGCCCGACCCTCAGCGGGCCGTCGCCGGCAGCCAGCGGGCGCTCAACCGGTCCAGCCAGCGCCGCAGCGCCCCCTTGCGCCGCTCGGTCACCACGCCGACGCCGATGCAGCCGGCCAGCACCGCCAGCAGCAGCAGGCTCACCTGGGTCGGCGAGGTGGGATCGTAGGGCACCACGCTGGCCAGGCACTGCAGCAGCGGATAGTGGACGAGGTAGATGGCGAAGGTGGACTGGGCCAGCCAGCGGATCGGGCCGGCCAGCGGCGCCAGCAGCCGCTCCAGCGAGGCGGCGATGGCGCCGGCGCCGATGAAGTGGGCCGCCACCAGCGGGCCGATGATGTAGCTCGCCAGCACCTCGTCGGAATAGGTGAGGTAGTGGGCGGTGGCCTCGTTGCCCAGCGTCGCGTAGGTCCAGGCCTTCAGCGCCAGCGGCAGCGGCGAGGCGCGGAACAGCGCGTAGGCGAGCGCGGAGCCCAGAAACAGCGCCCAGCCGGTCGCCGGCGCCACCGGGCGGGCGTTCATCCGCCGCCACACCCAGACGCCGAGCAGCCAGATGGGGAACAGCACCAGGATCTTCGGCCCCACCGCCAGGCACAGCAGCGCCACCGCCCAGCGACGGCGCGCGCCGGTGAGGAAGGCCATGGCGGCGAAGATCGCGTAGTACCAGAACTCGTAGCCCAGCGACCAGTAAGGCCCGTTGGTGAACAGCCGGTTGGAGGTGAACCACAGCTGGTTGGTGAAAGTCAGCGCGTTGAGCACCTTGAGCGGCGGGTTGATGTCCTGATACCACCAGCCATCGTAGGCGGCCGGGTTGAGCGCCCGGCCGGTCTGGTCGAGCAGGACGGTGAGCAGGATCGCCGGCACCGCCACCGACCACAGCCGCGCCATCCGCGACAGCGTATAGTCGCGCAGGGTGCGGTCGCGTGTCTCCACCGCATAGGCGATGACGAGACCGGAGAGCACGAAGAACACCATCACCGCGTCGTTGCCGACAGCGCGCCAGGGATGGAGCATGCCGGCGCTGAAACGGTCGTAGGCCAGGTGGGTGAGCACCACGACAATGGCGGCGGAGACCCGGATCAGGTCCAGGTAGAGCGAGAGGCCGCGGTTCATCTCAACGCCGCAACTCAGGACGCCGGCCGGTCGGTGGTGCTGGCGGCCGGCGGCGAGTCAGCCGTCGTCGCGGGCAGGCGACCCGGCCGCAGCTGCGCCCAGGCATAGAGGAACGGCTCGACCATCGCCCGCCACAGCGTCGGGTGCGGCTGGGCCGGCGCGTCGGTGACGCCAAAGCGCAGTTCTTCCCGCTCGCGCGGCAGGTAGAGCGAGCCGAACAGCCAGTCCCAGATGGCGAACACCTCGCCATAGTTCTTGTTCCAGTGCCGCTCGGCGAGGCTGTGGTGGATCTGGTGCTGCGCCGGACTGATGAGCAGGCGCCCCAGCACCGGGCCGAACGACAGCCAGATGTGGGTATGGCGCAGGTTGCCGCCGACAAAGTTGAACAGGGTGAAGATCACCGCCACCGTGGTGCCCACCTTCAAGGCGACGTCGGATGACCAGAAATAAACGATCACCCCCAGCAGCGGCCCGGCCACCAGCGCGTCGATCCAGCGGCCGAGCGCGTCGTAGACCGGGTGCTTGCGGAACAGCGTCACCGGGTTGAGCACCTCGGCGCTGTGGTGCACGCGGTGGAAGGCCCACAGCACCGGCACCGTGTGGGTCAGCCGGTGGGTGACGTAGGTGCCCAGATCATAGGCCAGCGCCATCAGCAGCCCGAGCACCACCATCGATACCGGACCGGCCTCGAACTGCACCGGCGCCGGGCCGATCAGCTGGCGCGCCAGCCCGGCGACGCCCCAGCCGATGAAGCCGGTGGTGAGGAAGGACAGCATCAGCCCGGCCGGCCGGAACAACAGGTTGAACAGGAATATCTTGTAGTCGACGATCGACGACGGGTGGAGATAGACCGATTTGGGCAGGATGTAGGCGATGGCGTCGCGCAAGCCGGTGCGCCCGGCGCCTTGCGGCCGGTACAGCCGGTAGGCGACCAGCGCCAGCACCAGCGCCGACAGCAGGTGCAGCCACGACAGCCGGCTGGTCAGCTCGGTGAACTGGCCGACCACACCCCACCACCGGTTGTCCAGCCAGTCCAGCGCCGCCTGAGCTATATCCGCTTCCGCGCCTGTCATCGCCACCTCTTTGCCCTGTCCTGCCCGTAGCATAACTCCGGGACATCCGTTTCACCATGCCGCCATCGCGTGTACCCGGCGTTAACGCAAAACGGCGGGGTCTTGCCCCGCCGCCTTGGTCGACCGTGGCCGCCGATAACGGCGCCTACATGTCCAGCAGCAGCCGGGTCGGATCCTCGATGGCCTCCTTGACGCGCACCAGGAAGGTGACCGCCTCGCGGCCGTCGATGATGCGGTGGTCGTAGGACAGCGCCAGGTACATCATCGGCCGGATGACGATCTGGCCGTTGCGCACCACCGGGCGGTCCTCGATGCGGTGCAGGCCGAGAATGCCCGACTGCGGCGCCGACAGGATCGGCGTCGACAGCATCGAGCCAAACACGCCGCCGTTGGTGATGGTGAAGGTGCCGCCCTGCAACTCCTCCAGCTTGAGCTGGCCGTCGCGGCCGCGCTTGCCCATGTCGGCGATGGTCTTCTCGATGTCGGCGAAGCTCAGCTTGTCGGCGTTGCGGACGATCGGCACCACCAGGCCCTGCGGCGTGGAGACCGCCATGCCGATGTCGGCATAGTTGCGGTAGACGATCTCGTCGCCCTCGATCGAGGCGTTGACCGCCGGGATTTCCTTCAGCGCCAGCGACACCGCCTTGGTGAAGAAGCCCATGAAGCCCAGACGGATGTTGTGCTTCTTCTCGAACAGGTCGCGGTACTTCTCGCGCGCCTCGATGACCGCCGACATGTCGACGTCGTTGAAGGTGGTGAGCATGGCCGCGGTGTTCTGCGCCTCCTTCAGGCGGCGCGCGATGGTCTGGCGCAGGCGGGTCATCTTCACCCGCTCCTCGGCGCGCGCGGGCGCCGCCGGGGTCGCGACAGCAGCGGCGACGGCCGCGGTGGCGACGGCGCGCGGCGCCAGCGTGCGGGCGGTGCCCTTCTCGATGGCCGAGAGCACGTCGTCCTTGGTCAGACGGCCGTCCTTGCCGGTGCCGGTGATCGAGGCCGGGTCAAGGTTGTAGTCCTCGACGATCTTGCGCACCGCCGGCGACAGCGGCTGACCGGGCGCCGCCGGGGCGGCGGCCGGAGCCGGCGCGGCAGCCGGGGCCGGAGTGGCGGCGGCCGGAGCCGGAGCGGCGGCAACCGGAGCCGGAGCGGCGGCGGCAGCGCCGGCCTTGGCGGTCTCGTCGATCTGGGCGACGATGGCACCGACCTCGACCGTGTCACCGGGCTGGGCGGAAATGGCGGTCAGCACGCCGGCGACCGGCGCGTTGAGTTCGACGGCGACCTTGTCGGTCTCCAGGCTGGCGATCGGCTCGTCCTGGTTGACGTAGTCGCCAACCTTCTTGAGCCAGTCGGCAACCGTTGCCTCGCTGATGGATTCGCCGAGCGTCGGAATCTTGACGTCCGTAGCCATGGGTACTCGCTCCTTCTCGGAAAATTAGGCGTCGAGGGCCTCGGCGACCAGCCGGGCCTGCTCTTGCGCATGACGTTTGGCAAAACCGGTGGCGGTCGACGCCGCGGCCGGGCGACCCGCGTAGACGGGGCGCGACACGGCGCACTTGCTGTCCACCAGCACCTGCTCGATGTAGGGGTTGATGAAGGTCCAGTAGCCCATGTTCTGCGGCTCTTCCTGGCACCACACCACCGATTTCAGGTTCTTGAAGCGGGAGACCACCTCCGCCACCGCTGCCGCCGGGAACGGATAGAGCTGCTCCACGCGCAGGATGTAGGTGTCGGTCTGGCCGCGCGCGTCGCGCTCCTCCAGCAGGTCGAAATAGACCTTGCCGGTGCATAGCACGAGCTTGGTGATCTTGCTGTCCGGCTTCAGCTTGACGGTCGAGGCGGTGCCGATCTCGGCATCATCGAACAGCACGCGGTGGAACTGCGAGCCCTCGGCGAACTCCGCCAGCCGCGACACCGCCTTCTTGTGGCGCAGCAGCGATTTGGGCGTGAAGATCACCAGCGGCTTGCGGAACGTGCGGTGCAACTGACGGCGCAGGATGTGATAATAGTTGGCCGGCGTCGTGCAGTTGGCGACCTGCATGTTGTCTTCCGCGCAGAGCTGCAGATAACGCTCCGGCCGCGCCGACGAGTGTTCCGGCCCCTGGCCCTCGTAGCCGTGCGGCAGCAGCAGCACCAGACCCGAGGCCCGCAGCCACTTGTTCTCGCCCGACGACAGGAACTGGTCGATCATGATCTGGGCGCCGTTGGCGAAGTCGCCGAACTGGCCTTCCCACAGCACCAGCCAGTTAGGCTCGGCCAGCGAGTAGCCATACTCGTAGCCCATCACGCCATATTCCGACAGCGGGCTGTCCAGCACCTCGAACCACGGACTGACCTCGACCAGCGGCACGTGCCGCCTCTCGGTCTTCTGGTCGACGAACACCGCGTGGCGATGGCTGAAAGTGCCGCGGCCGCAGTCCTGCCCGGACAGGCGCACGCCATAGCCTTCCTTCAGCAGGGTGCCGAAAGCCAGCGCCTCGGCGGTCGCCCAGTCCAGCCCCTCGCCGGTCTTGAACATCTCGGCCTTGGCGGCGAGCACGCGCGCCAGCGTCTTGTGGATGTCGAAGTCCTTGGGCCAGGAGGTCAGTTGCTTGCCAATCTCCTGGAGCACGTCCTCGCGCACGCCGGTCTCGGCGCCGCGACGGCTGCCCAGATCCTCGGTCGGCCGATGCAGGCCGGCCCAGCGCCCCTCGAACCACTCGGCCTTGTTGGGCTTGTAGCCCTTGGCCGCCTCGAACTCGTCCTCAAGGTGGGCGATGTACTTGTCCTCCATCGCCTTGACCAGCTCGTCGGTGGCGACGCCCTCGGCCTTCAGCCGCTCGGCATAAACGGTGGAGACGAACGGGTGCTTCTTGATCGCGGCGTACATGCGCGGCTGGGTGAAGCTCGGCTCGTCGGACTCGTTGTGGCCGAACCGGCGGTAGCACCACATGTCGATGACGACGTCGCGCTTGAAGGTCTGGCGGTATTCGGTGGCGATCTTGGTGGCGAAGGTCACCGCCTCGGGATCGTCGCCGTTCACGTGGAAGATCGGCGCCTGCACCATCTTCGCCACGTCCGACGGATAGGGCGACGAACGCGCGAACTTCGGCGAGGTGGTGAAGCCCACCTGGTTGTTGACGATGAAGTGGATGGTGCCGCCGGTGTTGTAGCCCGGCACGCCGGAGAAGCCGAAGCACTCGGCGATGATGCCCTGGCCGGCGAACGCCGCGTCACCATGCAGCAGCAGCGGCAGCACTTCCGAGCGGCTCTTGTCGCCGCGGGCGAACTGCTTGGCGCGGACCTTGCCCAGCACCACCGGGTTCACCGCTTCCAGGTGCGACGGGTTGGGGGTCAGCGACAGGTGCACCATGTTGCCGTCGAAGCCACGGTCGGTCGAGGTGCCGAGGTGGTACTTCACGTCGCCCGAGCCGCCGACGTCGTCGGGCTGCGACGAGCCGCCGGCGAATTCGTGGAACAGCTGGCGGAACGGCTTCTGCATCACGTTGGTGAGCACGTTGAGGCGGCCGCGGTGCGGCATGCCGATCACCACTTCCTTGACGCCCAGCGCGCCGCCGACCTTGATGATCGACTCCAGCGCCGGCACCATCGCCTCGCCGCCGTCGAGACCGAAGCGCTTGGTGCCGACATATTTGCGGCCCAGGAACTTCTCGAACGACTCCGCCTCGATCAGCTTGTTGAGAATGGCGAGCTTGCCCTGCGGCGAGAAGCTGATGTCCTTCTCGGCGCCTTCCATCTTGGCCTGGATCCAGCGACGCTCTTCCAGGTCGTTGATGTGCATGTACTCGACGCCGATGTTGCCGCAGTAGTTGCGCAGCAGGATGGCGTGCACCTCGCGGATGGTGGCGCGCTCCAGCCCCAGCAGGCCGCCGAGATAGACCGGGCGGTCGAGGTCGGCCGGGCCGAAGCCGAAGTGGCTCGGGTCGAGCTCGGGATGCTGTTCGCGCTTTTCCAGACCCAGCGGGTCCAGCGTCGCCGCGAGATGGCCGCGCACCCGGAAGGTGCGGATCATGGTGTAGGCCTGCAGCGTGTCGTTGGCGGCACGCTGGATGTCCTCCGCCGAGACGCCGGCAGCGGCGGGCGCCGCCGCCTTGCCCTTGGCGGGCTTCGGTTCCAGCTGCATCCTGGTCGGATCGAGCCCGGCGGTCAGCGCATCGTCCGGCGTCAGCGGCCAGTTGGCCCGCTGCCACGACGGCGCGGTGCTCCCGCCACCGGCAACCGACTCCAGACCGGCGAAATAGGCCTGCCAGCTCGGGTCTACCGAATTGCGATCATTGAGGAATTTTGCGTAGAGCGACTCTACGAAGGCGGCACTGACGCCTTCAATCTGGTGGGGAAGATCGGCTTCGTAGCCCATTGCGACTTCGCTCCCTGCGTTGCGGCTCTTGCACCGTTGCCGCCAAGACCGGGCCTGTCGTCATCAAAACGGCCGTCCATGGCTCGACAGGCGCACCATGGACGGCCCTTAACCATATTTGGTTTGCGCTCCCCTAACGCAAACCAAATTTTTTCAGTTTATTTAGCCCTTGAGCACGTCCATCAGGGTCGTGCCGAGCTGGGCCGGGCTGTCCGCGACGGCGATACCGGCCGAGCGCATGGCCTCGATCTTGTCTTCCGCCTTGCCCTTGCCACCGGAAACGATGGCGCCGGCATGGCCCATGCGGCGGCCCGGAGGCGCCGTACGGCCAGCGATGAAGCCAACCATCGGCTTCTTGCGGCCCTTCTTGGCTTCCGACTTGATGAACTCGGCGGCATTCTCTTCCGCGTCGCCACCGATTTCGCCGATCATGATGATCTGCTTGGTGGCCTCGTCGGCGAGGAACATCTCCAGCACGTCGATGAAGTTGGTGCCGTTGACCGGGTCACCACCGATGCCGACCGCCGTGGTCTGGCCCAGCCCGACCGCGGTGGTCTGGAACACCGCTTCATAGGTCAGGGTGCCGGAGCGGGAAACCACGCCGACTGAACCCTTGGAGAAGATGTTGCCCGGCATGATGCCGATCTTGCACTCGCCCGGCGTCAGCAGGCCGGGGCAGTTGGGGCCGACCAGACGGGTCTTGGAGCCGGCCAGGGCGCGCTTGACGCGGACCATGTCGAGCACCGGAATGCCCTCGGTGATGCACACCACCAGCGGGATCTCGGCGTCGATCGCCTCCAGGATGGCGTCGGCCGCGCCCGGCGGCGGCACATAGATCACCGACGCGTCGGCGCCGGTCTTGTCCTTGGCCTCGGCGACGGTGTCGAACACCGGCAGGCCGAGGTGGGTGGAACCACCCTTGCCCGGGGCGGTGCCGCCGACCATCTTGGTGCCGTAGGCGATCGCCTGTTCGGAGTGGAAGGTGCCCTGCTTGCCGGTGAAGCCCTGGCAGATGACCTTGGTGTCTTTGTTGATCAGGATCGACATGGTTACGCCGCCTTCGCCTTGTTGATTTCCGCGACGATCTTCGCCGCCGCGTCGCCCAGATCGTCCGCCGGCACGATGGCCAGGCCGGACTCGGCCATGATCTTCTTGCCCAGCTCGACGTTGGTGCCCTCCAGACGGACCACCAGCGGCACCTTCAGCTCCAGTTCACGAGCCGCCGCCACCACGCCCTCGGCGATGATGTCGCAGCGCATGATGCCGCCGAAGATGTTGACCAGGATGCCCTCGACGTTGGGATCGGAGAGGATGATCTTGAACGCCGCGGTCACCTTCTCCTTGCTGGCGCCACCGCCGACATCGAGGAAGTTCGCGGGCTCGCCGCCCGACAGCTTGATGATGTCGAGCGAGGCCATGGCCAGACCGGCACCGTTGACCATGCAGCCGATGTTGCCGTCGAGCTTGATGTAGGCGAGGTCGTACTTCGAGGCCTCGATTTCCGCCGGGTCCTCTTCATCGAGGTCGCGCAGCTCGACCACGTCCGGGTGGCGGTACAGCGCGTTCGAGTCGAAGCTCATCTTGGCGTCGAGGACGCGGATGTTGCCCTCGGCGGTCAGCACCAGCGGGTTGACTTCCAGCATCGAGGCGTCGGTGGCGACGAAGGCCGCGTACAGCTTTGCCAGCGTGTCCTGCGCTTGGCGGTTGGCCTCGCCCTTGAAGCCCATGGCGTACGCATACTTGCGCGCGTGGTAGGGCATCAGGCCGGTGGCCGGATCGATGTCGATGGTGAGGATCTTCTCCGGCGTGTGCTCGGCGACTTCCTCGATGTCCATGCCGCCCTCGGTCGAGGCGACCACGGCGACATGGCCGGTGGCGCGATCCACCAGCAGCGACAGGTAATATTCCTTGGCGATGTCGCAGCCGTCCTCGATGTAGAGGCGCTTGACTTCCTTGCCGGCCGGACCGGTCTGGTGCGTCACCAGCACACGGTTCAGCATCTCGGCGGCGGCCAGACCGACTTCCTCGACCGACTTGGTGACGCGCACGCCACCCTTGGCCTCCGGCGGCAGACCGACGAACTTGCCCTTGCCGCGGCCACCGGCGTGGATCTGCGACTTCACGACATAGATCGGCCCCGGCAGCGTCTTGGCGCCTTCGACCGCCTCCTCGACGGTGAACGCCACGACGCCCTTGGCGACCGGCGCTCCAAACTTGGCCAGCAACTGCTTGGCCTGATACTCATGAATGTTCATGGGAGAACTGCTCCTTTAAAAACCCGCCGGTGACCCGCGCGGGCCACCGGAGCGGTCATGCAAAATCGGCTCAGGCCTTGTTCTTGGGCGGACGACCGCGCTTCTTCGGCGCCGCCGGCGCTGCGGCGACCTTGGGCGCCGCGGCCTTCTTCGCCGGCTTGGCGGCTTTCACAGCCTTGCCGCCAGAGGCGGCTTTCACAGCCTTACCGCCCGCAGCCGCCTTACCACCGGCCAGCGACGGGTCGATCTTCTTGCACGCGTCGACCAGGCCGAGCACGGCGCCAACCGAGTTGTCGAACATCTTCTTTTCGGCCGCCTTCAGCTCGATCTCGACCACCTTCTCGACGCCGTTGCCGCCGATGATCACCGGCACGCCGACATAGGTGTCCTTCACGCCATACTGACCATCAAGGTAGGCCGCGCAGGGCAGCAGACGGCGCTGGTCCTTCAGATAGCTTTCCGCCATCTGCACCGCCGAGGCGGCCGGAGCATAATAGGCCGAGCCGGTCTTGAGCAGGCCGACGATCTCGGCGCCACCGTCACGGGTGCGCTGGACGATCTTGTCCAGCTTCTCCTGGGTGGTCCAGCCCATCTTGACCAGATCCGGCACCGGGATGCCGGCGACGGTCGAGTAGCGGGTCAGCGGCACCATGGTGTCGCCGTGGCCGCCCAGCACGAAGGCCGTGACGTCCTTGATCGACACCTTGAACTCGTCGGCCAGGAAGTGGCGGAAGCGGGCGGAGTCCAGCACGCCGGCCATGCCCACCACCATGTTGTGCGGCAGGCCGGAGAATTCGCGCAGCGCCCACACCATCGCATCGAGCGGGTTGGTGATGCAGATCACGAAGGCCTTGGGGGCATATTTCCGGATGCCTTCGCCGACCGACTTCATGACCTTCAGGTTGATGCCCAGCAGGTCGTCGCGGCTCATGCCCGGCTTGCGCGGCACGCCGGCGGTGACGATGCAGACGTCGGCGCCCTTGATCGCCTTGTAGTCGCTGGCGCCCGACAGGCTGGCGTCGAAGCCGTCGACCGGCGCCGACTGGGCGATGTCGAGCGACTTGCCCTGGGGCAGACCGTCGGCGATGTCGAACATCACCACGTCGCCGAGTTCCTTGAGGCCGATCAGATGGGCAAGCGTGCCCCCGATCATGCCGCTGCCGATGAGAGCAATTTTCTTGCGTGCCATGGGAGCCCCTAGCCTAGCTGCCAAAGAAAGAACGTAGGCTGACGTTACGTCATGCCTAAACCGGCGACCGCATAGACCGAATTGCCCGGGGTCGCAAGGCTGCTGGCCGAAGAATCGGACAATGGTCGCACGCGGGTCTCACATCCTGTCACTTGCGCGAGGCCACGATTGCCACGCCCGGTTCCGGCATCGTGACGCACCGGTCGCCACTATCTACATCATTCGGCGGATACCGCCGACATGACGACGGGTTTTGCCCCCATACGGCCCGCAAAAGTCCCGCCAAACGCAAGAACCGCCCCGTGGGGCGGTTCGCGAACACTCGGGCTTGCCGGCGACCTCAGAAGTCGCCGAGCACGGCGCTGAGTTTCTGCTTGAGCGTCTGGGCGTTGAACGGCTTGACGATGTAGTTGTTCACGCCGGCCTTCTTGGCGGCGATCACGTTGTCGGTTTTCGACTCGGCGGTGACCATGATGAACGGCGTCGTCTTCAGCTCGGCGTCGGCGCGGACTTCCTTCAGCAACTCGTAGCCGGTCATCGGCTCCATGTTCCAGTCGGAAATCACCAGCGCATACTTCTTGCGCCGCATCTTGGTCAGCGCCATCGAGCCGTCAGTGGCCTCGTCGATATTCTCAAACCCGATCTGTTTGAGCAGATTGTGCACAATTCGAAGCATGGTCTTGTAGTCATCCACGATCAGAATCGGCATTGCGAAGTCGACGGCCATGGTTCACCCGCTTAATTCGGTTGCGATACACTTCCGGTCAGACTCGTCTTCCCGGTTGGGCTGAACCTATCGCCGGCCCCTAAAAATTCGGTTAAGCGCGTCGTGACCGTGAGACACCATGCACATCGAAGGCTTGGCGGCGCGCCACCCTGCCCCTATAGACCGGCAAAACGGACACGAAGATCATGGATCTGATTACTGGGCAGGAAGCGGTGCCCGACCATCTGGTCGGCGGCGTTGCCGCACTGGGCAATTTCGACGGCGTGCATCGCGGCCACCAGCGCGTGGTCGGCGAGGCCCGGCGGCTGGCGCGCACGCTGGAGGCGCCACTGCTGGTGGTCACCTTCGATCCCCACGCCGCGCGCTTCTTCAAGCCCGACCTGCCACCGTTCCAGCTCACCAGCTTCGCCGAGCGCGCCCGCCTGTGGGAGGCCTTCGGCGTCGACGCCCTGGTGGCGATTCCCTTCAACGCCGACCTGGCGGCATTGTCGCCGGAGGCCTTCTTCCAGTCCGTGCTGTGCGACCGGCTGCGGATCAGGGGCGTCGTCGCCGGCTACGACTATACCTTCGGCAAGGGCCGCTCGGGCACCACCGCGACGCTGCAGGCACTGGGCATCGCGCGTGATGTCGCCGTGTCCATCGTTGATCCGGTGATCGCCGGCGCCGACGCCGCCATCTCCTCGACGCTGATTCGCCACAAGCTCACCGACGGCGCGCCGTTCGAGGCCGCCGAGCTGCTGGGCCACTGGTGGGTGATCGAGGGCACGGTGACGGCGGGCGACCAGCGCGGCCGCACCATCGGCTTTCCCACCGCCAACCTCGACCTCGGCGACTATCAGCGGCCGCGCTTCGGCGTCTACGCCACCCGCGCCGTGCTGGCCGATGGCCGGGTGGTCGACGGCATCGCCAACATCGGCCTGCGCCCCACCTTCCAGCCGCCACGCGAGCTGCTGGAGCTGCACCTGTTCGATTTCGCCGGCGATCTGTACGGCCAGAACATCCGCGTCGAACTGGTGGAGTTCATCCGGCCTGAGCGCAAGTTCCCCGGCCTTGATGCGCTGAAGGCCCAGATCAGCGCCGACTGCGCCACCGCGCTGAAGATCCTCCGCCAGCCGCACTACGCGCGCGGCCGCTTACCCAGCGCCCGCTAGGGCGCACCCTCCATCAGCGCCCGGCAGCGCCCCCCTGCATCAGCGCCCGCTAGGGCGCCCCCCCTCCATCGCGGGCGTTGACCCCCGCCCCCCTTGCCGCTACGCGAACCCGTCCGACATTCACGATGGAGCGTGCGCCCATGACCGACTCACCCTTCGCCGCCGTCCGCCACGACTGGACCCGCGAGGAAGTCCGCGCCCTGTTCGACCGGCCGTTCCTCGACCTCGTCTATGACGCCCAGACGCTGCACCGGCAGTTCCACACCCCCAACGCCGTGCAGCGCTCGCAGCTGCTGTCGATCAAGACCGGCGGCTGCGCGGAGGACTGCGCCTACTGCCCGCAGTCGGCCAAATACGCCAAGGAGGTCGGTCTGAAGGCCGACAAGCTGATGGACGTCGCGGTGGTGATGGAGCGCGCCCAGGCCGCCAAGGCCGCCGGCGCCACCCGCTTCTGCATGGGCGCGGCCTGGACCCGCCCCAAGGACAAGGACCTCGATGCCGTCGCCGAGATGGTCGAGGGCGTGAAGTCGCTGGGCATGGAAGCCTGCGTGACGCTGGGCATGCTGGAGGCCTATCAGGCCCAGCGGCTGAAGGACGCCGGCCTCGACTATTACAACCACAACCTCGACACCTCGCCGGAATATTATGGCGAGATCATCTCCACCCGCACCTTCGACGAGCGGCTGGAGACGCTGGGCCATGTCCGCGAGGCCGGCATCAACGTCTGCTCCGGCGGCATCGTCGGCATGGGCGAAAGCCGCGAGGACCGGGTCGGCATGATCGTGGCGCTGGCCACCCTGCCCAACCACCCCAACTCGGTGCCGATCAACCGGCTGGTGCAGGTCAAGGGCACGCCGCTGGAGGGCACGCCGGAAATCGAGGGGCTGGAGTTCGTGCGCACCATCGCGGTGGCCCGCCTGACCATGCCGAAGTCGGTGGTCCGCCTGTCGGCCGGCCGCGAGACCATGTCCGACGAGCTGCAGGCGCTGTGCTTCATGGCCGGCGCCAGCTCGATCTTCTATGGCGAGAAGCTGCTGACCACCCCCAACCCGCTGGAGAACCGCGACACCGCGCTGTTCGAGAAGCTGGGGCTGGTGGCCGCCTGAGACCGGCGATCGCAGCCCCGTCCGCCTCTCCCGTCGCCCTGGTCACCGGCGCGGCCTCCGGCATCGGCGCCGCCACCGCCGCGCGACTGGCGGCCGAGGGCGCCGGCGGCCTGGTGCTGGTGGACCGCGACGGGGCCGGGCTCGCCGCACTGGCCGGCCGCCTGCCGCTACCCGCCGAGGCGCTGCTGACCTGCGTGCAGGACGTCAGCGACCCCACCGCCTGGGCCGAGACACAGGCCGCCATCGCCGGGCGCTTCGGCCGGCTCGACCAGGTGGTGGCCAATGCCGGCATTTCCGACGCCGGTGCCATCACCGAGATGACGTTCGCGGCCTGGCGACGGGTGCTGGCGGTCAACCTCGATGGTGTGTTCCTCACCCTGCAGACCGGCCTGCGGCTGATCCGCGCCGGCGGCCGCGGCGGCGCCGTGGTGGTGGTGTCGTCGGCCTCCGCCATCAAGGCCGAGCCCGGCGTCGGCGCCTATGGCGCCTCCAAGGCGGCGGTGCTGCAGCTGGCCCGGGTGGCAGCCAAGGAAGGCGCGCCGGACAACATCCGCGTCAACGCCATCCTGCCCGGCGGCGTCGAGACGCCGATCTGGCGGACCATGGACTTCTTCCAGGCGCTGGTGGCCGAGCACGGCAGCGAGCGGGCCGCCTTCGACGCCATGGCGGCAATGGCGACGCCGCTCGGCCGCTACGCCAGCGCGGCGGAAATCGCCGGCCAGATCGCCTTCCTGCTGTCGGACGCCGCGCGCAGCATCACCGGCGCCAGCCTCGGCGTCGACGGCGGCTACACGCTGTGAGCGTGGCCAGGGCCATGGGCATGACCGTGCCCGTGGTCATGACCGTGCGGCTGGCCATGATCGTGGGAATGGCCGGCGGTGGCCGCCTCGTCCGCCAGTTCACGCCGCGCCGCGCGCACCACCTGCCATGAGGTGGACAGGAACAGCCCGGCCATGACGCAGGCGACGGCAAGATCGGCCCAGCGGGTCGCCGTCAGCGCCACCACCCCGGCCGCCGCCAGCACCGCGACATTGCCGATGGCGTCGTTGCGCGAACACAGCCACACCGAGCGGACATTGGCGTCGCCGTCCTTGTAGCGCAGCAGCAGCAGCGCCGAGGCGACATTGACCGCCAGCGCCATCACCCCGACCACACCCATGGTGAGCGCCTCCGGCACGCCCGCCACGAAGGTCCGCCACAACGAGGCGCCCAGCACATAGACGGCGACGATGCCGAGACTCGCCCCCTTCACCAGCGCCACCCGCGTGCGCACCGCCGGCGCCATGCCGATCACCGCCAGCGACAAGCCGTAGGTCAGCGCGTCGCCGGCGAAGTCGAGCGAATCCGCCTGCAGCGCCATCGAGCCCGCCGCGACGCCGGCGACGATCTCCACCAGGAACATGCCCGCGTTGAGCAGGATGATGACCCACAGGATCGTCTTGTAGGCGCGGCTGGCGCCATCGAAGCGCACGGTGCCCTGGTGGCAGCCGCAGCCGGACGCCGCTTGGGCGCCAGCGCCGGCCTCGACGACAGCGCCGGCCTCGGGGGCGCGGGGAGACGCGGAACAGGAACCGGACATCGACACTTCCTCTGCTGGACTTGAGTCGGGTGCAGCCTACATCCTCCAGTGACTAGAGGATCAAGGAGAAACTGCGGATGTCCACAACCCCGGCAGCGCAACCTCCCGCCCCGCGACACGCCGGCGGCATGGCCATCGGCGCGCTGTCGCGCCGGACCGCGGTCAAGGTGCCGACCATCCGCTACTATGAGGAGATCGGCCTGCTGCCGACGCCGCCGCGCGGCGGCAACGGCCGCCGGCTCTACGGCGAGGCGGCGGTGGACCGGCTGGGGTTCATCCGCCGCGCCCGCGACCTCGGCTTCGGCATCGACGACATCCGCGCCCTGCTCGACATGAGCGACCGCCCCGGCCAGCCGTGCGCCGACATCGACCGCATCGCCCGCCAGCACCGCGACGCTGTACGCGACAAGATCCGCCAGCTGGCCAGCCTGGAGGCGGCCCTCACCGCCATGGTCGACCAGTGCGGCCACGGCGCGGTCGCCGATTGCCAGATTCTCGAAGCGCTGGGCCGCGACTGACGCGCGCCCGCCGGCCGTGCACCGGCCAGCTCCGGCCTGTCGCCGCGCGCCCCGTCTCGACAGGGGGCGGGCGCGCGGCTACAAGCGCCGCCATGCGTGGGTTCGGACTCTTCAGGCGAATTACCGGCCCGGCCTCCTGATGCGTCGTGCCGACACATCAGCGGGACCGGGAACCCTTCGCCCTGCACCCCATTTCCTTCAAGCCTGAAGTGACTGCCACATGACCGACACCCCCGAGAAACCGGAAACCCCCGAGGCCGCGAAGGCCGACTATCGCGCCACCGTGTTCCTGCCGAAAACCGACTTCCCGATGAAGGCGGGGCTTGCCCAGCAGGAGCCCAAGTGGCTGGAACGCTGGGAGGGGCTCAACCTCTACCAGCGCCTGCGCGACACCGCCGCCGGCCGGCCGAAGTTCATCCTCCACGACGGGCCGCCCTACGCCAACGGCGACATCCACATCGGCCACGCCATGAACAAGGTGCTGAAGGACGTCATCGTCCGCTCGCAGCAGATGATGGGCAAGGACGCGCCCTACGTGCCGGGCTGGGACTGCCACGGCCTGCCGATCGAGTGGAAGATCGAGGAGCAGTACCGCAAGAAGGGCAAGAACAAGGACGAGGTGGACCCCACCGCCTTCCGTGCCGAGTGCCGCGCCTACGCCGCCCACTGGCTGGACGTGCAGCGGGCCCAGTTCAAGCGGCTGGGCGTCACCGGCGACTGGGACAACCCCTACACCACCATGGCTTTCGACGCCGAGGCGACCATCGTCGGCGAGCTGTTGAAGTTCGCCATGGACGACAGCCTGTATCGCGGCGCCAAGCCGGTGATGTGGTCGCCGGTCGAAAAGACCGCGCTGGCCGAGGCGGAAGTCGAATATGAGGACGTGACGTCCACCACCATCGACGTCGCCTTCCCGATCGTCGCCGCCCCCAAGCGCCCCGAGCTGGTGGGTGCCAAAGCGGTGATCTGGACCACGACGCCCTGGACCATCCCGGTCAACCGGGCGCTCGCCTATGGCGCCGACATCGACTATGTGCTGCTGGAGGGCGAAGGCCACAAGCTGGTCGTCGCCGAGGCCCTGATCGGCGCGTTCAAGGAGCGCACCGGCCTGGTCCACCTGCAGCCGGCGCTGCACTTCAAGGGCACCGACCTCGAAGGCGCCGTCGCCGAACATCCGTTCAAGGGCCTGTCGGCGTTCTTCGACGAGCCGCGGCCGCTGCTGGCCGGCGACTTCGTCACCACCGAGGCCGGCACCGGCCTGGTGCACCAGGCGCCCGACCATGGCGAGGACGACTTCTACCTCTGCCAGGCCCACGACATCGGCCCCAAATTCGTCGTCCAGCCGGACGGCAGCTATCTCGCCGACTGGCCGGTGGTCGGCGGCAACCACGTCTACAAGGTCAACGCCAAGGACGGCCCGGTGTGTGCGGCACTGGCCGAACGCGGCGCGCTGCTGGCGGCCGGCGAGCTGCGCCACAGCTACCCGCATTCGTGGCGCTCCAAGGCCAAGCTGATCTACCGCTGCACGCCGCAGTGGTTCGTTTCGATGAGCAAGACGAACCTGCGCGACAAGGCGCTGGCGGCCATCGAGGCCACCCGCTTCGTCCCGGCGGCGGGCAAGAACCGCATCCGCGCCATGGTCGAGGGCCGGCCAGACTGGGTGCTGTCGCGCCAGCGCGCCTGGGGCGTGCCGATCACCGTGTTCGTCGAGAAGGCGACCGGCGCGGTGCTGCAGGACGCGGCGGTCAACGCCCGCATCGTCGAGGCGGTGAAAGCCGACGGCGCCGACGCCTGGTACACCCGCCCGGCCAGCGACTTCCTCGGCAACGGCTACGACCCCGAACGCTACGAGCAGGTCACCGACATTCTCGACGTCTGGTTCGACAGCGGCTCGACCCACAGCTTCGTGCTGGAAAGCGGCAAGTGGCCGGCGCTCACCTGGCCGGCCGACCTCTACCTCGAAGGTTCCGACCAGCATCGCGGCTGGTTCCAGTCCTCGCTGCTGGAGGGCTGCGGCACCCGGGGACGCGCGCCCTATGACGGCGTGATGACCCACGGCTTCGTGCTCGACGCCCAGGGGCGCAAGATGTCGAAGTCGCTGGGCAACACCGTCGACCCGCAGGCGGTGATCAAGGAGAACGGCGCCGATATCCTGCGGCTGTGGGTGGTCTCGACCGACTATTTCGAGGACGTGCGCATCGGCAAGGAGATCCTCGCCGGCCAGGTGGACGCCTATCGCAAGCTGCGCAACACCCTGCGCTACCTGCTGGGCGCGCTCGACGGCTTCACCGACGCCGAGAAGGTGGCGGTGGAGGCGATGCCGGAGCTGGAACGCTGGGTGCTGCACCGGGTCGCCGAGATGGACGCCGACCTGCGCCGCCACGCCAACAACTTCGACTTCAACCCGTACATCACCGCGCTGTCGAACTTCTGCAACCTCGACCTGTCGAGCTTCTACTTCGACGTCCGCAAGGACAGCCTCTACTGCGACACCGCCACCAGCGCGCGCCGGCGCGCCTGCCGCACCGTGCTCGACACGCTGTTCCACTGCCTGGTGAAGTGGCTGGCGCCGGTGCTGGTGTTCACCGCCGAGGAGGCCTGGCAGGCCCGCTTCCCCAGCGAGGACGGCTCGGTGCATCTGGAGCTGTTCCCCGACGTGCCGGCAACGTGGCTGGACCCGGCGCTGGCCGCCAAATGGGCCCGGGTGCGGGCGATCCGCGCCGTCGTCACCGGCGCGCTGGAGGTTGACCGGCGGGAAAAGCGCATCGGCTCCAGCCTGGAGTCGGCGCCGACGCTCTACCTCGGTGACGCCGCCGACGCCGCGCTGCTGGCCGGCCTCGACATGGCCGAGATCAGCATCACCTCCGGCCTGACGCTGGTCACCGGCAGCGCCCCGGACGGCGCCTTCCGGCTCGACGACGCGCCGGGCATCGGTGTCGTCACCGGTGCCGCCGACGGCGCCAAGTGCGGCCGCTGCTGGCAGGTGCTGCCGGACGTCGGCGCCCACGCCGACCATCCGGCCCTGTGCGGCCGCTGCCATGATGCCGTGACCGGGGGTGGCGCCGCGTGAGCCGGGTGATGACGCCCGCGCGCCTCGGCCTGCGTTTCGCGCTTGTCGTGCTGATCCTCGACCAGCTCAGCAAGTGGTGGATTCTCGGGCCGTTCGCGCTGCCGGCCAAGGTGACGGTGCCGGTGATCGACGGCTTCTTCAACCTGACCATGGTGTGGAACCGCGGCGTCTCCATGGGCCTGTTCAGGGCCGACAGCGATGCCGGCCGCTGGCTGCTCACCGGGCTGACCGGCGCCATCGCGGCGCTGGTCGCCTACTGGCTGCTGAAGGAACAGAGCCGCGCGCAGGCGCTGGCGCTGGGCGGTATTCTCGGCGGCGCCATCGGGAATATCGCGGATCGGGTGCGCTTCGGCGCGGTTGCCGACTTTTTGCACTTCCATTTGATGGGCTACTCATTCTACGTGTTCAACGTGGCCGACGCGGCCATCACGCTCGGGGTGGCGGCGCTGCTGTTCATCGGCCTCGCCAGGCCCCGGCACGACCAGAAGGCGGAGACGAACGAATGACGGCATCACGAGTGCTTCTGCTGGGCGCCGGCGCCCTGGCCCTGCTGGCCCTGCCCGGTTGCGGCGGCATGAAGAAGACCTTCGGCATGGCCAAGGACGCGCCGGACGAGTTCGCCGTCACCAAGCAGGCGCCGCTGGCGGTGCCGCCCGATTTCAACCTGCGCCCGCCGAGGCCGGGTGCGCCGCGGCCGCAGGAGCTGGACTCCCAGGGCCAGGCGATGGACGCGCTGTTCGGCCCCGGCGTCAGCGCCCCCAAGACCCCCGGCGAGCAGGCGCTGCTCGACGATGCCCGCAGCACCGGCGTGACGGCGGACATCCGCTCGACCGTCGCCGGCGAGGCCACCGTCGCCGACAAGGGCGCCTTCCTGAAGGACCTGCTGGCCGCCCAGCCGGGCGACCGCGACGCCGGCACGGCGACCATCCAGAAAGCCGGCTGACCGCCGCCCCTGTCACGGCAACTCGATCCACCAGGGCCGCATCCGCAAGGGTGCGGCCTTGTTGATTCCGGGATCAGCCCGATGTGGACGCCGGGGGCGAGGCAGCGGCGGCGGGCGGCGCGACAGGCGACGGATACGCGACCGGCTGGGCCGGCCGGTCGTCGTCGTCCATCAGGATGCGCTCGGCGGCACCGTCGAGATCGTCGAACTGACCGGATTTCAACGCCCACATGAACGCCACCAGCGCCAGCGCGCCCATCGCCAGCATGGCGGGGATGAGGTAGAGCAGCACAGTCACAGGCGCCTCCATTTCAGACCCAGCGCGTTGATGACGACAATGATCGACGACGACGACATGGCGATGGCGGCGATCAGCGGCGTCACGTGGCCCAGCATCGCCAGCGGCACCGCGATGACATTATAGCCGATCGCCAGCCCGAAATTCTCGATCGCCCGCCGGTGCGCCGCGCGTGCCATGGACAGGGTGACCTCGACCGGCCGCAGCTTCGCACCCTGGAACACCACGTCGGCGGCACGCTGGGCGATGTCGGCGGCACTGGCCGGCGACATGGAGCCTTGCGCCGCCTTGAGCGCCGGCGCGTCGTTGAGGCCATCGCCGACCATCAGCACGCGATGGCCCTCGGCCGACAGCCGGGCAATGACACCGGCCTTGTCGGCCGGCTTGACCTCGGCGAGCCAGCGGTCGACGCCCAGTTCGGCGGCCGCCTGCGCCACCACCGCCGACCGGTCGCCCGACAGCAGTATGACCTCGCGCCCCGAAGCCTTCAGGCGGGCGAACACCTCGCGGGCATCCTCCCGCAACCGGTCGTGGAAGGTAAACAGCAGCGGCGCGGCGTCACCCAGCCGCAACCACAGATGCGGCCCGTCCACCGGCGTGTCGGGTGCGCCGGTCCAGTCCGCCGAGCCCAGCCGCACCGTCTGGCCGTCAAGCTGCCCCTCCAGGCCGAAGCCGGGCTGTTCGCGCACATCGGCCAGCGCCGCCGGCAGCGGCAGGCTGGCGGCCGCCACCACCACCGCCCGCGACAGCGGGTGGCGGCTGGCCCGCGCCAGCGCCGCCGCCAGCGCCAGCTGGGCGTCGGGAATGTCGGCGCGATTGGCGAGTGCCGGCTGACCGACAGTGAGCGTGCCGGTCTTGTCGAACACCAGCGTGTCGACGCTCGACAGGCGTTCCAGCGCGTCCGCCGCCTTGACGACAATGCCCATTTTCAGCAGCCGGCCAATCGCTGTCACCTGCACGACAGGCATGGCGAGCCCCAGCGCGCACGGACAGGTGATGATCAGCACCGCCACCGCCGCCATCAGCGCGTCGTGCCAGCCTTGCCCCAGCAGCAGCCAGCCCGTGAAGGTCACGGCGGCCAGAATATGCACCGCCGGCGCGTAGATGCGCGACAGCCGGTCGGCGACCTGGACGTAGCGCGAACGGTTCTGCTCGGCGGCCTCCATCAGCCGGATCAGGTCAGCCAGCAGGCTGTCCTCCGGCCGCGCCGTCACGGTGACGGTGAGAGGCCCGGTGAGGTTGAGTGTCCCGGCATAGACATGGGTGCCGACACCCGCTGTCTCCGGCACGCTCTCGCCGGTCACCAGCGACAGATCGATGTCGGAGCTGCCCTCGGCCACGGTGCCGTCGGCCGGCACGCGGGCGCCCGCCGCCACCAGCACGGTCATGCCGGCGGCCAGTTCCGCGGCCGGAACGCTGCGCACCCGGCCGTCGGCCTCCATCAGCTGCGCCTCGGTCGCCTGCAGCGACAGCAGGTTCTCCGCCGCGCCCCAGGCCTCGGTGCGCACCACCCGCTCCAGCACCCGGCCAATCAGCAGGAAGAACAGCAGCATCACCGCGCCATCGAAATAGGCGTGCTCCTCCTCGCGGATCACCTCCATGACGCTGACCAGCGGCGTCAGGATCACCGCCAGCGAGATCGGTACGTCCATGTTGAGGCTTTTCGCCCGCAACGCCCGCAGCGCCGAGCGATAGAAGGGCCGGCCGGAATAGGCGACGGTGGGAATGGCGATGATCGCCTGAATCCAGTAGAACATGGTGCGGGTCGCGACATCCATGTCCTCGGCGAGCCCCGCCCACACCGCCACCGCCAGCAGCATGATGTTCATCGAGGCAAAGGCGGCGACCGCCAGCGCCCGCACCAGTTCCCGCAGCTCCTCGCGCTGACGCTCGCGCGCGGCGCCGGCCTGAAAGGGGGTGGCCTCGAAGCCGAGCTGGCGCACGGCATCGACGACGCGTCCCTGGTCCAGCCCGTCACCGTCCCAGGCGACGGTGACACGCTTGGTGGAGAGATTGGCACGCGCGGTGGTGACGCCGGGCAGCGCCTTGAGGCCGCGCTCGACCTTGCCGATGCAGCCGGCGCAATGCATGCCCGGCACCACCAGTTCCAGCGATCGCGTCGACGCCATGTTCCCGTTCCCCGCCGTCTTGTCCGCTTCCTGTCGGGCCGCCACCGGCCGGTTCAGCCGCCGACCCGTGCCTGCTGACGGAAATCGACCGGCGTGCCATCGGGAGCGCGGGTGGACACCCGCACCTCCCAGCGACCGGTGACCGGGCGGGCCAGCACCGCCTCGTAGCGACCGGTCGTCGTCTCCCGGAACGCCAGCGCCTGATCGGCGTCGGCGTGAGTGAGACCGCGCAGCTGGCCGGACAATACCAGGCCCGACACCGGCTGGCCGTCCCGGTCGGCCAGGGCCAGGGTCACCCGGCCCGGCTCCAGCATCAGGCTGTCCTGCCAGCCAAGCCCGGCGCGGGCGCGCGCCGCCGCGATGGTCTGGTTGAAGGAGCGCCCCTCGTTGTAGGCATTGTCGGTCTGGAGCCCGTCGAAGGTGCCGACGGCGAAGCTGATCATCACGACGTTGACCAATGTCACCAGCGCGAAAAACGTTGCCACGCCGATGAACACATGCCGACCCGTCAGCCGCTTGCCCGTCACCGTCATCTCCCCTTGCTCCATCATCGCGCTCACGACTTCGGCCCCCGGAAGCTGGTATCGGCCTCCGCCACCTGGCCGGTCGCCTTGTCCTTCACGTGCAGGGTCACCGGCACCTCGCCGTCGGCAACCTTGCCCAGCTGATCCGCCGGCAGCACCAGGAACACCCGCTCGGCCTTCACCGAGTCGGCCCGGGCGTTGACGACATTGCCGGCGGCGTCGATGCCCAACTGCACCTGTACCCCGTCAAGGCCGGTCGCCGTGACCTCGAAAGACCGGGGCTGGCCGGACTTGTTGAGAATCTTCAGCGTATAACCGTTGCGGATGCTGCCATCGGCCAGCGTGATATACAACGGGTTGCGGTCGGCGATCAGGTTCAGTTCCAGATCACCGCGATGCAGCAGCACGCTGAACATCACGGCGCCGATGGCCGCCAGCACCACCGAGTAGATGACCGTGCGCGGCCGCACCAGCTTCAGGCGCTCCTTCTGACCGGCGGCCCGGCGCTCGGCATTGGCCTCCGTCGCGTAGGCGATCAGGCCGCGCGGCTTGCCGATCTTGTCCATCACCGAATCACAGGCATCGACGCACAAAGCGCACTGGATGCACTCCAGCTGCGGCCCGTTGCGGATGTCGATGCCCTGCGGGCAGACCTGGACGCACAGCGTGCAGTCGATGCAGTCGCCCAGCGCCGGCGCGCCCTCGGCCTGTGCCTTCTTCGGGTTGCCGCGCGGCTCGCCCCGGTCTTCGCGGTAGGTGACCCACAGCGACTCGCGGTCGAGCATCGCCGCCTGGATGCGCGGCCACGGGCACATGTAGGTGCATACCTGTTCCTGGGCGATGCCGCCCAGCGTATAGGTGGTGAAGGTCAGCAGGCCGACGAACAGATAGACACCCTCGCCCGCCTCGCCGGTGAACAGCTGGGGCAGGATTGTCGGCGCGTCGTTGAAATAGAGAATCCAGGCGCCCCCGGTCAGCGCGCCGATGATCACCCAGACGATGTGCTTGGCGGTCTTGCGCCAGATCTTGTTGAAGGTCAGTGGCCCCTTGTCGAGCTTGATGCGGGCATTGCGGTCGCCCTCCAGCTTGTGCTCGACCCAGCGGTAGAGGTCGGTCCACACCGTCTGCGGGCAGGCATAGCCGCACCACGCGCGGCCCATCAGCGCCGTGACAAGAAAGAGGCCAATCGCCGCCATCGCGAGGATGCCGGTGATGTAATAGACCTCCTGTGGCCAGATCTCGATCATGAAAAAGTAGCCGCGCCGCGCCGGCAGATCGATCAGGATGGCCTGGTCCGGGGCACCGGGACCGCGGTCCCAGCGCAGGAACGGCGTCAGATAATAGATGCCCAGCAGCACCCACAGCGCTGCCCACTTCAGCCGGCGGAAACGACCGTCAACCGCCTTGGGGTAGGGCTTGGTGCGCGCCGCATAGAGCGAGGCCTTGCCCGGTGGCTTCGGTCCACCCGGCGGCGCCGGGGGTGGCGGCGGTGCCGCTTCCGGGGTTTTCAGGCGGGCGGTGGCAGTTGCGTTCATGACTTGTGGGCTCCGACGGCGGGAACGCGCGGACACGTTCCCGAGCGCTTGACTCTGGTCCTCACACCAGGACCGTACTCGAATATCAGCTATCGCTCATATAATCCGGCCGGCCGGAATTACCCTGCGCGGGTGCGTCGCGCGGCGACGCGACGCACCCGACCTTGGTCTTACTGGGCCGCGACTGCCGCGTCGGCTGCCGCCGGCGCCGCCATGGCGGTCTGTTCCTCGCGGACACCGCCGCCCAGCGAGTAGACATACAGCGCGAGCTGCTTGATCACCGCCGGCTGCAGGCGCTCCTGCCAGGCGGGCATCACGCCGTAACGGGCGTTGGTGACAGTCTCGGTGATGCTGGCGCGGTCGCCGCCGAACAACCACACCTTGTCGGTAAGGTTGGGCGCGCCCTGGGCCTTGTCGCCGGTGCCGTCGGCACCGTGGCAGGCAGCGCACTGCTCGCCGAAGATGGTGGCGCCGGTCGCCGACAGGCGGGCGTTGTGCTGCTGCCCCGACAGCTTGAGGACATGCTCGACCACCGCGTTGATCTGCCGGGGTTCCAGCAGACCGTCACGGCCGTAGGCGGGCATTTGGCTCATGCGGGTGTCGGCATCGTTATCCCAGCGCACCCCGTGGGCGATGGTCTGGTGAATGGCATCCACCGTGCCGCCCCACAGCCAGTCATCGTCCTGGAGGTTGGGGAAGCCCTTGCCGCCCTGGGCGCCGGTGCCGTGGCATGGCGCGCAGTTTTCCAGGAAGGCGATGCGGCCGCCCGCGATCGAGGCCTCCAGCAGCGCCGGCTGGGCGATGATCGCGTTGAGCTCGGTCGACTCGATCTGCTTGAACAGGTCCGCACGCGAAGCGTCCTGCGCCTTGAGATCGTCAACGACGCTCCCCCGCTGGGTGTAGGACAGAGTGCCCTTGGTGGCCGCCCAGCCCGACGGGCCGATGTAGGGCCAGGCCGGCATCACCACCGTGTAGATGACACCCCAGACGATGCAGGCATAGAACACATACAGCCACCAGCGCGGCAACGGCGTGTTCAGTTCCTTGATGCCGTCCCATTCGTGGCCGGTGGTTTCCGTGCCGGTGAGATGGTCGGTTTCCTTGTCGTGACCCGCCATGGTCACTCTCCTTCGTCTCTGGCGAGCGGCACGCGGGCCGCCGCGTCGAACTTCGCGCGGTTGGAAGGGCGCAGCGCATAGATCAGCACGCCGATGAACAGCGCGATGAACAGCGCCATCCCCCCCATGCCGGCAATCCGTTGCAGTGCCTCGTACGTCATCGACGTGCTCCTCACTGCATCTTCGGATCGAGGTCGTAGACGTCCGTCTTGACCAGGGTACCGAGCATCTGAAGATAGGCGATCAACGCATCCATTTCGGTGATCGCCCGCGGATTGCCGTCGAAGTCGCGAACGTTGACGGTCTGGTAGCGTGCCTTCAGCCCTTCGCTGTCGGCATCCGGCGACGCCTGGGCCTCGATATCCTTGAGCGCCTCGGCGATCTGCTCCTTCGAGTAGGGCACGCCGACGTAGCTCTGCGTGCGCATCAGGTTGGCGATCATGTGGGTATCGAGCGGACGCTCCGCGAGGAACGGATAGCCCGGCATGATCGATTCCTTCACCACATCGCGCGGATTGATGAGGTGCAGCTTGTGCCACTCATCGGAGTATTTGCCGCCGACGCGGGCGAGATCCGGCCCGGTGCGCTTGGAGCCCCACTGGAAGGGATGATCATACATCGATTCCGCCGCCAGGCTGTAATGGCCATAACGGTCGACCTCGGCGCGCAGACTGCGGATCATCTGGCTGTGACAGTTGTAGCAACCCTCGCGGATGTAGATCTGCCGACCCGCCAGTTCGAGCGGGGTGTAGGGCCGCATGCCCTCCACCCGTTCGATGGTGCTCTTGATCTTGAACAGCGGCACGATCTCGACGAGGCCGCCGATGGCGACCACGACGAGGATGAGCACCGACATCAGGATCGAGTTACGCTCGATGGTACCATGGGAGATATTCATGGTGTCCTCTCCCCTTACTCGGCCGGCACCAGGGCGGGACGCGCGGCGTATTCACCCTCGCGCTCGTCGCCCCTGATGGTGCGATACACATTGTAGGCCATCACCAGCGAGCCGGCGACGAACAGCAGACCGCCGAACGCCCGGATCACATAGTAGGGATGCATGGCTTCAACCGTTTCGAGGAACGAGTAGATCAGGTACCCGTTCTCGTCGTAGGCGCGCCACATCAGGCCCTGCATGATGCCCGCCACCCACATCGCGGTGATGTAGAAGACGATGCCGATGGTCGACAGCCAGAAGTGCCATTCGACCAGCTTCAGGCTGTACAGCCGCTCGCGCTTCCACGCCCACTGCGCCAGGCAGTAGATGGCGCCGAAGCTGACCATGCCGACCCAGCCCAGCGCACCGGAGTGCACGTGGCCGACGGTCCAGTCGGTGTAGTGGCTGAGCGAGTTGACCGCCTTCACGCTCATCAGCGGCCCTTCGAAAGTGCTCATGCCGTAGAAGGCGACCGAGACGATCAGCAGGCGGATGACGGGATCGGTGCGGATCTTGTCCCAGGCCTTCGACAGCGTCATCAGGCCGTTGATCATGCCACCCCAGGACGGCATCCACAGGACCACCGAGAACACCATGCCCAGCGTCTGCGCCCAGTCGGGCAGCGCGGTATAGTGCAGGTGGTGCGGACCGGCCCAGATGTACAGGAAGATCAGCGCCCAGAAGTGGATGATCGACAGCCGGTAGGAATAGACCGGCCGCTCCGCCCGCTTGGGCACGAAATAGTACATGATGGCGAGGAAGCCGGCGGTGAGGAAGAAGCCCACCGCGTTGTGGCCATACCACCACTGGATCATCGCATCCTGGACGCCCGACCAGATGATGACGCTCTGCGAGGAGTAGAGCGACACCGGAATGGTGGCGTTGTTGCCCAGGTGCAGCATGGCGATGGTGATGATGAACGCCAGGTAGAACCAGTTGGCCACATAGATGTGCGGCTCGGCGCGCTTGATGATGGTCGCCAGGAACACCAGCAGGTAGGCGACCCATACCACCGTCAGCCACAGGTCGACGTACCATTCCGGTTCCGCGTATTCCTTCGACTGGGTGACGCCCAGCAGATAGCCGGTGGCCGCCAGCACGATGAACAACTGATAGCCCCAGAACACGAACCATGGCGCGATGTCGCCCGCCAGACGGGCCTTGCAGGTGCGCTGCACGACGTAGAACGACGTCGCCAGCAGCACGTTGCCGCCGAAGGCGAAGATCACGGCACTGGTATGCAGCGGCCGTAGGCGCCCGAAATTGATGAACGACAGATCGAAGTTCAGTACCGGAAAGGCAAGCTGCCAGGCCAGCACATCACCGGCGAGGAAACCGGCGATGCCCCAGAAGATCGAGGCGATGACACCGTATTTGACGATGTCGTCATTATATTCCAGCACCCCCGCCTTCGCCTGATAGGGCTTGCGGTTGGTCAGCCAGAGAATGGCCAGCAGGAAGAAGCCGGTCATCACCAGCATGTGGAACCGGTACGGCCCCTCATGGGTCTGGCTGGCGATCCACAAGGTGAGGATCGCCATGGCGCCACTGATCAGGGTGACCAGGAACGTCGGTGTATTCTGTGGCGGCGCTACGTCGCCACCGGTTGCGCAGGCTTGACTCATCGGTACCCCCTTAGAGCCGTTCGACAAAACTACAGCGTTCCTCATGCACTTGAGCACGCGAACACAGCGATGACCTATATCAAGCAGAACTGCGACAGACCGGCGCGCGGTGTCGCACCCCCGATAGACTTTAGTCTGACCCGAACGGCCAGCGGCACACGATGACCGGGGCACAGCCAGCCGCCCCGTGGTTGGCGGAGACTATAGCGGAACTTGGACGGCGCAGGAATCCTCGACTTTCGGTCGTATCGGCCGCCGGCCGTTCCCGCCGCATCCGCCGCATCCGCCGCCGGCACCAAATCGGCCCGAATCAGTCGGTTAAATGATCCTTTACCGAGCATCCGTAGAAACTTGCACATGTGGATAAGGTCAAACCCGACTCATGCTCACCCGGCGGCGCGCACTGGCCTCGCGCAGCTGCTGGTCGTCGTGATCGGGATCGCCTGCGGCGCGGTATTGCTGGTTGCCGCCAGCTGGCCCGATGAACGGACGCGCCGCGTGCTGGCGTGGTTTCCAGGCGACACTGCCGGCGCCCGGGCCCTGGCCGCGATCACCCGGGCCGGCGGCCTGCCGCTGCTCAGCCGCCTCGACGGCCAGCTGTGGCTGGTCGAACTGCCCCATACCGGCGCCCGCGCCGGTCTGCGCGCGGCCGGCGCCTGGCTGGTTCTGGACGGCTCCCGCTTCGCCGGCTGCGTGCCGGCCGCGGCGCCACGCAATTCAAGACTAGGTGACATTCGATGAATCTGAATCTCGATACCTTGCGTACACAGGGCGTCCGTCTGATGATCGGCTGGCTGTGGCTGAATGTGGTGATCGTCGCCGGTGTGGCGACCCTCGCCACCGTGGCCGGCCTGCCGTCGGTGATCGTCTGCGTCGTCGGCGCCGTCGCCTCGACGCTGAGCTGGCGCCTGACCGGGCCGTCGCCGTTGACCCGCACCATCATCGCCGTGGCGCAGATGGTGATCGTCTCCGCGCTGGTGCTCGATGTGCCCAAGGTGTGGCAGATCGACATGCACATGTATTACTTCGCCTCGCTCGCCATGCTGGCGCTGTTCTGCGACTGGCGGGCGATCGCGGCGGGCACCGTCATCACCGCGGTGCACCACCTCGCGTTCAACTTCCTTTGGCCGGCCGCGGTTTTCCCCGACGGCGCCGACTTCGGCCGCGTGGTGCTGCACGCGGTGATCCTGCTCGCCGAGGCCGGCGCCCTGGGCTGGCTTTGCGTGACGCTGGAGCGCTCCTTCGCCGCCACCGACGCCGCCCTGCTGGAGGTCCGCGCCAGCCTTGAGCAGGCCCGCGCCCTGCAACAGGACAAGGACGCCGCCGCCCAGCGGGAAACGGAAATGGCGACCGCCCGCGCCGCCGCCGAGGCGGAAGCCGCCCGCGCGCTCAAGGACGCCGAGGCACTGGCAGCCGAGGAAGCCGAACGCGCGCGGCGTCAGGCCGTGGCGCAGATGGCCGACGAGTTCCAGCAGGCCATCGGCTCGCTGGTGACCACGGTCCGCCGCTATGCCGACGACATGCAGACCGCCGCCGGCCGTGTCGCCGACTCGATCAGCAAGACCGACCAGCAGAGCAAGACCGTGGCCGACGCCGCCAGCAGCACCTCGCTGAATGTCGAGACCGTCGCCTCGGCGGCCGAGGAACTGTCGGCATCGTTGCAGGACATCGCCTCGCGCGCCCGCCAGTCGGCGGAAGCGACCGAGCAGGCGAGCAGCGCCTCCGCGTCGTCCAACGGCGCCATCGCCGAGCTCGACAACGCGGCCCAGCGCATCGGTGAAATCGTCGCCATGATCCAGGCCATCGCCGACCAGACCAATCTGCTGGCGCTCAACGCGACCATCGAGGCGGCGCGCGCGGGCGAAGCCGGCAAGGGCTTCGCGGTCGTCGCCAGCGAGGTCAAGAGCCTTGCCAACCAGACCGCGCACGCAACCAGTGAAGTGGCAAGCCAGGTGCAGGCCATTCAGGCGCAGGTGGTGGCCGCCGTCGAGGCGATGCGCCGGGTCGACGCCATCGTCGGCGAGGTGCGCGACTATGCCCAGGCCATCTCGGGCTCGGTGGAGGAGCAGCGCGCGGCGACCGCCGAGATTGCCCGCAGCGCCCAGCAGGCCTCAGCCGACACCACCCGGGTCTCCACCACCATCGCCGACGTTGCCGTTCACAGCGATGTCGCGAACGGCGATGCCCAGGTCCTGTCCAGCCAGGCCCGGCATCTTGCCGCCACCGCCGATGACCTGGAGCAGCAAATGACGACACTGATCGCCCGGCTGCGCGCCGCCTGACCCGACATCAGGATCACCCCGGACGACCGGTCGCCCCGTGCGGCCGGTCGTCGCCTTTTCCGGTGATGCTATTTCAGCAGCGCGCCGAGCAGACCCCGCAGCAGACCGCGGCCAACCTGGTTGGCCACCTGCCGGCCGATCGACGAGGCCGCCGAACGGGCCATCGACGTCACCATCTTCTCGGTCATGCTCTGCGGTGCCCGGGCGGCCGGTCGCGCGGCGGCGCGCTGGGCACGGGCCCGCGCCTCGTCAAGCCGCAGCTGCTCGCGCTCCAGCCGCACCGCCTCCAGTTGCGCCTTCCTGTCGTCGACCACGGCGGCCTGCGCCGCCGCCTTGCCGGCCAGCATCTCGTAGGCTGACTCGCGGTCCACCGCCTGGTCATAGCGCCCGGCCAGCGGCGAGGTCTGGATCATCACCTGCCGCTCCTTCGGCGTCAGCGGCCCCAGCCGCGAGCGCGGCGGGCAGATCAGCGCCCGCTCGACCATCGACGGCGTGCCGTCGGCCGCCAGCAGCGACACCAGCGCCTCGCCGACCGCCAGCTCGGTGATCGCCTGGGTGACATCGAGCCTCGGATTGGGCCGGAAGGTCTCGGCCGCCGCCTTGA
Organism: Parapedomonas caeni; assembly: GCF_041060555.1. Taxonomy (NCBI): domain Bacteria; kingdom Pseudomonadati; phylum Pseudomonadota; class Alphaproteobacteria; order Sphingomonadales; family Sphingosinicellaceae; genus Parapedomonas; species Parapedomonas caeni. Next base: position 11,107 of record NZ_JBEUDS010000025.1, on the reverse strand, counting down.
CCGCCTTCTGGTCGCGCGGGGTGAAGGCACGCAGCGCGTGCTGCACCCGGTTGCCGAGCTGGCCGGCGACATCCTCGGGGATATCGATGGGGTTCTGGCTGATGAAATAGACGCCGACACCCTTGGAACGGATCAGCCGCACCACCTGCTCGATCTTGTCCACCAGCGCCTTGGGCGCCTCGTCGAACAACAGGTGGGCTTCGTCAAAGAAGAATACCAGCTTCGGCTTGTCCGGGTCGCCCACCTCCGGCAGCGTCTCGAACAGCTCGGACAGCAGCCAGAGCAGGAAGGTGCCGTACAGCCGGGGGCTGGCCATCAGCTTGTCGGCGGCGAGGATGTTGACCTGGCCGCGCCCCTGGTCATCGACGGCGATGAAATCGTGAATGTCCAGCACCGGCTCGCCGAAGAAATGGTCGCCGCCTTGCGACTCCAGTTGCAGCAGCTGGCGCTGGATCGCGCCCACCGTCGCCTTCGAGACGTTGCCATAGCGGCTCGACAGAGCCCCGGCATTCTCGGCGACATAGGTCAGCATCGCCTGGAGGTCTTTCAGGTCCAGCAGCAGCAGGCCGTCGTCGTCGGCAAGCCGGAAGGCGATGGTCAGCACGCCCTCCTGGGTGTCGTTGAGCCCCAGCAGGCGGGCCAGCAGCAGCGGCCCCATCTCGGACACGGTGGTGCGCACCGGGTGGCCCTGCTCGCCGAACAGGTCCCAGAACACCACCGGATTGTCGGCATAGGCCCAGTCGTCCAGCCCCAGGGTCGCCGCACGCTCCGCCAGCTTGGCATGAGCCGGATGGGTGGGTGAGCCCGGCATCGCCATGCCGGCCAGATCGCCCTTCACGTCGGCCATGAACACCGGCACGCCGGCGCGGGAGAACCCCTCGGCCAGCACCTGCAACGTCACTGTCTTGCCAGTACCGGTGGCGCCGGCGATCAGGCCGTGCCGGTTGGCGCGCTTGAGCACCAGTTCCTGCGGATGCTCGCCGCGCCCGATCAGCATGTTTCCGGTCATCGCATACCCCTCTGTCACGCCCTGCCCCGTTGCCCGTGCGGGCTTGATCCATGCTGCCATCCAACAGGAAGCCCGCGGCGAAGGCAACGATCCGCGGACACCCGCATGGTGATCTGACACGACAACCCCCGGCCGGGGTGCCCGACCGGGGGTCTGTGTCTCCCGCCCTGACGGGCGCGGTTACTTCGGCAGCGGCATCAGCTTGATGCCGAAGTTGATGATGTCCTGGCCGCGCTGGACCAGCACCACCACCGTGCCGCGCCCCGCCTTGCGGGCCTCGTCGACAATCGCCACCGCGTCCTGCGGCGTCTTCAGCTTCTTCTGGTTGATCGCCAGCAGCACGTCACCGGCACGCAGCCCCTTGGCGGCGGCGTCGGACGCCGGGTTGACGTTGGAGATCACCACGCCCTGGACATCGGCCTCCAGCTCCAGCTTCTGGCGCAGTTCGCTGGTCAGCGGCTGCAACGACAGACCGAGATTCTTGCGGGCGCCGTCCTCGACATCCTTGGTCTTGGCCTTGGGTTCCGGTGCGGCTGCCTCGGCCACCTGGTCGAAGCCGGGCCGTTCGCCGATGGTGATGCGCAACTTGATCGGCTTGCCCTCGCGCAGGACGTCGAGGGTGGCGGTGCTGCCGATAGGTGTCTCCGACACCATCGCCGACAACGAGCGGGAACGGGTAACGTCCTTGCCGTCGAACTTCAGGATCACGTCGCCCTGGCGAACCCCGGCCTGCTTGGCGGGAGTGCCGTCCTCGACGTTGGCGACGATGGCGCCCTTGGCTTCGCTCAGCCCCAGCCCCTCGGCGATGTCCTCGGTGACCTGCTGGATACGCACGCCAAGCCAGCCGCGCCGGACCTTGCCGCTGGTACGCAGCTGCTCGATCACCGGCCGGGCCTGGTCGGCGGGAATCGCGAAACCGATGCCAATGTTGCCGCCGGTGGGCGACAGGATGGCGGTGGCAATACCGATGACACGCCCCTCGGAATCGAACATCGGGCCACCGGAGTTGCCACGGTTGATCGACGCGTCGGTCTGGATCAGCCGGTCATAGTCGCCGACGCCGATATCCCGGTGCAACGCGGAGATGATGCCAGCGGTCACCGTGACGCCCAGTCCGAAGGGATTGCCGATGGCGATCACCCAGTCGCCGACACGCATGGTCTGGCTGTCGCCCCACTGGACATGGGGCAGATCGCTGGCCTCGATCTTGAGCAGCGCGAGGTCGGTCGCCGGATCGCGGCCGATGAGCTTCGCCTCGAAGCGGCGATCGTCAGCCAGGATCACGGTGATCTTGTCCACCGTGCTCTGGCCGTCCTGGCCGCTGATGACGTGATTGTTGGTCACCACATAGCCGCTGGGATCGATGATGAAGCCCGACCCCAGCGAACGCGCCTCGCGGGTGATCGGTTGGCCATTGCTGCCATCGCCCTGTCCGCGCTCCTGCTGGAAGCGGCGGAAGAAGTCCTCCCACGGCGAGCCGGGCGGCAACTGCGGCAGGCCCTGCATGCGCCGGCCAACCTCGACCTGCTGGGTGGTGGAGATGTTCACCACCGCTGGCTGAAGTTTCTCGGCAAGGTCGGCGAAGCTCTCCGGCGCCGGACGCGCCAGCGCCGACCCCGCCGAGAAGGGCACGGCGGCCGACGCGGCCAGACCCACCGCGAGAATAGCCGAACGAAGGACAGTCAAACGCGAACGCACGGGTTCGTTCTCCCACAGGAATTATTCAAGGCAGTTATGTTGCCTGTCCTTCGTCGCATCAAGGGGCCGAGCGCGCCAGCCATACCAGAATGAGACCAAGCAGCGCGGCGGCAAGCCCAGCCGCCCGCAACGTCCGCTCCGGCGCCGCCAGCACCTGCGCCACCAGCCGGCGCATGGTGTCGGGGAACAGGGTGTAGGCGGCTCCCTCCAGTACCAGCGCCACGCCAAGGGCGGCCAGAAAATCCAGCATCTTCCGGGGCTCAGCGGCCGTCGAACTGGCGCATGAACTCGCTGTCGGGCGACAGGACGACCGTGGTGTCTTCCTTCGAGATCGCCTGACGATAGGCCTGCATCGAGCGGTAAAAGGCAAAGAACTCGGGATCCTGACCGAAGGAATCGGCATAGATCTTGGCCGCCTCCGAGTCTGCCTCGGCGCGAATCAGTTCGGCCCGCTTCGCGCCCTGGGCGCGAATCGAGCGCGCTTCCTGTTCACGCGCGGTGCGCATCCGCTCGAACGCCGAGGTCAGCGGATCGCCACCCGGCAGGTCGGCGCGCTTGATGCGCACGTCGATGATCTCGGCGCCATATTTCTTGGCTTCCTCGTTCACCTGGGTCTGGATGAGGTCCATCATCTCGCCGCGCTCGGGCGACAGCAGCGCCGCGAACGGCTGCTTGCCCAGCTCGTCGCGCAGCTTGGAGGCAAGGTTGCTGGCCAGCCGCCGGCTGGCGCCATCCTCGTTGATCACCGACTGGTAGGTCTTGAGCGGGTCGACGATGCGGAAACGGGCAAAGGCGTCGACCACCAGACGCAGCTGGTCGGTGGACAGCACCTCCTGTTGCGGCATGTCGAGATCGAGGATGCGCTTGTCGAGGAAGATGACGTTCTCGACAAGCGGCGCCTTGAAGGCCATGCCCGGCGTGCGGACAATGCGTTCCGGCTTGCCGAGCCGGAGCACGATCGCCTGATTGTATTCGGTGACAAAGAACACCGAGCTGGTCAGCAGCATCAGGCCGACAAAAGCGGCGACGACGAGCGCAATGACGTTGCGGGGCATCGAGACTTACTCCGTCGGCGTGGCGGACGCGGGCGCGGGCGCGCGTCGCTTCTGGACTTCAGGCAGCGGCAGGTAGGGCACGACGCCGGACTTGTTGGCGTCCACCACCACCTTGTCGACGCCGCGCAGCACGTCCTCCATGGTCTCCAGATAGATGCGCTTGCGGGTCACCGCCGGTGCCAGTTTGTACTGGGCATAGACCGCGTTGAAGCGGGCCGCCTCGCCCTGGGCGCGGGCGACCAGCTGCTGGCGGTAGGCGTTGGCCTGGTTGGTGAAGCGCTGCGCGTCCTGCTGGGCGGCCGAGACGTCCTTGAACGCCTGGTCGACCGCCTCCGGCGGGTCCACCTGCTTGAAGAACACGCCGGTCACCTCGACGCCCGAGCGGTAGCTGTCCAGCACCTCCTGGATGCGTCGCTGCACCGCAGCCGAAACCTGGCCACGCTGCTGGCCGATGGCGGCGTTGAGCGGGGTGCGGGAAACCGCCTCGCGCATGGCCGATTCGGCAACCTCGCGGATGGTGGATTCCGGATTGGCGAGCCGGAACAGGAAGTCCGGCGCGTCCTTGATCTTCCAGCGCACGGTGTAGGCAATGTCGACGATGTTCTGATCACCCGTCAGCACCAGGTTCTCGCCGGTACCGTCCGCCCCGCCGCCGATCTCGATGAAGTTCTCGGCCGTGACCTTGGGCCGCATCACCGTCTCGATCGGGCTGGGCAGCTTGAAGTTGAGGCCGGGGCCAGTCTGGCGGACATATTCGCCAAACCGCAGCACCACGCCGACCTCGTCGGCGTTGACCCGGTAGACCGACGACACGCCCAGCCACAGCAGCACCACGGCGCCGATCGCCAAACCGATGAAGCTGCCACCGCCACCGGGCATCGAGGCCCGCAGCCGTTCCTGCCCCTTGCGGATGAGATCGTCGAGATTGGGCGGCTGGGAACCACCGCCATCATTCCCCCCCCAAGGGTTGCGCGGCCCGCCACCGGAGCCGCCACCGCCGCCCCACGGGCCGTTACCACCATTGTTCTGCCAGGGCATCACAGTTCCTGCTGCAGTTTCCACGTGGCCGACTATATAGGGGGCTCGTCCATTAATTGCGAGCCTTCGCCATGACTTCTTCACCCGAACCAGCCGCGCCCTCCCGCGAGATGGTACTAGACGCCTTGCGGACGGTGCGTGACCCCGCCTCGGGACAGGACATCGTCAGCGCCGGGATGGTGGCCGGCCTGACCATCCGCGACGGCCATGTCGGCTTCATGATCGAGGTCGACCCGGCCGCCGCCCGCGCCCGCGAACCGCTGCGCGCCGCCGCCGAGCAGGCGTTGCGGGCGTTGCCGGGGGTGGCGCGGGCGACGGTGGTGCTGACCGCCGAGCGGCCCAGCGCCGAGGCCCGGCGCCCCACCCCGCCGGCGGCCGCGAGCGGCAAGGGTCAGGATGGCAGCAAGGGCCAGGGGGCGGCGCAGGTGCGCGCCATTGTCGCGGTCGGCTCCGGCAAGGGCGGCGTCGGCAAGTCGACGGTGGCGACCAATCTGGCGCTGGCGCTGGCCGCCGAGGGGCTGGCGGTCGGCCTGCTCGACGCCGACATCTACGGCCCGTCGGTGCCGAAACTGCTCGGCCTGACCGGCAAGCCCGAAACCGACGGCGAGATGCTGCAGCCGATGAGCGCCCACGGCATCAAGGCGATGTCGATCGGCTCGCTGCTCAAGGACGACGACACGGCGATGATCTGGCGCGGGCCGATGGCGACCTCGGCGCTGATGCAGCTGATCAACGATGTCGCCTGGGGGCCGCTTGACGTGCTGGTGCTCGACCTGCCGCCGGGGACCGGCGACATCCAGCTGACGCTGGCCCAGCGGGTCAAGCTCGCCGGCGCGGTCGTCGTCTCGACGCCGCAGGACCTGGCGCTGATCGACGCCCGCAAGGCGATTGCCATGTTCGCCAAGGTCAACGTGCCGGTGCTGGGCGTGGTCGAGAACATGTCGAGCTTCCTGTGCCCGCACTGCGGCGGCGAAAGCCACATCTTCGGCCATGGCGGCGCGGCGCGCACTGCCGCCGAGCTGGGCGTGCCGTTCCTCGGCGAGGTGCCGCTGGTGATGGCGGTGCGCGAAGGCTCCGACAGCGGCCGGCCGGTGGTTGTCGCCGATCCCGCCTCGGTGCCGGCGCAGGCGTTGCGCGCCATCGGCGGCCGCGTCGCCAAGGCGCTGGCGGTGGCGCCCAAACCGCTGCCGACCCTGCGTTTCACCAACTGAGGCCCGCGCGCCTCTCACCCCCTGCCACCTGCCGGAGGAGACCCGCCATGCCGCTGACCGATGACCAGGCCATCCGCGACCTGCTCGCCACCACCCGCACCATCGCGCTGGTGGGCGCCTCCGACAAGCCGGACCGGCCGAGCAACGAGGTGATGCACAAGCTGCTGGGCCACGGCTACACGGTGTGGCCGATCAACCCCGGTCTTGCCGGCAAGACCATCCACGGCCAGACCGTCCACGCCTGCCTCGCCGACCTGCCGGCGGCCCCCGATCTGGTGGACGTGTTCCGCCGCTCGGAGGACGTGCCGGGCGTCGTCGCCGAGGCCATCGCCCGCGGCGCGAAGGCGGTGTGGCTGCAGCTGGGCGTGATCTCCGAGGAAGGCGCGGCACAGGCCGAGGCCGCCGGCCTCAAGGTGGTGATGAACCGCTGCCCCAAGATCGAGATCCCCCGCCTGGGCGTCCCGCCGGTGGCGTGATGCCCGCGCGTCGTCAGTAGATCGGCCGGCAGCCCGGCGATCCGCCGGGCGGCAGCGCGCGGGTCGGCGCCAGCACCAGAAAGCGACCAACCTGGCGCACCGGCCTGTAGGTGGCGAACAGGTCGCGCAAAACCGGGTCCTGGCGGAAAAAATCCAGCAGGTGCGTCTTGCCGGTGGCAACCATCGAGGCGCTCTTGCGCAGGTCGTCGACGACGATCAGCTGCGGCGGATGGCAGGTGTAGTCTTCCCGCGCCTGGCGCAGGATGTCAGCCTTGAGGCGCTGCACATCCGCGTAGTTGGTGTCGTCCGGCCGGGCCCGGTAGATCGCCGGCAGCATCCAGTAGGAAAAGTAGCGGGAATTCCAGGCCAGCCCCGCATCGTCCACCATCGGCCAGGCCAGCGACGGATTGACCGCCAGCAGCGCCACCGGCTCGCCCGGCCGCGCCAGTGACAAGGCTGCCCGCATGTCCCGCGCGTAAGGGTTGTCATAAGGCCCCCAGAACAGCCCGAGGGCGACAAACAGCGCCGGCGCGACGACCGCCAGCGGGTGCGACAGCAGCGCCCTGAACGATCCCTGCCAGTGGACGATGCACAGACCCACGGCGAAGGTGCAGGCCCCCGACACCGCCAGCGCATGATAGCGCCACCCCTTCTGCTGCGCGACATAGCCCAGCAGGAACGCCGCGGCCACCAGCAGCACCGCCTTGCCGTCGGCGGAGAGATGCGCGCGCAGCCGCCACGCCACCCAGGCCGTCAGCAGCCAGCCGGCGATCCACGGTTTCAGCAGCAGATAGCCGATGGGGTTCTCGTAACCGCCATAGGCAACGCGCACCAGCGGCACGATGGTGCCCAGGAAGTCCGGCGTCAGGATGAGCACCGCCGCTACGTACAGCGCGGCACAGACCGCCAGCACCAGCGTTTCGGGTCGGACAGGCCGCCAGTGTTGACGGCCGCGCCAGAACAGCCAGAGCTCCAGCGCCACCGGCACCGCGACGAAATAATGTTTGAGGGCAAAGCCGTAGGCCGCCAGCAGGCCGATGGAGACCGCCAGCCACGGACTGACCGGCCGCCCTTCCACCCGGCGGGCGAGCAGCAGCGCATAGGGCAGCGCGCCAATCAGGGCCAGATGTTCGCGCTGGCCAAAATCGCTGATCGGCACCACCACCAGCGCCGCCAGCGCCAGTAGCAGCAGCCCCACCCGGCGCGGCGCGGCGAGCTGGCGGTTGAGCGCCGACAAATGGACCAGGGTGAGGCCGATCAGCAGGAACACCGCCACGCTCATGACCCGCACCGCCGGCACGCCCAGCAGCGCCGCCAGATGCTGCACCGGCATCGCCGACCAGAACCACAGCGGCGGATTGATCTCCAGGATGTCGCGATAAAGCTGCGCGCCGTGCACCAGCTGGCGGGCGATCCACAGCTGCCAGACAACATCGTGCGTCAGCGGCGCGCGCCACAGCAGGGCGCACAGCGCCAGCCACAGCAGCGCGGTCACCGCCTCGGGCCACGCCCCGCCAGACAAGCGTCGATGGTCCATTTTTCCACCCACAGTAGGGGCGCGAGCTTGCCCGCCGCATGATTAAAGAAACGCTAAGCATTCGCCGGCTAGAGAGGGTGCGGGGCCCGGCCATCCAGCCCTGTCCATCTGATGCCGCACGCGACTTCTGGAAAAGCCGATCATGGATGCAGACGTCTATTCAACGATGCGCTCCGGGCAAGCGTACGCCAGACGATCGCCAACCGACAGCGGTCACCCCGTTCGTGATTGCACCGCCATGCCGACACAAAAGGAGTTGAAGCATGCAGCCTGATCTCTCGGTGGTGATCCCCTGCTACAACGAGCAGGAATGTCTGCATGAACTGCACGCCCGCGTCAGCGCCGCCTGCCAGGATGCCGTCGGCGAGCGCTATGAAATCGTCCTCATCAACGACGGCTCCCGCGACCGCACCTGGGCGATCATGCAGGAACTGGCCTCCCGCGATCCCCGGCTGATGTGCGTCAACCTCAGCCGCAACCATGGCCACCAGCTGGCGCTGACCGCCGGCCTGTCGGTCTGTCACGGCGAGCGCATTCTGGTCATCGACGCCGACCTGCAGGACCCGCCGGAACTGCTGGGCGACATGCTGGCCTGCATGGAGGCCGAGCAGGCCGATGTCGTCTATGGCCAGCGGCGTCAGCGCGAGGGCGAGACCGTTTTCAAGAAAGCCTCGGCCGCCGCTTTCTATCGCCTGCTGTCATCGATGGCCGAAATCGATATTCCGCTCAACACGGGCGATTTCCGCCTGATGTCGCGACGCGCGCTCGATGTCTTTCTCGCCATGCCCGAACAGTCGCGCTTCGTGCGCGGCATGGTGTCGTGGATCGGCATGAAACAGGTGCCGTTCCTGTACGACCGGGCGGAACGCTTCGCCGGCGTGACCAAGTATCCGCTGCGCAAGATGATCCGCTTCGCCATCGACGCCATCACCGGCTTTTCCATCAGCCCGCTGCGCTGGGCCAGCCACGCCGGCCTGTGGCTGTCGCTGCTCACTATTCCGCTGTTCATCTATGTGCTGGCCGGTTGGGTTGGCGGTAAAACCGTGCCGGGCTGGACCAGCGTGATTCTTGCCGTGACAATTTTGGGGGCCGTCCAGATGATCATGCTGGGTCTGCTGGGCGAATATGTTGGCCGACTATACATGCAGAGCAAGACGCGCCCGCTATTCGTCATCAAGGACGTGCTGTCGCTGCGCGCCATGCCCATGCGCGTGCCGCTGGGCTATGTGGCCTCCGACGCCTTCCAGCAGCCCAACATCCAAGCGACCGCTCACGACGCGAGCAACATGCCGGAGGCAGCGCCTCTGCGCAGCGTCGGCCGCGTCGGCCGCCTCGCGTGAGCCCCTTCCCATGCTCAACCCCGGTCTCCGTGCCATGCCGTCACTTTGGACACAGCTTCGGCGCTATGCCCTGACGGGCGTCGGCGCGACGGCGCTACATGCACTTGTGTATCTAACAGCCACCCAGCGTATGCAATTCGAGCCGCTGTGGGCCAATACTGCGGGCTATCTCGTGGCCATGCCCTTCGCGTTCACGATCCACCATCAATGGAGTTTTCGTCACCAGACCGATGGTGGCACGGTTAATGCCCTGCCGGCCATGTCCGTGAGATTCTTTACCACCAATGCCTTCGGGTACAGTCTTAATGCATTGATTGTCTGGCTGGTGTGCGGCATCGCTAGTTGGCCAGCATGGAGCGCTACGCCATTCATGGCGTCCATAACGCCACTGGCCACCTTCATGCTCAACCGTAATTGGGTATTTCGCGTCACGCGCCCCAGCCCAGACCCCCAATTATAGCCTCACCGACGCAAAAAAGCCGCATGCCATCAATGAAATGGTGAGGTGATTGTTGAAGTTGTGCCTGGCTACGCTACCGGAAGTACTGGAGCGTCGTCGAGGCCATAGCGGTGCATCGCCCAGCCAACGCCATGCCAGATGGCGAAGGTGCCGGCGATGCTGGCATAGCCGTCGATGGCATAATGCCAGCCCAGATGCACCGAGCCGAACATGATTGCGGCGGCATAGACCGCCATCGTCCAGCCCAGGGGGCGCGACAGCCGCCAGGCGCCCAGCGCCATCAGGGTGGACAGCGAGACATGCAGGCTGGGAAACGCGGAAATGCCGCCAACCGATGACGCATTGCCCGAAGCGTAAAGTCCCCACAGGGTTTCCTGAACCTGCAGGGCCCATATCCGGACATTGCCGCTGACCGCCATTAGGTCGCGATCGCCATCCTGCAGCCGCGCCATCAGTGCCATATAGGGGTCGGCGCCAGCCACCACGCGGCCATAGTAACATGGCCCCGCTGAGGAAAAGACGGTGGCCAGCACCGTGCCGAGAAGAATCCAGCACAGCAGCAAAGTGATGAGATACTGGAAACGGTCAGCTGGCCGATTGGAGCGAATGACAAAATAGAAGGCAAACGCCCAGATCAGCATGAACCACATATTGTAGAGAATATTGATGACGTAGCTGATCCAAGGCGATGGTGCCAGCGCGTGGGTGATCCGCCACGGATCGACGCCGAAATGCAGCGCCCGATCGACGCGCATCAGAATTTCATCCCACGCGAACGGCTGGATGGTGGGAATCATGCTCTTGAAATTCAGGAACGCCGGCACGAACAGCGGCAGGAAGAGCAGCGGCAACATGACCGACACGAAGCGGTCCTGGGTGAGGAAATGCTCTCGAAAATCGCGATAGAGACGCCGCGACGGGCGCGGTTCACGCTCAATCAGGCCGATCTTGGCAAGATGCACCGCACCACCGATACCGAACGACACCACCAGCAGCATCGAGGTATATTTGGCGTAGCCATACACGGCTGTCGCGCCGCGATAGTCAACCGCATTGATAACCAATTGCGCGGCAAGCGCATAGACGACGATCAATCCACACAGGATCAACGTCCGGCGTGCCTCGCGTGCATCGAGCCGGTCAGCCGGCAACCGCGGGTCGCGTCCGTCAAGGTGGTGTAATTTCGGCTGTGGCCGTGGGCCATCGTCAGGCGGCTTTGGCGGTGATGTGTAGGGGCTGATTTTCCTCCTCGATCATGGGTTGGTTGAGTTCGGCCATGCCTT
>NZ_JBEUDS010000024.1:0-54043 GCF_041060555.1 Parapedomonas caeni | reverse complement strand
CTACGCCAAAACGACTTTTGCAATGGGGTCAGGCATGCCTGACCCCATTGCAAACAAGGCGCCGAAAGGCATAACCAAAACCGCCGAGGCTCTAGTCAGGGCTGGATGAAAGTTCCATGGCAGGTCATTGCGCCTCGGTCAGGCGTGACCGCATAACCATCGTCTTGCCAAAACGGGCCATTTCCACTGGTCCGGACGCTAAATAATCGTCCGGCTTTGGCCCTGTGACCCCACTTTTCCTACGCTTGCCCATCGTGCCTAACAGACCGTTCCCCTACCCCAAACCCTATCAACTACTGTGCCCCATTTGTTCTTGAATTGGAGATTTCCGGGGACAGTAGATTTCCGGACAGGGAAATTTCCAGAGACAGTATACTCAGTTGCAGAATTTCCGGGGACAGTATACTCATTTGCACACAGTCGCCCGTTTGCACGCAGAACAACGTAATGAGCAGCGCCGAGCCGTACACATCCTGCTCGTCACCCTCAAGACATATGCAATCACACGGCGAACACCAAGTCAATTAGACACACCATCGCGGTCGCACCCTTTATTTCTTTCCCGTCATGGCGGGGCGTGTCCCACCCTTCCACGCGAACATCGCCCTTGCCGGACAGGGCGGCGCGGGTGGAAGCGCTGCTCGTGGATGCCCGGGTCAAGCCCGGGCATGACGACTAAGAGGCGTAGGCAGGGTCGGCCTGTCTCATGCGGCCGTCCGCCCTTCGACAGGCTCAGGACGAACGGAATTTGACGTCGCGACCTGGCCCGTTGGCGGAAGGCACCGCCCTTACCGTTCGCCCTGAGCCTGTCGAAGGGCGTGGTTGCGCCATCCGGCAAAAATTTCCGGGGACAGTATACTGATTAATGTCTTATCGGGGCCTCGACGGGCAATCCTCGCCCGACCTCGATCAGTCGCGGGAAACGACCGTGACTTTCCGCCTGGCGTGCGCGTCCAGAAGCGTTGCCGTGGCCGCCTGGTGCAGAGCAGGCGGAATGAAGCCGTAGGCATAGTCGCCGCCGTGCCCCGGCACGGGGCGCACATCGAAGCCGGGCCAATCGAATTGGTTGACCTCATCCAGCACAATCCATGATCGCGCATCGTCCAGCCCCAAATGCCGCTTCACCTTCGGCGGCATTTCGAGCGCGATTGTGTCGGCATGGGGCGGGGTGTGCGTGACGGCGGCGACCGTCACGCGCACGGTCTTGCCCTTCGGTTTTGCCACGGCAAGCACAATGAGGCAGGGGCGATCCTTGCGCCCTTCGTCCTGCCCCCGGTTATGCTCATGCCGCCAGAGATAACCATAGGAGATCACAAGGCCCGGCTCGGGCGGTGGGAGCGACACACGATCAATCCATCAGGGCGTCGAGGGCTGCGTGGCGCTTGTCCATCTTGGTTTCCGAAAGGGCGCGCAGCGTGTCGTCGTCCAGCTCCTCGGCGGCGAGCGCGACGGGCATCATCGCCTTGAGGCGCTGATATTCCTCATAATCGCGGGCGGAAACGAAATAGCCCGTGATCCGGTCGTGCACCCGAACGGCGACGGCCTCGCGCTGGACAATCTCACGATAGCGCCCAAAATTCCGGGCAAACTCGGTGGCGGCGACTTCTGCCATGGCGGCCTCCCTTCAGGCATTCTTGCATATTACACAAAACGCGCGTTTTACACAATATGAATCAAATTTCAGGGAATTACTCCAGCGGACAGCATAGCCATTCCCTCACCCCAACGCGCAGCCTCGGGGTACTGCCTGGGCAATCATCGTCAATTACCTATTGACGCGCGGCATTTTCCGTGAGACAGTGCGACCATCCTCGGCGGTCGCGACGCGGGGGTGAACCGGCGGGTGGGCGGTCCCTCAAAGGCCTCCTGATCCGCACCGACCTGGCGCGGGTGTCCCGGGTGAAAGCCGAGGCCTCGCAGAAGATCGGCTGAGGCGCCAAGCGCGGTCCGTTCCGTCGCCCCTTGCTGGACTCGGGACCCCGTCTGCCGGCGCCAACCAACCTCGATGTACCGACAGCCTTCCGTCGCCAACGCCGCGGAACCTGTCATCGAGTCCCGGGCACGGAGGGTGGCAACCCCGCGCCGGTCGGTCGTTCCTGTGTGTTGCTGGCGCGTGCGTGTGTTGTCGGGTCTGCTGGACCCGTGTCGCGTACCCGTCACCCCGCCCGGCAACGCCGGCGCGGGCGCTGCCTGCCGGGCGGCGGAGAGCGCCGAGGGCTCAGGGGCGCAGCAGGGCGCGGGCGGCCTCGGCGCCGTTGAGCAGCCGGTTGACGCGGCGGGCGATCCGCCACTGGCCGTCGGCGCGCACCAGCGTCGAGCGATTGGCGGCGACCCGGTGCGCCTCGAACCCGTCGCCGGTGTGACGGAACACGCAGGAATAGCCAACCGCCGTCGCCGTGTCGCCGGACAGGGTGATGGCGAGCGGGCTCAGCACATGCGCAGCGCCGCCGGCGATGAGCTGCTGGTGATGCGCGCCTTCGAGGATGGCCGCGATGCCGGCCGGCCCCTCGACGATACCGAAGCCATCGATGTCATAGCTGCCATCGGCCGCCCAGGCGGCGGCGGCCGCCGCGCAATCGCCGCTGTCGGCGGCCGGCCCGTAGGCGGCGATCAGGTCGCGGATCGCCTCCCGGTCCTCCAGGTCGCGCACCCGCGCCTCCAGCCGCGCCAGGCGGGCCTCGGACGGGCCGGCGACACCGGCGTCGATGTCGGGTGGCGGATCGGTCGGCATGGAAAGCTCCTCGGTTGTGCCGTCGCCGGCGGGCTGTCCGGCATGGATAGCAATCATTCGATCCCTTGTAGCCGGATAATTCGCCATTCAGCCCCGGTTCAGGGCCAAAGTTGTTACCTTGTGTCACCATCAGGTAACGGAGGTTTCATCATGCGCCCCCTGACCAGGACCATCTCTGCCCTGCTCGTCGCGAGCATTGCCAACACGGCGGCGGCGCCGGCCTTCGCCGATCCGGGCCATGGCCGTGGCTGGGATCGCTCGGACCGCGATCGCCATGACCGCGATCGCCATGATCGGGACCGCCATGACCGGGACCGCCATGACCGCTACGAGCGCGGCCGCACCGTCTATGTCTATCGCGACAATGACCGCTACCGCCGCAACTACTATTACGGCGATCCCTACCGCCACCACCGGCACAAGAAGGACAATGACGGCGAGGTGGCGCTGGGCATCGGCCTGGGCGTGCTCGGGCTGGCGGCGATCCTCGCCACCACCAAGAGCAAGGACCGCGACCGCGAGGTTCGCTACGTTCCCTATGACAATCCCGACGACTGAACCGGCATGATCCGGACCCCAGTGGCCGGCCTCCACGGCCGGTGACCGGGCGGCTTGCCCTCGCCCCGCCTCCCTTCCTATAAGGACGCCACGGCCGGTGCCCGGCCCACGTGGCGAAATGGTAGACGCAAGGGACTTAAAATCCCTCGATCCTCGCGGGTCGTGTCGGTTCGAGTCCGACCGTGGGCACCATCGCCTGCCGTCCGGTATCCGGTGCTGTCCGGAAATCGGATCGTGCCCCGCGACGTGGTTCAACGGGGAGCATTGGTCGCCGTGCCAGCCGGCATTGCCGGGCTGATCAGCGCGCGACGACGGACATTTGGTGTGGGTTCCAGCGCGCCGACCATGTGATCCGCCCTCTTGATGCCCGAGGGCGCCGACGAGGGTCGTGGGGGGCGGGGTCGGAGCCGACGGCGAGGTAACTGGCGCCGGAATCAGCCCCGTTCAGAAGCGAAGACGCTGTTGAACGCCGGCGCGCGGCCAGCACATCACGCCCAACCAGGCGTCAGGGCAGACAGGCAGCGAGTCTGCCGCCATGAGCCGCAAACCTCCGGCCGCTCAAGCCATGGGATAGGGCGTGGTGGTACTGACGGTCTCGTCGACGGCGACGGCACGACCGATGGCGGGGAACGCGCGCTGTGGACAAGTTGCACGCTCACAAACCTTACAGCCGGCGCCAATCGGCGTCGCCGCGGCCGGAACGGCGATGTCCAGTCCGCGCGCGTAGACCAGCCGGTGGGCGTGCCTGATATCGCAACCCAGCCCGATCGCGAAGGTCTTTCCAGGCATGCCGTAACCTGCGCTACCGTGCCCGACAGTGCGCGCGATCCACAGATAGGTCCGGCCATCGGGCATCTGTGCAATCTGCGTCAGGACGCGGCCAGGCTGGGCGAACGCCTCATAAACATTCCACAGCGGACAACTACCGCCAACGCGGGAGAAGTGGAAATCAGTGGCCGACTGCCGCTTGGAAATGTTGCCCGCCCTGTCGACGCGAACGAAGAAAAACGGCACGCCACGCGCATCCGCCCGCTGCAGCGTCGACAGCCGGTGGCAAACGGTCTCGAAGCCGACCCCGAACCGACGGCCGAGCTTCTCGATGTCATAGGCATTCGCCTCGGCCGCCGTAAGAAAATCCCGATAGGGCAACAGCAGCGCTCCGGCGAAATAATTGGCGAGCCCCACGCGTGCCAGCCGCCGCGCATCATCGCCCACCAGAATGCGGCTGTCCGTCAGCTGATCAATGACGTCGCCGAGCTCCAGAAAGGCCAGTTGCGTCGCCATCTGAAAGGCCTGCTGGCCCTGCCTGAGATGGGCCGAGATGTACAACGTCCGCGTCGCCGGATCGTAGCGCCGCTGAGCACCGTCGCTTTCCATCCAGACTACATGGACGCCATGCCTGTCATGGAGCCAGGTCACGAGCCCGCGATGCACCAGGCGCGGGCCAAGCCCTGCCTCGCGATAAAGCCGTTCCGCGGCCTCATCGAGCGGCTCGATGTGGTTATGTCTGGCATAGAAGAAGTCGCGCACCTGTTCGAATGACAGACGCGCCGGACCATCGGCAATCCAGTCGTCACCCAGCTGAGCGGCCATGGCCTCAGCGCGCTCGACAGCGTCGCGATAGCGCCGATGGAGCGCCACCAGCGTCCGGCCGACCGCCGGCATGTTGGCCGCCAGCTCGCGCATCTCGGCCATCGAGATCGCCTCCGGACCATCAGTGAGCGCGTCGCGTAGCTCCGTGATCAGCCTTGTTTCCTCGTTTTCCGAGAACAGTTGCACATCGACGCCAAAGGCGGCGTTGATCTTCAACAGCACCGGTACCGTCAGCGGTCGCTGGTTCTGCTCCAGCTGATTGAGGTAGCTGGGCGAGATGCCCAACGCATGGGCAAGGTCGACCTGCTTGAGGTTGCGCTCCTCACGCAATCGCCGCAGCCGCACACCCATGAAAGCTTTCCGCATGGACATCTCGATATTTGCAAAATTCGCACAATCTCCACAGCCGACCATCATGCCGCAAATTAATGCAAATAATGGCCCTCTCCGCCCCCCACCATAGTGCGGATATTGCGAATTCGTCGAGTCTCGACGACAATGGATAACAGAAAATCTGGGCGGCACCCAATGGCTCAGGCCGCCGGCGGCCGCTCGGGTATCACCGTTCTGACAATCGAGGAGTCCAGGGCCTCATAGTCATGCAGGCCGATGATGTCGTACAGCTCAGCGCGGGTCTGCATGTCATCGATCATGTTGTGCGCCCCGCCGTCCCGGGCAATCGCGGCGTAAAGCCGGGCCTGCGCCTTGTTGGCGATCCGCAAGGACGACACCGGCCATATCACCATCCTGTAGCCCATTGCCTCGAACTCGCTGGCGGTGAAGAACGGCGTCTTGCCAAACTCGGTCATGTTGGCAAGCAATGGCACCCCTGGCAGGGATCGAGCAAAGTGCTCGAACATTTCACGGGTGACAAGCGCTTCAGGAAAGATCGCATCGGCGCCAGCCTCCAGATAGCAACGCGCCCGGGCAACCGCCGCCTCCACTCCCTCGACGCCGGCGGCGTCGGTGCGGGCGACGATCACGATATCGCGGCTGGCCTTTTTTGCGGCGGCGATCTTGGCGGCCATGTCCTGCATGCTGACGAGCGCTTTACCGTTGAGATGCCCGCACTTCTTGGGCAGCACCTGGTCTTCCAGATGCACGGCACCCGCCCCCGCGTCCTCGAAGGTGCGCACCATGTGCATGACGTTCAGCGCCTCGCCATAGCCGGTGTCGCCGTCAACCAGCAGCGGCAAGCCAGAGGCACGCACGATCTGGCGAACGAAAAAGCTCACCTCGTCGACGGTAATGATGCCCAGGTCCGGCAACCCCATGCTGGCTGTCATTGCGGCACCCGAGAGATACAGCCCCTCGAACCCGGCCTGCCGGGCCTGCAACGCCGCATGGCCATTATGAGCACCCGGCAGCCGGAGAATCTGTGGCCGGGCGAGTAGCGCGCGAAAGCGCTGGCCGGCACTGCCCCGGGGCAGTTGATCCGCGATCAGATAGGGCATGGCTTTTCCTTATGCCGGATGGGAGTCGCCGCGCTCGGCAAGCGGCACGAAAGCGAGGCCTTCCGGTCCAACATAGTTGGCGGACGGACGAATGATCCTGTTGTCCTGGCGTTGTTCGATCACATGCGCAGTCCAGCCGGAGGTCCGTGCGATCACAAACAGGGGTGTGAACATCGCGGTCGGCACTCCCATCAGATTATAGGAGACAGCCGAGAACCAATCGAGATTGGGAAACATTTTCTTCGCATTACCCATCACCTGCTCGATTCGCTCGGCAATCGCGAACTGACGCCGCGCGCCAGTCTCCTCGGCAAGCGCCTTTGCGACACGTTTGATGACGACGTTGCGGGGATCGCATATCGTGTAGACCGGATGGCCGAAGCCGATGACAACCTCACGCGCGTCGATCCGACGGCGAATATCGGCCTCGGCCTCGTCGGGCGTCGCGTAGCGCTTCTGAATTTCATGGGCAACCTCATTCGCCCCTCCATGTCGGGGTCCGCGCAAGGCACCGATGGCCCCGCCGATACACGAATACATATCAGAGCCGGTACCGGCGATAACCCGCGCGGCGAAGGTCGAGGCGTTGAATTCATGCTCTGCATAAAGAATAAGCGATGTATGCATCGCCCGAACCCAACTTGGGCGCGGCGTTTTTCCGTGCAGCAGACGCAGGAAATGCCCACCGGTGCTATCGTCGTCTGTCTCCACCTCGATTCTGCGGCCGTGATGCGCGAAATGATACCAGTAGAGCAGGATCGACCCCAGCGATGCCAGCAACCGGTCGGCAATATCTCGGGCATCAGGCGCATTGTGTTCAGATGGCTCCGGCAACACACACCCGAGTGCCGAGACGCCGGACCGCAGGACATCCATGGGATGGGCCGCCGCCGGCAAGGCCTCCAACGCGTCCTTCACTGAATGCGGCAACCCCCTTAGCCCGTGCAGCTTGGCTTTGTAGGCCGACAACTGCGCGGCGGTCGGCAGGTCACCATGGACCAGCAAGTGGGCGATCTCCTCAAACTCCGCCGACTCGGCGAAGTCGAGAATGTCATAACCCCGGTAGTGTAGATCGTTGCCGGCACGGCCGACCGTGCACAACGCCGTGTTGCCAGCAACAATACCTGAAAGCGCCACGGATTTCTTCGGCCTGGCGACCTGCGACATTGTACATCTCCTCCCGTGGATCAGAAAATGCCGGCGGGCGCATCGGCCCCCAACTTCGACGGATCGACAACGACATTGAGCCGCGCGACCGCGCCCGCCGACAAGTCCGGCAATCGTGCCACCTGTTCCAGGAAGCGTTCCTGTTCACTGGGCGTCACGATGCCATCGGTAAGCGAAAGAAATTTCTCGATGTACTGGGGCCGAGCGAAAGGCCGAGCGCCCAGCGGATGCGCATCGGCAATCGCCAGCTCATCCTCAATGATGACACCGGACTGAAGACGGACAACCACCCTGCCGCCAAAGGCCCTATCAGGTGGCGGCGCGTGATAGCGGCGGGTCCATGCGGTGTCCTCGACAGTACGGATCTTCTGCCACAGCGCCACCGTTTCCGGCCGCCGGGCACGCTCCGGTGCGTAGCTGCGTTCGTGATGCCAGCCGCCGTCCTCAAGTGCCACCGCGAAGATGTACATGATCGAATGGTCCAGCGTCTCACGGCTGGCGTTGGGATCCATTTTCTGCGGGTCGTTGGCCCCGGTGCCAATGACGTAATGGGTGTGATGGCTCGTTTGAATGACGATCGATGCCACCTGGGCAAGATCACCGATCCTTGGCCCCATGCGACGGGCAAGGTCGATCAGCGCCTGACTCTGGTACTCGGCGGAATATTCCTTGGTGTAGGTCTCGAGAATCGCCCTTTTGGACTCACCTTTGGCGGGCAGCGGGACCTGATAGCGCGCCGTCGGACCGCCGAGCAACCAGGCGATGAAACCGTCCTCGCCCTCATAGGCCGGCGATGGCGCCCCTTCGCCACGCATGGCGCGGTCGACCGCTTCAATGGCCATCTTGCCGGCAAAGGCTGGCGCATAAGCCTTCCAGGACGATATCTCGCCCTTGCGTGACTGGCGCGTGGTGGTGGTGATGTGAAGCGCCTGCTGAATCGCCTGATAGGCAATTTCGGTGGGCAGGTTCAGCGCGGCCGCGATACCGCCGGCCGCCGACGGCCCCAGATGGGCGATGTGGTCGATCTTGTACTCATGCAGGCAGATGCCCTTCACCAGATTCACATGCAACTCATAGCCGGCGGCAATACCCCGGATCAGCGCCTTTCCATCAAGGCCCTTGGCCTGAGCCACGGCCAGAATTGGCGGAATATTGTCGCCGGGGTGGCTGTAGTCGGCAGCCAGGAAGGTATCATGAAAGTCCAGTTCCCGCACTGCCACACCGTTGGCCCACGCCGCCCATTCCGGGGACACACGCACATCGTCACCCAATCCCAGCAGCAGCGCGCCGAGATTGGTGGATCGACCGTTGACCCGATGTGCGAGCGCCTGGGCCCGTGCCGAACGGATCGGCCGGCGTGCCAGGGACGCGACGGCGACCGCCGCGTTGTCGATAATGCGATTGCCGATCATCTCGGCGACATCCGCGTCGACAGCAACGGGGTCGGTGGCGACCGCAGCCAGCTTCCAGGCCAGCTGATCCTCGCGGGCCAGCAGCTCCGCGGACTTGTAGGTACGGACATCATGCAACTTCATGAGGGTTCATCTTTCGTCAGCAGAGAGAGTTGGGAATATGCAGGGCCATCGCACGCCGGCTTGCATGCGCCGCCGTCAGTGCGGTGAGCCGTCGCGGCAGCAATCATCGTCATGCGCGTCGGCAGATGGAGACCAGGAAGAGAGGCATTCGCAAACATGCCGCTGTTATGGAGATCCGCATCCAGCGAGAACATGGCTGAAACAGCGAATATCCGGCGCGTTGATCCTGCAAATCGGCGAAGTCTGCGAAGCTGCTGCCACCATCGTGGTGCCGCCGTGGTCAGCGACGAATGATCGGACAGGGACGCCCCTGTCCGTCGACCCGCACCATCTCGAACCGGCCCTGCATCGCCGGCGAACGATCGCCACTGGCCAGCGTCTCGCAAATCACCGATACCTCGACGGTCATCGACGAGCACCCGGAACGCGAAACCCAGGCATGACATTCCACCAGCTGGCCGACTACCACCGGATGATGGAAGGTAACCTTGTCTGCCGAGGCCATGACGACGGGCGCCCGGGCATGCCGGCTGGCGGCGATGAACGCGGCCTTGCCCATCAGATTAAGCGCCGCGCCGCCAAACAAGGTGCCATAATGATTGGCCTGCTCGGGGAATACCATGTCGCAAAGACGCGTTTCAGGCACGCTGGCGATGTCCGGGGAGTCTGTCATGGTAAAACCTCCTTTGATTGAACGAATCAACCACGCGGACTGCGGACGCGAAATGACTGAAACGGCGAACAGCGTGCATGGCGCCCCCGTAAAACTGCGAAGACCGCGAAGTCTGCAGTCCCGGCAGCCATGCCACACTCGCGCCGCTACCATCACCGCTCCGCACAGGCGTCCAGCGTCACCCCTGCAACCGCCAATCGCATAAAGAATTCTTTATATTCTTCTTGACGCCGCCCGCGCGTCATGCTTGTAGTGATGCGTCGAGGTTCCCCGACGCCGAACTGGCGAAGGGGCTAAGACGGGAAGCCGGTGACGTCCTCGCAGGACGGATTCCGGCGCTGCCCCCGCAACTGTGAGCGGCGAGCGGCGGTTCCGATTTTCATGTCACTGGCGACCGAGGGCGCCGGGAAGGCTGGAACCGACGTGACGACCCGTGAGCCAGGAGACCTGCCTGCGACGCGATAACGTTCCTCGGACGGGGGTGCCTCCGGTGGACCGCGCGAAAACAACGCTCGTCCCTCCCATCCCTCCGGCGATGCGGATGTGAATTTCGTTCGCGCGCCCACGGCTCGACCTCCCCGCCCGGCAATCAGGTGATAGGTCGATGTCATTTTCCGCACTGCGTTCCACCAGCTGTCCGGTCGCCATCAATGTCGAGGCGTATCGAATGCGGTGGCGCGCCTTGTCCTGACACAATGGCCTGACACGGCGCGCCTCACCTCCCTTCCCTTTGTCATTTCTTGAACGGCACGCCAACGGCAGTGCCGAAGGAGATTTTATGTCTGTTGTCGCCGCTAATCTTGGATTTCCCCGTATCGGCCACCGCCGAGAACTCAAGTCTGCCCTGGAGGCCTACTGGGCTGGCACCCTCGATCAGGCCCAGCTGCTGGATAGCGCCGCCCAGCTACGCGCCGCCAACTGGGACCGCCAGAAAGCCGCCGGCGTACACATCATCCCCAGCAATGATTTTTCGCTCTACGATCAGGTTCTGGACACCAGCGTCATGGTGGGTGCCATCCCCGAAATTTACCGCCCGCTGGGTGAGCCGGACTCACTTGATGTCTACTTTGCGATGGCGCGCGGCACACACACGCAACAGCAGCACTCTGGCTGCTGCCATGGGCGCGATCTCGGCCACGGGGCATCTGGAGACGTGCCGGCACAGGAAATGACCAAGTGGTTCGACACCAATTATCACTACATGGTACCGGAGGTGTCGCCAGGTCAGCGTTTCACGCTGAGCAGCACCAAGCCCGTGGACCATTTCCGCGAAGCCCGCGCCCTGGGGCACCATACCCGGCCAGTGATTCTCGGCCCTGTCACCTGGCTGTTACTCGCCAAATCAGCGCATGACAGCGTCAAGCCGCTGTCACTGCTATCCGAACTCCTGCCGGTCTATATCGAGCTACTGACCCGCCTGCGCGCGGCAGGCGCGGATTGGGTTCAGATCGACGAGCCGGCGCTCGTCCTTGATCTCGACGACGACGCACGCACCGCGTTCCGCCAGGCCTATGCCGACCTGACGTCTGTAGATGGCATCAAGCTGATGCTGACGACCTATTTCGGCACCCTGGGCGACAACCTCGAAACCGCGCTATCACTGCCGGTCGCCGGCCTTCATATCGATCTTGTCCGTGCGCCTGAGCAGCTCGACGCCGTGCTGGCGAACGCACGGCATGATCTTGTACTGTCGCTTGGCGTGATCGATGGCCGCAACGTCTGGAAGGCGGATTTGACGGCGTTGCTCGACCGCTACGAACCCATGGCGAGACGCCGCGGCGATATACAGATCGCTCCTTCCTGCTCGCTGCTGCACACACCGATCGACCTTTCGCTCGAAACAAAGCTCGATGCGAACGTGAAGGACTGGCTGGCGTTCGCTGTGCAGAAACTGGAAGAGTTGTCCGTGCTCAGCCTCGGCCTGTCCGAGGGGCGCTACATCATCGCCGCCGAGCTGGCCGCCAATGCGGATTCTATCGCCGGTCGCCGCATGTCCTCGCTGACCAACAACCGGCTGGTCCGCGATCGCCTGATGCAGACTACCCCCGACTATGCAAAACGTGCTGTCGCCTTTTCAGACCGCATCAAACTTCAGCGGTCGATCCTGGATCTGCCACCACTTCCGACCACCACGATCGGCTCTTTCCCGCAGACCGCGGAGGTACGCAACGCCCGGGCCGCGCACGGAAAGGGCGAGCTGGACGATGCCGGCTACACGGAGTTCCTGAGGGCGGAAACCGAGCGGGCGATCCGCTGGCAGGAGGAAATCGGACTCGACGTGCTGGTGCATGGCGAATTCGAGCGCAACGACATGGTGCAGTATTTTGGCGAACAGCTTTCCGGGTTCGCGTTTACTCGTCAGGGCTGGGTGCAAAGCTATGGCTCGCGCTGCGTCCGGCCGCCAATCATCTACGGCGATGTCAGGCGACCCGGACCGATTACCATCGACTGGTGGCGGTACGCCCAGAGCCTCACCCAACGTCCGGTAAAGGGTATGCTGACAGGACCGGTGACGATCCTGCAATGGTCATTCGTGCGTGACGATCAACCGCGCGCGATGACCTGCCGCCAGATCGCGCTCGCCATGCGCGATGAAGTGACTGACCTGGAAGCCGCTGGCGCCGCGATCATCCAGATCGACGAGGCCGCCCTGCGCGAGGGCCTGCCCTTGCGACGCCGTGACTGGCAAGGCTATCTCGACTGGGCGGTCGCATGTTTCCGCATCACCGCCTCCGGCGTCCGGCCGGAAACCCAGATTCACACCCATATGTGCTATTCCGAGTTCAACGACATCATCGGCGCGATCAGCGCCATGGATGCCGATGTGATTTCCATCGAGACCGCACGCTCAAAGATGGAACTTCTGGATGCCTTTGTGACCTATCAGTACCCCAGCGAAATCGGGCCAGGGATCTACGACATCCATTCGCCGCGCATACCGACGGTGGCTGAAATGGTCGATCTTCTGAAACGGGCCGGCCGGTGCCTCCCTGCGGGGCAACTCTGGGTCAATCCGGATTGCGGCCTCAAGACGCGCCGCTGGGAGGAGGTCCGGCAGGCACTCACCAACATGGTCGCTGCCGCCGCCATCGTCCGCGCCCCCTATCTCGCCTGCGTGAATAAAGCCTAACGCCCGTGACGGCATGACATGCGCCACACCAGCCGCGTTCAACCGGAGCATGCTGGACACGCCGACGCTGCGCGGCATCGATTTCTAGGCAGGCGGCCAGAGGCCGCCCGTCATGGTCGCCTGTCGGATACAGAAGGTCGAGTCGTTGTTTGCGGCATGGCGGCACCGCTGTACTGATCCCGCCACCAATGTGTGCAAAAGGCGGCGACGCCTGGGTTCCGCCGACATTCAGGAAAGACCAGGAAAGGGGAGACCGCCATGAATGCCCTCGCATCCGTCCTTGTCATCGCCGGCATGGCGGCAGCCACCACGACGCCGCTCACCAGCGACGAGCTGGCGGCGCTCTATCGCGCCCGCTTCGAGGCGACCATGAAGGCCGGCGGCATCTTCACCCAGTACGCGCCCATGGAAGCCGTGCCCGGCGCGACAACGCCCCAGCCCCTGCCCCAGCGACCGGCGAACACCACCACCATCCGCGGCGATGCGCTGGCCGCCGCGTCCGCCTATGCCGCCGCCGCCAGTTCATCGGCCTTCCTGGTCTGGCGCCATGGCGCGCTCGAACGGGCCGACTACTTCGGTGCCACAACCGCCGATACCCAGCTGGTCTCCAAGTCGCTCTCCAAGCCACTGACCGCGATCGCGGTCGGCCGGGCACTGGCGCTGGGGCACCTTCGGTCGCTCGATACGCCAGTGGCCGATTATATCACGGAGTGGCGGGGCACCCCCAAGGCCACCATCCTGATCCGCCACCTGCTGGACATGCGCACCGGCCTGCTGGAGCAGATGTTCAGCGCCGATCCTGACCACCCGATCAACCGGGTCTATCTCGACCCCGATCACGGCTGGCACCTGATCCACAACTACCCTCTGCTGCATCCGCCCGGCACCCGCTACGGCTACAGCAACGCCACATCCGAGCTGGTGGCGATCGTGCTCGAACGCGCCACGCGGCAACGCTACGCCGACTTCATCGGCCGGGAAGTCCTGGCCCCGATCGGGGCGGCCGGCGGCGAAATCTGGGTCGATCGTGCCGGTGGCCTCGCGCACTCCGGATGCTGCATGACGCTGCCGGCGGAGAGCTGGCTGCGGCTTGGCATTCTGCTGCTGAACGATGGCATGGTGAACGGCGAACGCCTGCTGCCGGCGGGCTTCGTCGACCAGATGGCGCGCGGCACCCCGGAGAATCCGCACTACGGACTGGGCGTCTGGGTGGCCGGCCCCTATGTGGAGCGGCGCGGCTTCGGCGCGCCAGACAGCCCCGGCCCGAAAGTGCTGCACAGCGAGCCCTATCTCGACCGCGACCTGTTCCTGTTCGACGGCAACAGCAACCAGACTATCTATGTGTCGCGCGCGACCGGCATCGTCGCCCTGCGGCTTGGCCCCACACCACCCAAGACGGTGGACTGGGACAACAGCAAGCTGCCCAACCTGCTGATCGGGGGAATCCGGCGCCAGCCAGGCGAGGTCCTGCCGCAACCGCAGCCCAGACCCTGAAACACTTGCCGGCGGGTCGCGCATCGCCACCCGCCGGAAGCACCGTCGCTAGCGGCTCAGCTCGACCAGTTCGTACCAGGTCTGCATGTAACCGCCGACGCCGCCCTGGATGAAGATGGCGTCCTCATCAGCCGTCACCCACAGGTCGTAAGGAGGATGGCCACCCTTGTCGGTGGCCATGCCGCCATGCTCGTCGGTGAAGCGGAAATGGCGGCAATCGAAGGTGCCCGCCTTCACCGTGACGGTCTCCTCGCCGATATAGGCCAGCTGGATGTTGGCCTCGGCAATCAGTGGCGGCGTCGCGCCCCGATGATCCGGCGACGGCAGGAAAGTGCGCAGCTGGTGGACGTGCGGCCCACGCGACAGATCAAGCTTCTTGGTGATGTAGGCGTCGCCCTGGATCGGGTGGGTGCCAAAGCCGTCGAAGCTGCCCACGATCTTCATCCGCTGCGAGATGCGGCCGATGGACGGGCCATAGCTTTCGCACTCCACATAGCCGTCGCGGATAATGAACAGGCCCGAACCCATGAACTTGTCGCCAATGGTCAGGCGTACGAAGCAGTCCATCGGCATGTCGTTCTCGTCGAGCGAGTAGGTGATGTCCCGCAGCACGGTGGGATGCGGTTCCTCGATCTCGCAGCGGGCGCGCATGGTGCGCTTGCCGTCGCCATGGACGGTGAAGGTGAAATACTCCCGGCCGCGCTCCTCGCCCATGCGTTCGGGCTTGCGTGAGGTGTAGAGAATTTTCCCACTGATGGTGCGATGCTGCATAGGATCAACTTTCAACACGGTATTGACGAGGCGACCGACAGGCCAGCGTGCCCTACAACTAGGGACGGCGCCGCCCCGCCCCCACCTGCTTGATGGCGACTATCCGCACAGCAGGCAGGAGCCGCACGACACTTGGCAGCAGGCCCTCGGCCGTATGGAACGATGGCCGTATCCGCATTCCCTGTCGCCTGACTCAATCCGGCTGGAGATGACATGAACCTGCTGCGCGGCGCCACCCTGACGGTCACCGATCTCGACGCCACGGTCGCGCGCTTCACCACCTGGCTGGATTATGCGATCGCGGAGCAGGGAACGCTTCCAGCCGAACTGGCAGACGCCTGGGGCACGCCGGCCAGCGCCGGACGACGCTATGCCATCTGCCGGCCGGCCTCGGGTGCGGACGTCTTCCTTCGCTTCGTCGAAGGCGACCCGGTGCCCGACTATCGGCCGATCCGGACCTACGGCTGGGCGGCCATCGAGATCTGCGTGCAGGACGTGATGGCGGTCAACGAACGGATGCTGCAATCGCCGTTCGAGGTGATCGGTCCGCCGACCAAAATCGCCGGCATTCCCACCATTCACCCGATGCAGGTGCGCGGCCCGGACCAGGAGACGGTGTACCTGACGGAAATCACCACCGACGATCCCGACAGCGGCCTGCCGCGCCCGGGATCGCTGATCGACAAGCTGTTCATCCTCGTGCTCGCCTGCCCCGACATGCGGGCGACGACGGCGTGGTTCGCCGAGAATTTGCGCCTGGCGGTCACCGACCCCATGGCCATCCGCTACACCATGATCGCCAAGGCGTTCGACCTGCCGATGACCGACCTGCACGAAATCGTCACCGCCAATTGGCAGGGTGATGTCTTCCTGGAGTTCGACCAGTATCCGGCGGCCGCCACCGAGCGCCCCTGCCATCCCGGTGCGCTGCCACCGGGCGTCGCCATCTGCTCGATCTTCCATCCCGATTTCGACGCCCTCGACGTCGCGTGGTTCAGCCCGCCAGTGGTGCGCGACGGCCCGCTCTATGGCGGCAAGCGCTGTGGCGTGCTCAAGACACCCGAAGGCGCGCTGCTGGAGGTAATCGAGGCCGCCTAGGCGGGGAAGCCCCGCCCCGCTCAGGCCGGCGTCGCCAGCCCGAGCACCGCCGCGGCCAGCAGCAACACCCAGATGCCCATCACCGCCGGCCGCGTCCGGGCGATGACACCGGCAATCGCCGCGTCGGTCTGGTCGGTGGCGCCGGTGGCGGCCATCTGGCGGACCGCCGGCACCAGCGGCACCAGCAACACCCGCACCAGCACGCCCAGCGCGATGCAGCCGGCCAACGCCAGCATCTTGAGGCCGAGAAACAGCGGCAAGGCGAGCAGGCCGGCCAGCGTGGCCAGACCCGTACCGACCAGCCCCGCCAGCATCAGCCAGCGCACGGCAAGATCAAGCTTGCGCGCGCCCTCGGCCGCGCCATGGGCCATGTGCACCCGCCAGGCCAGCGCCAGCCACGCCAGAGCGAGAACGGTCACGCCCGCCAGCACCGGCGCCGGCAACGCGAGCCAGCCCTTCTCCGCCGCCAGCAGCAAGCCGGTAGGCAAGGCCAGGATGAGCGCGGTCCGCGGCGCCATGTCGACATTGTTGATGATCTTCAGCGCCAGCAGACGTTCCGGCACCGTGCGCCGGCGATCGGTCAGGAAGGAAGAAGCATAGAAGGCGCCCAGGTCACCCCCCAGCCAGTAGGTGAAGATCAGCAGGTGCAGCAGGGTGAGTATTGTCAGCGTCATGCGGTCAGCCCTCCAGAAACGCGAGATACGCCGCGCGGCGGGTGGCATCGAAGTCCGGATCGGCAAAGCACGGCAGGGCCGCGAAGGATGCATCCGCCAGCAAGGCCGTGCTGTCGCGGGTGCAGTCGAACAACGGGTCATCGGCCGCCGAACACATCAGCACCGGCCTGGGCACGACCGGCAGCCGTTCGAGGGCCGGCCAGCTGAACGCCGCGCGATAGGCCAGATGGTAGGTCTCGGCGGCCTTCAGCACTTCCACCAGCCAGGCATGGAAATGATCCGGGGGCGGCAGGCCGCCGGTGCGACGGGCTTCCTGCCGGCGATCGAACCAGGGATAGAACAGATACTGGTCGCGGCAGAACTGGAAGGCCCGTGCCAGATAGGCGCCGTCGAGATCCGGCGTGAACGGCTGGGCATAATGCTCCAGGAACTGCGCCTGCTGCTCCGGCGAGAACACACCGAGGCCTTCACAGATCACCCGGCCGACGCGATGCGGTGCCAGAATGGCCATTTCCAGGGCGATGGCCGCGCCGGTGTGGCTGCCAAAGACGTCACAACGGCTGATCCCCGACACGTCAAGAAAGTCCAGCATCGTGCGGGCATAGTCCTGCATTGTGGGCGACACCATGGCCAAGGGCGCGCTATCGCCGTGACCCGGCGTGTCGGGTGCCAGAACCCGGCGGTCGCCAGCCAGGGCACTGACGAGCGACACCATCTGCCGGCCACTGCCCGGCGAGGGATGCAGCACGAGCAGCGGTAACGCCGTGCTGTCGTCTCCGGCCGTGCGATAGTGTAATTGCCCATGCGGCAGATCGGCAAAGGCGCGACGGATCATGGGCTCCCCCCTCTTGGCGCAAATTCCGGTGGCGCCAGACTCTGCCTCACCGGGCCGGTGATCACCGCCGGAGGCGCGCCTCACTCCACCAGTCGGACAGTTGGATCACCGATATCAGGGTCTCCGTGGCGCAAGCCGGTGTCGGGCCAGCGCGATCAGCAGGAACGGGCTATCGCTCACCTGGCAGTGCGGCGGGCGGCGATAAACGCCTCGGCGCGCTGCTTCGCGTTCTCCCGCACGTCGGCGTAGAACAGGCCGAAATCATGATAGTGCATGCTGCCACCCGGTAGCGGCGGCAGTGCCAGCGCGGCGTCCGGCTCGACCACCAGCGCGCCCTGCTCGCAGCGGGCCGCCACCTTGCCAGCGACCAGCGGCGCCACCGCCTGCGCACCCGGCTCGCCGGGCACCGCGCCCAGACTGCGCGCAGCGGCCGCGACCGGCT
Source organism: Parapedomonas caeni (assembly GCF_041060555.1). Taxonomy (NCBI): domain Bacteria; kingdom Pseudomonadati; phylum Pseudomonadota; class Alphaproteobacteria; order Sphingomonadales; family Sphingosinicellaceae; genus Parapedomonas; species Parapedomonas caeni. Next base: position 35,888 of record NZ_JBEUDS010000024.1, on the reverse strand, counting down.
GCCGGCGATCAAACGTCAGCGGATTGACACACAGCGTCGTCTTGCCGGCGTCATCCCCATGACGATCAATATAGCGCTGCTCAGAGCGCCTGGCGAAATCAGCCAGGTCTGCCGTCGGCAGCAGCGCGTTCCAGCCGACGACGCACCCGGTCTGCCTTGGCGTCTCGCAAACGACAAGGGACTTGTACATGCGGGAGAAATCACCCTCGGCAACGTTCATGCCGACGACATAGGCCGCCACCAGCTGCCGTCGCAGCGGCGTACCGTCGATGCGGTCCGCCAGCAGGCGCGACAGGTGCGAACCGCCCTGGCTATGCCCTGCCAGAACAAAGGGTCGCCCGTTGTTGTCATGCTGCAGATAGTGGTCGAAGGCGCGCAGGACATCGCCGTAAGCAAGGTCGAACGCCTTCTGGCCGCTGGCTGCCATGTTGAACAGGGCGAGCGTGGTTGCCTGGCGGTAGCGCGGCGCGAACACCCGGCAGCAGCCGTTGAAGATGCTGGCCTGACGGGCAATGACGCTGGCATCGGTCCAGGCGTTGATGGCGCTGTCGGCCAGCGCCTGGTTCCAGCGCGTCGTCGAGCGCATTGTCGTCGGGTGAATGTAAAAGACGTCGACCGCGGCCGCGACCGCCGCCGCGGACGCGCCCCCGGGTACGGTCGCGCTAGCCCCGGGTGCCGCCGGCCTCGCGGCCCAGGCGCTGGCCGACCCGTAATCAGGCACCGGAGGCTCCGGCTGGTCGGGAAACGGCGGCACTGTCTGCGCGCCCGCGCCCACGCCCCACATCAACGCCACAGACGCTATGACAGCCCGCATCTTCATGTTCGCCTCCCTGGTGGTGTCCGGCTCGAAGACACCCACAAAACGCGCCTTGCAGATCAACCCGCGCGTGTCAGGATTTCCAGCGCCGCGCGCCCGCTGGCCATACGGGTGGCGCCGGAACTTTATGGATGCCGGCTGCCTCCACAGGCCACCACACCCCGACTGACCACTGTGCGGATAGAGTGCATGGGCCGACCACCTCCACGCCACCGAGTCGGCGAGCGGGCCCTGCCGCTCGCCGACACCGGCCTTGAAGCGAACCGCCGTCACCGTGACAACACACCAGAATCATTGGACATCTTATGACTGCAAAATGATCGACAAGAAATAACTTGCGATTGTATTTTATTGACATAAATGTAAGCAGTGGCTTCTTTGGGGGAGAGCCAATGCTGGGGTTCCACGACATAAACAAGGTGTTTGGCCGCCCACCGAACGCTATCTCCGTGCTTCACCAGGTGACCTTCAACATCCGGCACGGCGAATTCTGCGCGATTGTAGGCCCCTCCGGCTCCGGCAAGAGCAGCCTGCTGAACCTCGCCGGACTTCTCGACCGCCCGACTTCGGGTTGCATCACCATCAACGGTCAGCCCATCGGCACGATGTCCGCTGCGGCACTGGCGAGATTACGCAACAGGCTGCTGGGCTTTGTGTTCCAGTCCTTCCATCTGCTACCGCGGCTGTCGGTCTGGCAGAATGTCGCTCTGCCCCTCCAGTATCGCGGAATAGACCTGCCAGAACGCAAGCGACGCGCCCATGCCTTGCTGGAACGCCTCGCCTTGCTGGAAAAAGCCGAGCAGTCGCCGGCCCGGCTCTCCGGCGGCCAACAACAGCGCGTTGCCCTGGCACGCGCTCTGGTGGGCTCTCCCCGCCTGTTGCTGGCCGATGAGCCGACCGGCAACCTCGACAGTGTCACAGCGGCGGAAGTCATGGCGCTGCTAACCGGGATCAACCGCCAGGAGGGCCTGACCATGGTCCTGGTGACGCACGACCAGGCGCTCGCCCGCCAGTGCCACCGTCGGATCACCCTGCTGGACGGCCGCGTTGTCGAGGTAACCTCATGAGCATCGCGACCGCACCGCGGCCAATCCCGCTTGCTCTGGCGCGGGAATGCCTGGCGTCCCTGCTGGAACGACGCCAGCGCGCGAGCCTGGCACTGCTCGGCATCGTCATCGGCACCGCGTCCGTGGTCACGATGTTGACGCTGGGTCACATCGCGCAACTCGAAACGCTCCGGCTTTTCCGGGATATGGGGGTCGACCTCCTCCAGGTTCAGGCAATTCCCGCGGGACCGGCACCCACAGCGCTGGACGCCGCCGCCATCGCCCGCTTGCCGGACCGGCACGCCAGTATCCGCATGGCTGTCGCCCTGACGGTGGGCAATGGCGAGGCAAGTCATGGCGGCAAGCGCACCCACGTTGGCATCGCAGCGGCGCCGCCGGTATTGCGACCGCTGGCCGGACTGCACCTCGCCCACGGACGTTTCCTTGCCTCATCGGACAACGACACCACTGCCATCGTCCTCGGCGCCGACGCGGCGGCGGCCTTGTCGAGCGACCGCCGCCCCCTGAGGGTGGGCAGCATGGTTCGCCTCAATCGGTATGTCTTCACGGTCGTCGGCATCCTGCGAACAACGCCCTATACCCCTCTGCATCCCACCGATTTCAACAATGCCGCCCTCGTGCCGCCGGCCAGCGCACGCCGCTTACTCAATCGGCCCGCCCCCAGCACCGCCCTGATCGCCATGCGACCGAACACCGATGCAGACACCTTGGGTCAGCGTCTGGTGATCGAACTCGCCCGCCCCGGCGCCACACTACATGCGCTGAGCGCGCGACAGCTCGTCGACGCCATGAATGCCGAGAAGGCCGTTCACACGCGCCTCCTGACCGCCATCGGCGCCATTTCGCTGGCTGTCGGCGGCATCGGGGTCATGAACGTCATGCTGATGAGCGTTCTTGAACGGCGTCGGGAGATCGGCCTGCGGGCCGCGATCGGCGCCACGCCCGCCGACATTCAGATGCTGTTCCTCGTCGAGGCTGCCCTGCTGTCAATGGCAGGAGGGGCCTTTGGTCTATTCTCGGGCCTCACCGTCGCCTACATCGTCGCTCGCGGCTCCGGTTGGATATTCGATCTCCCATTCCATGTGGTGCCTCTCGGCATTGGCCTGGCGACCGGCGTGGGCATCATATCCGGACTACTGCCGGCCCGTCAGGCGGCCCGCCTCGACCCCATTGAGGCGCTGCGTGCGGAATGATCGTTCTCCCCTTCGCGGCGGCCGCCGGAGTGCGACACTGGCGGCCTATGCGCTGCTGGCATTGGCGACGCCCTGCCAGCCGGGCGTGGCAGCATCTCCGGTAGATCGTCAGCCGCTCGACACGACATCGGGCTGGCGCGCTGCGCCGCTGAGGCTCAGCCTTGAGGATGCGGTCGCCCTGGGTCTGCGCGACAACCGTGCCATCCGCTCCGCCCGGCTGGCGCGGATAGCCCAGAAATTCGATCTGGTGGTGGCCAACCGCCACTTCGTACCGCGCGTCGACATCCTGACCGGCGGTGAGACCCGGCGCGATGATGGCGCTACCGCAACCAGCACCAGTGTTTCGCCGACCATGCGCTGGCGGTCACCGACCGGCGCCACCGTGGCCGCCTCGTGGTCGCGTGTTGCCGACAGTCGATATGGTGGCGATTTCGAGACGCGCTCGCTGACGGTAAGCCAGCCGCTGATGAAGGGGGCCGGGTTCACCATTGCGGGTGCGCCCGTGCAGCAGGCGCGGCTTCAGGAAATCATCAACCAACTGGCCCTGAAGGCCACCTTCTCGGACACGATCACAGCGATCATTCTGGCCTATCGATCACTGGTGCAGGCCCAGCGACAGGTCGATCTCGCCGATGCCTCCCTGCAGCGCACGGTCGCGCTGGTGGAAACCAGCCGCCTGCTGATCGACGCGGGCCGCATGGCCGCCGCCGACATCGTGCAAGCGCAATCGCGCCAGGCGATCCAGCGGGTCGCCCTGTCGCAGGCACGGCAGCAGCAAACGTCCGCCCAGCTCACGCTGCTGCGTCTGCTGGCGCTCGATCTGCAGACCAGCGTCGTCGTCGATACGTCGCAGCCGACCAGCCATCAATCGCTCGACATCTCTGAACTGTCGGCCGGCGCCCTTGCCAATCGCATGGATGTGCTCGCACTTGAACACGCACTGGAACAGGCGCGCCTGACACTGACGGTCGCCAGCAATGCCCGCCTGTGGGATCTTTCTCTGTACGGGTCAATTCAGCACCAGCGCACCCCTGACATCGCCGGCCCCGCCGGACGTGCCAGCAGCCAGATGGTGGGGTTGCAACTGAACATACCGTTCGGCGACTTCTCGCTGCGGCAAAGCGAATTGCGCGCCCAGATCAATGTCCGTACCGCCGCTCTGCAGCTGGAGGAACTGCGACAGGCCGTTGTCGCCCAGGTGCAGGACGCCGCGCAGTCCGTCGAGGCGGACTGGCAGCAACTGGAGCTGGCCCGCCAGGCCCGCACTTTGACCCGGCAGGCGCTCGACATCGCACACGACAAATTGAAGGCCGGTCGCGCGTCGAATTTCGAGGTGCTGTCGATCGAGGCCGACCTACGCGCCGCCGACATCCAGGCGCTGACCGCCGAGATCACGTACCTCAACGCACTGACGCTGCTTGACCAGCTGACGGGAAGGACGGTTGAGACATGGAAGATCGATTTCGCCGGCGATTGACACCATCCGGCTCACCCAGGCTCCGGGTCGCCCTGGCGTTCGGCCTGCTTGCGTCGCTGGGCGGGGGCGCGCAGCGCACCGATGACGCCGGCGCGGGCACAGCCGCCACTGCCGGCTCAATGCGATACGCCACGGTCCGGCCGCGTCCGTTCATGACGACCCTGGGCGTATCCGGCACTCTGGTGCCTGGCGACCGAGTGGACCTGCTCGCGCCCTTCGACAGCATGATCCAGTCGCTCCGGTTCGCCTTCGGAGACCGCGTGTCCGCCGGCCAGATCCTGGCGGTTCTCGACAGTCACGGCATCGATCGCCAGATCAGCGAGGCCGAAATTGCCGCCATCGAGGCCGGCTACAATCACGACATGGTGGCTGGCTGGAGCCACGGACCGGAGATGGCCCGTGCCCGCCGGCAGCTGGCCTCCGCAAAGAGCGATCTGGATGCTCTCGACCGCCGCATCAAAGATGCCCGCGGACTGCTGGCGCGTGGCCTGATCCCGCGCAATGAAGTCGATATGCTCGACGAACAGCGCCGCGACCTTGAATCCGCACTGGCAGCCGCTCGGGAGGAGCTGGCCGCAACTCAGGCGCGCGGCAGTCCCCCCCAGCAGCGCAAGGTGGCTCTTGCTTGGGAGAGCGCTCGCGCGCACCTCGACGACCTGCGGCGGCAACGTGAAAACGCCATCGTCAAGGCACCTGCCGACGGCGTGATCGTGCGCCCGGAGGGCGCCCGATCGGAAACGCCGGACTTGGCCCATGCCGGCAGCCGGGTGTCACGCGGACAGCGCATCGCCGTCATCGCCCGCTCCGACCAGTTGGATGTCGCCTTCACCCTCGATGAGGCCGACCTGCCGCGCGTGTTGCCAGGCATGCCTGTACAGGTCACCGGACCCGCGTTCCCCGGGCTGACATTGCCGGGGCGGGTCAGTGCCATCGCTGGTCAGGGCAGCATGGCCAACCCGGCCGCAACGACAGCGATCTTTCCGGCCAGCGCCCGACTGGATCCAATTCCCGCCGACCTGGTCACGCGTGTGCGCGTTGGCATGACCGCAAACGTCGTAATCACGACGTCACGCGAGGAAAATGCGCTGGTCGTGCCGCCAGAGGCCATTCAGGACACTCCTGTGGGCCCCGTCCTGCTGGTCGTCTCCGATGCCGCCGCGGTGCCGCGACGCGCACGGGTGCGCCTGGGGCGCGCCGCGCCGGACGGCGTTGTTGTCGTCAGCGGGTTAAAGGCTGGCGACAGAATAGCCTGGCCCGTCACCACGGACACGACGCCAACCGCCCCGGATCAATGATTCCCCCCCATCGCCAAGGAACGACGTCAAGCAAACAAGAGAGGTCGCCACGGATGGTCAAGACATCGGACTCCCCCTCTCCCGCGACAGCCGTCACGGAACCTGTCAACAACCGTGGAGAAAAGGACATCGTGGCCTGGATCGCAACCTATGGCCCCGGACTGAGGCGCTTCTTCGGCCGGCGTGCCGCCGCCGTCGATGTCGACGATCTGGTCCAGGATGTTTTCCTGCGCCTGCAATCCGCACGCATCCGATCGCCGATCGATAATGTCGAGCGCTATCTGTTCACCGTCGCCCGCCATATTCTGATCAGCCGGCACCGGGCTGACCGCGCCCGTGGCCACCTGCATCTGACACCGTATGAAGATGTGCCGGAAATCGCCGACAATCTGTCTCCCGAGCGGATCGTCGCCGCACGTCAGGAATATGCGCGCGTCCTGCAATCCATTCTCGACCTGCCGCCACGGGCACGCGCGGCATTCCAGTTGCACCGGTTCGAGAACCTGACCTATCGCGCCATCGCCGTTCGCATGGGCATTTCGCGGGAATCGGTGAAGGAACTGATGCAACGCGCAATTGATCGAGTCTCCGAGAATCTGGAGGTGGATACATGAGGCCAGTCGGCCTTGCCGACCGCACGACACCCCTGGCGCAGGCAGCCTTCTGGTTCAACCAGCATCGCGCCGGAGACATGACTGCGGTCGATCGCCGCGCGTTTCAGATCTGGCTGCACGGCGATCCCGCGCATCAACAGGCCTATGCCGCCCTTGAAAGACAATGGGCCCTTATCGGTGATCTGGCAGAGAACACCGACCTTCGCGCAGCAATGAGGAAGCTGGATGCCGAGCTGGGCGACCGTCGACGCCGGCGGATATTCCTGGTGGCGGCCGCTCTGTCGCTGGCGCTCATCGCCGGTTGGACGGTCGTGCGTGGTGACCACCTGTCCCGGCGGCACGACAACGCGTCACCGCGGGGACAGCGCCACGCCACAGCCGTTGGCGAGCGGCGAGAGGTGGCACTGCCCGATGGCTCCCGCGTCACGCTGGATACGGCCTCATCGATCACGGTCCACGACATGAGGCGCCGACGTCTTGTCATACTCGACAAGGGGCGAGCCTATTTTCAGGTCGACGGAGCCGTTGACCATCCCTTCACGGTGATTGCGGACGGGCGTGAGGTACGTGCCACCGGCACGTCCTTCATCGTGCGCATTGACCCCGACGCCGTACGGGTTGCTCTCGCCGAGGGCCGGCTGGCGGTGGAACACGCCGGTTCGAAAGTCGATATGGCCGCCGGCGAGAAACTGACCGTACCGGCTGCGCACGCCTGGACGCGGGAGGCCGTCGATATCGCCCGGGAAACGAGTTGGCTCAACGGTCAGCTGAGTTTCATCAACGAGCCGCTGGCGAGCGCTATCACCGAAGTCAACCGCTATTCGCGCCGGCAACTGGTATTTCCCGACGGAAAAATTCCAGATCGCCGTATCGTGGGGATTTTTCCTGCTGGCGACTGTCGGCAATTTGCGGAGGCCATGGAGATGAATGGCTTCGCGCGGATTGTCGCCACGTCGAATGATCGAATTGAGCTGTCTCCGGTGGTCGAATAAAACACCTATAAATTGATCATCCGAATATAACACAACTTTAAATCCCCCCATGACGCCCTCCGGCGAGTCAATCCAGGCGAGAGGCATCCGCTTCTCGCAAGAGCGCATCCGTCGCCATCCTTAGGAGGAAGAAGCCATGAAGGTACGTTCGTCCATCTGTGTCGCTTCACTCGTTTCCCTCATGCTGGCCGCACCAGCATGGGCGGTCACCATCGACACCACCAACCCGCCCAACGTCAATTTCACGGCGTCGGGGCCGACCAGCCTGACCAAGAACGGCATCACCATTTCCTGTACGTCGACGTTCAACGGCAACGTCAATGGCGGCAGCACGGCCGATATCACCAGCGCCAGTTTCAGCGGCAGCAATATCCTGTGCTACTCGATCAGCGCCGCCAACCTGCCGTGGACGCTCACCGCCACCTCCACCACCACGGCGACCGTGAGCGGCGTGCAGGTCAACACGCCGCTGGGCAACTGCGGCCCGAGCACCATCAACGCGACCTGGGACAACAGCACCAAGAAGTTCACCTTCACCAGCCAGTCCCTGTCGGGCGGCTGCACGGTGAGCGGCGTGCTGACCGCGCCGCTCATTGACGTCTACTAAGCCCCTGCACCAGTCGACTGGCCTCGCTGACCCGAGGCCAGTCGTCCTGCCCCTGCAACGCCACTATTAACATTAATGAAAATATTTTTCCGCCCCCACCCCCCTCTCGCGCAGGTTGTGCGTCTAATCTCCATACGGAGGGATGAGTCCCTGCCGAAACAAGACGGGTGCACCAACGCACATCGTCAACAACAGAGGGGGGGAGGATCATGAGCCAAAGCGCTCGGCGCGTACGCGTTCGTCTTTTCAGCAGCGTTGCCGGCATCGGATTTTATCTGACAGCCGTTGCCCATGCAGCTCCCACGTCATCCTATGCCATCCCGCCGCAGTCCCTCGACCGCGCGCTCCAGCAATTCGGCGCCCAAAGCGGCATCACACTGCTGGTCGACTCCCAGTGGACCCAGGGCAAACACAGTCCTGGCCTGCACGCCAACGCTGATCCGGAAGCCGCACTGCGAATCCTGCTCGCCGGCACCGGTCTTGCCGTACAGCGCAATGGCAATGTCTTTGCCGTGACCCCGATCATCGCCAGCAGTGCCGCACCGGCCAGCGCCGCGCCCGCACCTGCCCCACGGCCAGCTGTGGCAGCGACCCCTGCCAACGTCACCATGCTGGAAGAACTGGTTGTAACCGCGCAGAAAAAGGAAGAGGGCATTCAGACGGTACCGATCGCGGTGTCGGCCTTCACCATGGAAACACTCGACGCCATGAAGATCGAGGGCGGCGCCGACCTGCTGAAAGCGATCCCCAACGTCAGCTTCAGCAAGAACAACTTCTCGGGGTATAATTTCCAGATCCGCGGCGTGGGCACCAAGGCGGTGTCGGTCACCACCGATCCGGCGGTGGCGGTGAGCTTCAACAATACGCCGATGATCCGCAACCGGCTGTTCGAGCAGGAATATTACGACATCGAGCGGGTCGAGGCGCTGCGCGGCCCGCAAGGCACCCTGTATGGCCGCAACGCCACCGGCGGCGTCGTCAACGTCATCACCGCCAGGCCCGGCGATGAGTTCGATGGCCAGGTAAAGCTGGAAGCCGGCAATTACGACACCCGCCGCCTGAGCGGCTTCATAAACTTGCCGCTGGCGGACACGCTGGCCATTCGCCTGGCCGGCGCCAGCACCCAGCGCGACGGATTCGACTACAACAGCGTCACCGACCACGACGTCAACGGCCGCGACCTGTGGTCCACCCGCGTGTCCGTCGCCTGGACGCCAACCGATCGCTTCCGGGCCAATTTCATCTGGGAACATTTCGACGAGAACGACGACCGATCACGCACCGGCAAGCAGCTGTGCACCCGCGACCCCGGCCCCGCCGAGCTGGGCGGCATCGCCATCACCGACAGCGCCATCCAGGGTCAGCTGAGCCAGGGTTGCCAGTCGGCTTCGCTCTATGCCGACGAGGCGTACGGCACGCCCAACGGCAACAGCCTGCAGCTGGTTTATTCCGCGCAGCAGATGGTGCAGCTGGGCTACAACCCCTCGACCTTCGAGGTCGTCACCCTGCTGCAACCCGGCGTCGACCCCTACGGCGGCGCGATGCAGTCGCGCGACCTGCGGGAAATCGCCTCGCAGTTCGATCCGCGCTATCGGGCGCGCAACGATATCTTCCAGCTCAATCTGGACTTCGACCTCAGCGATTCTCTCGTGTTGTCGTCCCAGACCCTCTACAGCAAGGACAAATATTATTCCTCGCAGGACTATAATCGCTTCAACACCCAGCCGGTGTTCAGCGATTCCTCCGCCCTGATCGATCTCTTCGGCAATCCCATCACCGGCATCTCACCGGGCGGCTATTACACCGACCCGCAGCTGGGCACCTCCAACACCATCGCCGGGCTCGACATCAACACCGCCCGCAGCAAGCAGTGGTCGCAGGAGGTCCGCCTGCAATCGAGCTTCGATGGCCCGTTCAACTTCAGCGTTGGCGCCAATTATCTGCGCTACAAGACCAGAGAGGATTATTACGTCCTGTTCAATCTGGCCTCCGCCATCGCCGAGGGCTTTTTCAACACCGCCAACAACGGTGACTGCCCGCTCGGTTCCACATCGGGCTGCGTCTATGTCGACCCTAATCCGCTCAGCGAGATCAACGGCGAGGGGCATAATTATTTCCGCAGCCAGAACCCCTACAAGGTGACATCCAAGGCCATCTTCGGCGAGGCCTACTGGCAGATGGCGCCGACCGTCAAGCTCACCGCCGGCCTGCGCTACACCGACGACAAGAAGACCTCGCGCATCTTTCCGACCCAGTTGCTGATGGCCTCCGGGGTGCCCGGCTTCGGCTATGTCGACAGCGGCTTCCGCGAGCTTGATCCTGTCCGCCAGAGCTGGGGCAAGATGACCGGACGACTGGCGATCGACTGGCAGCCGGATCTCCGCTTCACCGACCAGACGCTGGTCTATGCCTCCTATGCGCGCGGCTACAAGGGCGGCGGCGCCAATCCCCCGGGTATTGATGCCAATCCCGAATGGCTGTCGTTCGCCGCCGCACCGGCGACCTTCAAGCCGGAGTATGTCAACGCCTTCGAGATCGGCATGAAGAACACCATGCTGGGCGGCACGCTGATCCTCAATGGCTCGGCCTTCTACTATGATTACAACAACTACCAGGTCTCTAAGATCGTCGACCGCACCGCGGCCAACGAGAATTTCGATACCCGGATCTGGGGCCTGGAACTGGAGACAGTGTGGCGGCCGACACCGGCATTCCGCATGAACGCCACGGTGGGCTACCTCGACACCCGGATCGCCGATGGCACCATGTCCATCGACGTGATGAACCGCACCCAGGGCAACCCCGATTACACCCTGGTCAAGCCGTGGATGCAGCTGACATCGAACTGCATCGCGCCGACAACGGTGGTGTCGCAGATCCTCGCAAGCCCGGTTGCCCAGCTGGCGCTCAACGGCCTGTGTGGCGGCAGTCTGCTGGGCGACCTCAGCGAGGGCAGCCTGCTGTCCATGCTGACCGGGGTCGTCTACGACCCCGCGACGACGCCGGGCAACGGCGCGGGCATTGCCGCCGATATTGGCGGCAACGAGATGCCGAATTCGCCGCACTACACCATCAACATCGGTGCCCAGTATAGCTGGCAGCCGAACGACAGCTGGAGCGTCACCCTGCGCGGCGACTATTATCGTCAGGGCAAGAGCTATGCGCGGGCCTACAACACCGCCTATGATCGCCTGAAGGCGTGGGACAACGTCAACGTCTCGCTGACGGTCGAAAACGAGGAGCGCGGGCTGACATTCCAGGCCTATGTGAAGAACCTGTTCGACGACACGCCGATCACCGATGCCTTCACCAACAGTGACGACTCGGGCCTGACCACCAATGTGTTCACGCTCGATCCGCGCCTGATCGGCTTCAGCATCGCGAAGCGCTTCTGATCCCTCTCCCGGGGGCCTCTGGTGGAGGCGGTGCGCGAGCGTCGCCTCCATTTTGTTTTCGCCGGAATCTGCCTGTTATTCGAAGAAACTCGGCAGCAGATGGGCGACGATCCGCCGGCCCGCGTCGTCCTCCCGCTCCAGCATGTCGCGCAGCGGCCCGCCGATCAGGGCGTCGCCGAACGCGCACAGGGCAATGAACATCACCACCGAGGTGATCCGCCGCCGGGCCTCGGGATTGCCGCCCGCGGCCTTCTCCTGAATGGCATCCACCAGATCCTGCACGGCAGCGCGGATCGGTTCGAGGTGCGACAGATCGCCGGACAATGCGATCCAGGCCGCCAGCCGTCCGGCGCCGCCCTGATCAAAGGCATCGAACACCTGGTCGACCAGGGCGCGCGGCGCTGCTTCATCGGACCGGACATGCTCCACGGCAGCGGCAAGCGCCTGGGCGAGGTCACGCACCATCGATCCCATCAGCGCCGACTGGAGCCCGGCCGCCGAGCCGAAATGATGAATCAGGTTCGCGTGGGTGACGCCAATGGCATCGCCGACGTTCTTGAGGGTGACCGCACTCGGTCCGCCAGCAATCAGCAACTGACGGGCGGCCGCGACAGCCTCCTGCCGGGCTTCCTCCAGTCCGCGCCGCCGCCGCTTGGGCCGTTCTCCCCCCTTGGACACGCTCGCCAACACCCCGCCTGATGACATTGATGTAAATACCCCATTGACAGTTTCGCTATCTACAATAATGTAAATAACGAAACTTCCGTACCGCTGCAACCCCCCTGGGTGCGCGCGACCCATAGTACACGCCCCCACGACCGCAAGGAATCCTGTCATGACCGAGCCAGGATCGACATCCGCACCGGCGACTGCCCCGATGACCCGGGGCATGGCTGCCCGGACGCCCGACGATCTCGCCATCACGCCACGCGACATCAGTTTCGGCCGCCACGGCCCGCGCCGCCGCTGGTGGCTGGCGGACGACCCCGTGGCGACCGCCGTGTTCGACGCGCTGTCCGTCACCTTTCCGCACGGCGAGCGTTTCTTCATCGACAGCGTGCGCGCCTTCCGGTCGCAAATGCCCGATCCGCTGAAGGCGCAGATCGACGCCTTCGTCGCCCAGGAGTTCATGCACACGCGCGAACACCGCTTTTTCAACAACCAGACCGCCAGCCACGGCATCGACGTCCGGGCGCTGGAAGAGCGTACCCGCGCCGTGCTCGATGTCGCCCGCACCCGGCCGCCGCTGCAGCAGCTGGGCGTCACCATCGCGCTGGAGCATTTCACCGCCATTCTGGCCCACGCGATCCTCACCGACCCGCGTCATCTGGACGGTGCGACCGAGGAGGCGCGGGCGATGTGGCGCTGGCATGCCATCGAGGAAATCGAGCACAAGGCGGTCGCGTTTGACACCTTCCTCAAGGCGAGCAGCCACCTGCCTGCATGGCGCCGCTGGCTGCTGCGCACCTCGACCATGCTGCTGGCGACCGGCGTCCTGATCGGCACCATCACGCGCAACATCGCCGACCTGTTCGCCCGCGACGGCCTGACGGGCCCACGACCCTGGGCGCGCCTGATAGCCTATCTGTTCGTCCGGCCGGGGCTGCTTCGCCAGGTCGCCGGGGCCTATCTGAGCTATTTCCGGCCCGGCTTTCATCCCTGGATCCACGATGACCGGCCGCTGATCGATGCGGTCGAACAGACGCTGGTGCTGCGCGAAAGTCCGAGCCTGTCATGACCGTCGCGCTGCTGCTGCCGCTGCTGGCCGCGACCATCGCCATCGGCCCGGCACCAACCGACACCGGATCGATCCAGGGTACCTGGCGCACCCAGAGCGATGGTGGCGCGACCGTGCATCTCACCGCCTGCGGCGAGGCCATCTGCGGGCATGTCGTCACCTCGCCCCGGCTGCGGGCGCATCCCGATCAGCGCGACAGTCGCAATCGCGACGCATCGCTGCGCGAGCGCCCTCTCAAGGGTCTGCTGATGCTGAAACTGCGGCCGCTGGGGCCCGGCCGCTGGGGCGACGGCTGGGTCTACAACCCGGAGGATGGCGGCACCTATCATGGCGCCGCCGAACTTCGTCCCGATGGCGCCTTGCGCCTGCGGGGCTGCATTGTCGCGCCCTTCTGCCGCAGCCAGACCTGGACGCGCGTCAACTGAAGCTGGCGACCAGGGCCGCCGCTCAGATGATGGCGCGACTGCCCCCTGAACCGTCGCGCCCCAGCGCCACCTTGACCACGTCCAGCGCCTGGCGAAGCATCTCCTGGCTCGACACCGCGCCAAGACAGAGCCGGAGCCCGCCAGCGGCTGCGGGACTCATCATCGGGGCGTCCGGTGGCGTCACCATCACGCCGGCCCGCAGCGCACGCCCGGCCACCCGTTCCGCTTCGAGCAGGGGCATCGGCAGCCAGACGTGCAGGGTCTGCGGCGCACCTGGTGGCGCCATGGCGCTCCCCAGCGCCGCACGAGCGATGTCGGTGCGGGCGCGCACTTCCGCCACGATCTCGTCGGTGATGCGGTCGGCAACGCCATCGTCCAGCCACTGGGCGAACATCAGGCCACCGAGCGGCGGGGGACAATAGCCCAGCGCCCGGGCGCCGATCAGCACGCGATCGCGGTAGTCACCGCCTTCCGGCGGCACGATGAAGCCCAGCCGCAGCCCCGGCGCCAGCGACTTGGACACACCGGCGATGAGAAAGGTCCGCTCTGGCGCCAGATCAGCGAAGCTCGCCGGACAATCGGCGGCCGCGAACACGCGATAGGCATCGTCCTCGACAATGACGAGGTCGCGCGCCCGGGCGACGGCGACGATCTCCTGCCGACGTCCGGCATCGAGGGTGACGGTGGTCGGATTGTGCAGTGTCGGAATGAGGATGACCGCCCGCGCGCCGGTGCTGGCGGCCGCGGCGTCCAGGGCCGCCGGTTCCATGCCGCGCGCATCGGCGGCCACGCCTGCCAGCCGGTAACCGGCATGGTCGGTCAGCGTGCGGATGCCGGGATAGGTTGCCGCGTCGCACAGGATGGTCTCGCCCGGACGGGCCGCCGCCGCGAAAACCAGCGCCATGGCATGCTGGCCACCGTTGCACTGGATCACCGTCGCCACATCGGCGCGGCTGACCCTGTGCCGCCGCCGCAGCCAGTCAGCACCGGCATAGCGTACCGCCGCCAGGCCTTCCACCGGGCCATAGCCGACCACGTCCATGATGTCCGGCCGCCGGCGCACCCGCAGCAACCCTTCATCCAGCCAGCGTCGGGCCGGCTCCAGCGGCGGCAGGTTGAGCGCCATGTCGATCGGACCACCCGACTCGGGCGCGCGCCCCGTCGGGCGGGTGCCAGCGATGAACGACCCGCGGCCGACATGACTGGCGATCAGTCCGCGCCGCTCGGCCTCGGCATAGGCGCGACTCACCGTGCCTACCGCCATGGTCAGCTGATGCGCCAGCTCCCGGTGCGGCGGCAACCGATCACCGGCCGCCAAGCGGCCATTGCGGATATCCTTTGCCAGCGCCTCGACAAGCCGCTCGTACAGCGGCGCGTCACCTTCTTCGATCCTGGGCCGCCACACGGTCATCACCCCGCATTGTTATATGACAATATTGCCTTTGACTCTTGGTTCAATTCTACACATTGAAGGAGCCGGAGGCCACTATGGATTATACCCAGCTCAGCTCACTTGCCCTATACTGCTTTGTCTGCACCGCCACGCCGGGGCCGAACAACATCATGCTGGCCTCCTCGGGCCTGACCTTCGGCTTCCGCCGCACCGTGCCGCATCTGCTGGGCATCAATGTCGGTTGCGCCGCCATGCTCGCCCTGTGCGGACTGGGCGCGGCCGGCCTGTTCGAGGCGAGCCCGTGGCTGCGCTGGGCGGTGCGGATCGCCGGCGCGCTCTATCTGGGCTGGCTGGCCCTTGCCTTGTGGCGCCGTGGCGGCGTCGACACGCACACCAGCGCGCGACCGCTCGGCTTCTGGCGGGCCGCCGGCTTCCAGTTCGCCAACCCCAAGGCGTGGGCGATCTGCGTCCCGGCGATCGCCACCTTCACCACCCCCAACCAGCCGCTGCCGCTGCAGATGGCGCCGATCATCGCGATGTTCGTCATTGTCGGCCTGCCCTCCATCGCGACCTGGGCGGCGATGGGCGCCGGCGCGCGCGAAATTCTCGACAGCCCGACGGTGATGCGCGCCTTCATCCGCGCCATGGCCATCCTGACAGCCCTCACCGCGCTGCTGTTCCTGATCTGAGGAGAAAAGCGATGCTCTCACGTGATGCGCTGTGCGCCCATGCCGATCACTGGATCGCCTGCTGGAATGCCCGGAACCTGGACGGCATCCTTGCCCCCTTCGCGCCCGACGCGTGCTTCATCAGTCCGCTGGCCACCACCCTGACCGGACGCGCCACCATTAGCGGCGTCGAGGCGCTGCGCGCCTACTGGGAAGAAGCACTGCGTCAGGCGCCCCTGCTGCATTTCCGGCCTGTCGGCACGGTGTGCGATGAAGAACGGCAAACGCTCGTCGTGATCTATGAGGTTGACCGCCCGGACGGCACGACGCGCGCCGTCGAGATCATGACGTTTCGTGACGGGCGGCAAATCACGGGGGAGGCGCTTTACGGCGCCCGCCAGCCATGCGCCGGCTGATCCTCATCCTGCTGGCGACCGTGCCTCTGGCTGCCTGCCACCAGATCCCGACGCAAGCCGATTGCACGCCGGAAGCCGATTCCCGCGCGCCGCGCCCGGAAAGCTGCGACGGGCCCACGCTGCCTCGCTTTGCGCGCGGCTAGAAACGCCGCCGTCACCCGGCGCGGCGGTCCATGCGCATCAGAGTCTGCTGGCCCGTCGCGCAGAGCCGGCTGTCGCCGTCGGCGCGCTCGCCATAGACCTTGAAGTCGCAGATCGTCAGCGTGCGCCCCGCGCGGATGACCTGGCCCACCGCCCGCAACCAGTCGCCCTGCGCCGGCGCCACCATGTTGATCTTGTATTCCACCGTCAGCACGTCGCTGCCGTCGGGAAAGACCGAATAGGCGGCATAGCCGCCTGCAACATCAGCAACCGCACCGACGATGCCGCCATGCAGATAGCCGTTCTGCTGACACAGATCCTCGCGATAAGGCAGCCGCACCTCCACCAGACCAGCGGCGGCTGCCGTGATCTCGGCGCCGATCGTCGCCATGAAGCTCTGCCGATCGAAGCTCTCCCGCACCCGCGCCAGCACCGTGTCGTCATCGTTTGCCGTCATGTCGCCTTCACCTTACGCTGCCCGCCCTGGTCCACCGCTTCCAGCCGCTTCATATCCGGCATCCGGAACATCTCCGGATTGGCGCAATACTCCCGCGCCATGTCCAATGCATCCACTCCCCAGAATGTCTCGCCATCCACGATCAGGGTCGGCACGCCAAAAACACCATGTGCGATCGCTATGTCCGTGTTGGCCCTGAGCCCATCCTTGACCGCCGGGACCGTGAGCGGCGACGCCCCCGGCAGCCCCAGCTGCGCACAAAGCGTCTCCATCACGTCCGGCGCGCCCAGGTCGTGTCCCTCCACGAAAATCGCCTGAAAGATGGCATCGACAGCCGCCGGCGTCGCCCCC
Organism: Parapedomonas caeni; assembly: GCF_041060555.1. NCBI lineage: Bacteria > Pseudomonadati > Pseudomonadota > Alphaproteobacteria > Sphingomonadales > Sphingosinicellaceae > Parapedomonas > Parapedomonas caeni. The sequence goes on along the minus strand of NZ_JBEUDS010000024.1, from coordinate 18,842 downwards.
AGCGACACGATGAGACGTGACGCCTCAAGCGAACGGAACGGGTGAACAGGCGGGAACCGCATCTCGATGCCATGCCGACCGGCGAGCCACAGGCAATGCCGGTAGGTCACGAGCCGCTTGGGCGGAATCTCCGCTGGTCCGCGTTGACCCCAGTGATCAAGCACTGCCGCCAGCACAATCGGCACCGGTCGAACCCGCCGCGGAAATCCGTCGCGCCGCAACAGCCGCCAGGCGAGAAAGGCGAACGGCGAAACCGGATCAAAATAGAAGTCTGCCGCCTCGCCTGTCATCATATGCCTTGCCCTCTTCCCGCGCATGATTGTAATCATGCGATGGTCAGTCAATCACCATATTGTCATGATACAATGTCCTCGCCAGCAACGCTCACATCGACAACCTGTCCCCCCGCGGCGTTCGTACGTCTGACCAACCAGCCGTGGCAGGATACGAGTACACCGGCCTGGCAGGCGTTCGCGCGCAGTTGGGACGACCTTGCCCTCGACGCCTACATGGGCGATGGCGGCCGCTATCGCCAGCGGCGCTACGGCGCCTTCCGGCTCGATGCACGGGGACTGACGCGCCTGCCGCACAAGGCCCATTACCAGGAACTGGCATTCAACCCGCTCAACGGCGGCATCGCCCGCTGGTTCGAACCCATGACAGCCCAAAGTGCTACCGCCACGCCGCTGGTGCAGGCAGCGCTGGGCCTGCAGACCATGCTGGACACGCGGTCGGCAAACACACCAGCCCTCAGTTGGGATGTGGAGGCACACCAGTTCCGTATTCTCGCCACGCCCGATGCCGAAGGCCAGCCGACCCCGGAGGGCCTCCATCGCGACGGCCGCCATTGGGTGTTCATCATGCTGGTGGCCCGGCACAACATCACCGGAGGCGAAACACTGATCGCGGACAACGACGCAAGGCCACTGGCCCGCTTCACGCTCATGCAGCCCGGCGACGCGCTGCTGCTGGACGACCGCCGGCTGCGCCATGCCACTTCGTCGATCCGCCCTTCCGACCCTGACCGCGCCGGATGGCGCGACGCCCTGGTCCTCACCTTCGCGCCAGCCTGAACGTCCTGGTGCTTTCGCTGGACGCCATGCCCCGGACCGGGCTAGATCGCGACAGCAAGCCTGAAATGTCAACGAGGGTGGCCATGGCGCAATTGATCGGCAAGGCAGTGCTGGTAACCGGCGGGTCGCGCGGCATTGGCGCCGCCATCGTCAAGGCGGTCGCCCATGGTGGCGGCTTTCCCATCATTCATTACGGCCATCGCCGCGATGCCGCCGAAGCCCTGCTCAAGGCCATCGGCGGTCAGGGCGCCATCGTTCATGGCGACCTGCGCGCGCTGCAGGCGGCGCGCCGGATATGGGATCAGGCAGTGGCTGCCTCGCCGGAAGGCCGCATCGATGTACTGGTGAACAACGCCGCCATCTCCTACCCCAGCGGCATTGAAGCCGAATGGGAGCAGTGGGGCTCCGACTGGGCCAATACCCTGCAGATCAACGTCGTCGCCACCGCCGACTTCTGCAAGGAAGCGGTGCCCCACTTCCAGCTCAACGGTGGCGGCCGCATCATCACCCTGACCAGCCGCGCGGTGCATCGTGGCGACCAGCCGCAATACATGCACTATGCGGCCTCCAAGGCCGGCCAGGCGGCCATCACCAAGTCGATCGCCCGCGCCTACGCCCGCGATCACATCCTCGCGTTCAATGTGGCCCCCGGCTTCACCCGGACCGACATGGCCGAGGAATGGGTGCAGACCTATGGCGAGGCGTCGGCCAGCGGCGACATTCCGCTGGGCCGGATGGCGACGCCGGAGGAGATCGGCCAGATCGTCGCCTGGCTGGCTTCGGAAGCCCCCGCATCGCTGACCGGCGCCACACTGGATGCCAACGGCGCCAGCTACGTGCGCTGAGCCACCGCCTCCCGACGCCGGCGCCGACGCCATGCTGCCTCTCGGTTAACCCTTTGCCGTAAGTCGCGGTTAAACCGTCGTCCCGTAGGACGAGGCGATGAGCAGAATGCCATTCCATGTACTGGCGTCGCTGGCAATGACCACGGCGCTGCTGACCTCTCCAGCCAGGGCCCAGGCAAGCCAGGGCGTCGCCGAAGCCAGCTACGTCGCGCGCGCGGACGACACTTTCAAACGGCTGTGCACCAAGGACTATGTAGTCAATCCCGCCTGCGACTGCCTGCGACGCTCCGCCCGCCAGCAATTCACGCCGAAACTCTACTTCGGCGCCTCCACGGCGATGGTGTCGCTGTATTTCGCCAGCCTGTACGGCCCGGGCAATAGCGACCGGCTGCTCAGCGCCAAGCGCGCCGCCGAGGACGAGCTGACCCGCGCCCACGGCTTCTCCAAGACCGACCTGCGGCCGATGTGGCGGGATCTCGACGCCATGCGCCAGCGCTGCGACGCGCGGCAGACCTGGTAGGACCGCCGCGCGCCGGCTCAACATTCATTCACGCCGCGATCAGGAGACGGTGACGACCACCTTGCCCTGCGCCTGACGCCCCATCAGCCAGCGGATCGCCTCCGGCGCCCGCTCCAGCGGAAAGGTCTGGCTGACGTGCGGCTTGAGCTTGCCCTCGGCGTACCAGCCCAGCAGCTCACGCATGTTCGCCATATGGACATCGGGTTCCCGTCGGGTGAAGTCGCCCCAGAACACGCCGACAATGGCCGCGCCTTTCAGCAGCGGCAGGTTGAGCGGCAGCGACGGAATTGGACCACCGGCAAAGCCGATCACCAGGTAGCGTCCGTTCCAGGCCATGGAGCGGAAGGCCGGCTCCGCGAAATCAGCCCCGACCGGGTCGTAGATCACATCAACGCCGCGACCGTTGGTGACCAGCTTGATGCCCTCGCGCAAATCCACGGTGGAATAGTTGATGGTGAAATCGGCACCATACTGCTTGGCCAGTTCGAGCTTCTCGTCGGTGGAGGCGGCGGCAATCACTTCCGCCCCCATCACCTTGGCCAGCTCCACCGCCGCCAGGCCGACACCGCCGGCCGCACCCAGCACCAGCACAGTCTCACCCGGTTGCAGGCGGGCGCGCTGCTTGAGCGCATGATGGGACGTGCCATAGGTCATGGTGAAACCCGCCGCCACCTCGAACGGCATGGCATCCGGAATCACGAAGCAGTTGGCGCCCGGCACCACCACCTGTTCGGCGAACCCGCCTGACAGGGTCATGCCGATCACCCGATCGCCCGGCCGGACGTGACTGACGCCCTCGCCCACCGCATCGACGACGCCCGCGACCTCGCCGCCCGGCGAGAACGGAAACGGCGGCTTGAACTGGTACTTGCCCTGGATGATCAGGGTATCTGGAAAATTGACGCCAGCGGCATGGACCCGGATGCGCACGGTTCCAGGCGCCACTTCTGGCACCGGCATGTCGCGCAGAACAAGACTCTCCGGCGGCCCGAAGGCCTCACAAACAACAGCTTTCACAAACGCCTCCCTGATAGACTGCCTTGAAATCAGGCATTGATAAGGGGCGTAGCTTAGCTGAATCGCGCCGACCGGCAACTGTCGCATCCGCCCGGCGCGGCAAAGGCCGGACCGGGCGGACGCTGAGGCCGCTTACTGGGTCGGATTGGTCTTGAGATAGGCGATCAGGTCGGCACGATCCTTCGCGTTGGGCACCTTGACCGTCATCCGCGACGACGCGAACATCTTTTTGGGATCAGTGAGATAGGCGTCCAGCGTCTTCTCGTCCCACTTCGCCTTGGACTTGGCGTAGTCGGGCGAGAACTTGAACTTCGCGGCCGTGCCGACCTGCCGGCCAAATACGCCCGCCAGAGATGGGCCGGTCATGTTCTTCTCCGGCTTCAAGGTATGACAGCTCGCGCACAGCTTGGTCTTGAACAACTTGGCGCCATTGGCTGCGTCACCGGCCGCATGAGCGCCCGATGTCATCGTGATCACGGCGGCCAAGGTCAGCACGCCCATCCAGGTACGCATAAAACCTCCTCGGGGGATGAGTTGAAACAGGCTCTTCAATCACGCAGGCCGCCAGGAAGCAATCGGTCTCGATGTCACAGGGGGCCGCGTCAAACTGGCCATGGCGAGGGGCCGGAAAAGATGCCAAGCTGACGACAGTGGCCATCTGATCAGGAGCCTCCGCCATGCGCGCCATGGTTCTCGACCGCCCGGGGCAGCCGCTACGCCTTGTCGAGCGCGAGACGCCGAAGCCGGGGCCAGGGCAGGTATTGCTGCGGGTGTCGGCCTGTGGCGTCTGCCGTACCGATCTGCACGTGGTCGATGGCGACCTCACTGAAGGTAAGCTGCCCATTGTCCCCGGTCACGAGATCGTCGGGCGTGTCGAGCAGCTGGGAACCGGCGTGGTCAGCCTGCGCTTGGGCCAGCGCGTCGGCGTGCCGTGGCTCGGCCACACCTGCGGCCATTGCGGCTACTGCCTCAGCGATCACGAAAACCTGTGCGACGACCCGCGCTTCACCGGCTATCAGATCGATGGCGGCTACGCCGACTATTGCGTGGCGGACGCGCACTATTGCTTCGCCCTGCCCGACAGCTACGATGACGTCACCGCCGCGCCGCTGCTGTGCGCCGGCCTGATCGGCTATCGTGCCCTGCGCATGGCGGACGAGGCCAAGACGCTGGGTCTCTACGGCTTCGGCGCCGCCGCCCACCTGATCGCCCAGGTCGCGCGCTGGCAGGGCCGCCACGTCCACGCCTTCACGCGCCCTGGCGACATCCAGGCGCAGGACTTCGCCCGTTCGCTGGGCTGCCGGTGGGCCGGCGGCTCAGACGAGACGCCACCGGAGTTACTGGACGCCGCACTCATCTTCGCCCCCGTCGGAAGCCTGATCCCCGCGGCACTGCGCGCCGTGCGCAAAGGCGGCAAGGTAGTCGCCGCCGGCATCCACATGAGCGACATCCCGAGCTTCCCCTACCGCATCCTCTGGGAGGAGCGACAGATTCTGTCCGTGGCCAATCTCACCCGACGCGACGCCGAAGAGTTCCTCGCCCTGGCACCCCAGGTGCCCGTCGCCACGCATGCCATCCCCTATCCGCTCGCGCAGGCCAATCAGGCTCTTGATGACCTTCGCGCCGGCAGGCTGGCAGGCGCCGCCGTCCTGCTCCCCTGAGCCGGCATCGGCACACCGCTGCGACGCGCGCGCTGGCATCGGGCCGACAACCGGCTATGCTGTGCAGTCTTGGGGAGACTGCCGTGCAGGAATTGATTGTATACCGCGATTTTGCGCTGGCACTGGCTATCGGCCTGCTGATCGGCGTCGAACGCGGCTGGCGTCAGCGCGCGGCCGAGCCGGGCAGTCGGGTCGCGGGTATCCGCACCTTTGGCCTGATCGGTGCCATCGGCGGCGCCGCGGGTCTGATGCAGGGGCAGGCCTGGGCCATTCCGGCGGCATTGCTGGCCGTCGCCATTGTCATGGCGGTGGGATACGCCGCCCACGTGCGTGACGAAACGCATGCCAGCGCCACCACGGCGATCGCCGGCGTCCTGACCGCGTGCATTGGCGCCCTGGCGACCGCTGGGCATCCGCTACCTGCGGCGGCCGCGGGAGTCGTCGCCGCCCTGCTGCTGTCCCTGCGCGACGAACTGCACGGGTGGCTGAAGAGCCTCACCGCCGTCGAGCTGGAGTCGACGCTGCGCTTTCTGCTGATCGCGGTAGTCATCCTGCCTGTTCTGCCCAATCGCAACCTCGGCCCGTACAACGCGCTCAATCCGTTCGAGATCGGCCTGGCCGTCGTGCTGCTCTCTGGACTGTCGTTCATCGGCTACTGGGCGATCCGCCGGTTCGGACCGCGACTGGGGCTGATGCTGACGGCGGGCCTGGGCGGGCTGATCTCCTCGACCGGCGCCACCTACGCGTTGTCGGAGCGCTCCCGCGCAGCCGCACAGCCGCCAACGGTGATCGCGGCGGGCATTCTGCTGGCCTCCACCATCATGTTCGTCCGTGTCATCATTCTTGCCGGTGTGACGGCGCCCTCCCTGTCGGCCCGGTTGATGCCGACCATGGTGGCAGCGGCGCTGGCGGGCCTGATCTGTGCCGCCATTTACTGGCGCCGAAGGTCCGATGATCGCGATGCGAAGCCACTTGAGCAGGGCAACCCGCTCGCCCTCAAGCCCGCCCTGCTCTTCGCGGCGTTCCTTACGGTGGTCATGGTTGCCGCGCGCTGGGCGGTCGACAATTACGGCGAAAGCGGGCTGTTCGCCGTCGCGGCCTTCACCGCGCTGGCCGATGTCGACTCAGTGGTGCTGTCGGTCGGCAAGCTTGCCCGCACTGAACAGCACTACGACGTGCTGAACGCCGCCATCTGCCTGGCGGTCGCCATCAATACCCTGGTCAAGGCCGGCATCGCGGTCACCCTCGCCGAGCGCCGGGCAGGCCTGCTGGCCACCGGCGGCTTCACCGCGATGCTGGTCTGCGGCGGCATCGCTTTCATGCTACTCGGCGCATGAGCGCGACCCGCGCGCGCCTTGCGGCGCTGGTGCGCATCCGCCTGCCCCGCTGTCCGGGGCTTTATCGGGACGAGATTGTCCGGCGCCTCGCCGCAACCCCGTGTCCACCGGCCCTGGAACACAAGGCGGTCGAGGAGATGGCGCGCGCCGTCATCCGCCATCAGCTCACCGATTACGACAGGCTGATGCAGAAGCACGGCCTGACCCGCGACGAAGCGCGGATCGCCGTCGAGGAGGAGGTCGCGGAGTGGCTGGCCGAGTGGCGACACGCCGCCATGTGAGCGGCGGCGGCGCTGTCAGTCAACGAACGGGTCACGCACCAGAATGGTGTCCTCGCGCTCCGGCGAGGTCGACACCAGGGCCACCGGGCAGTTGACCAGTTCCTCGACACGACGGATGTACTTGATCGCCTGCGCCGGCAACTGCGCCCAGGAGCGCGCGCCCTGGGTCGATTCCCGCCAGCCCTCGAAGGTCTCGTAGACCGGCTCGACGCGGGCCTGATCCTTGGCGCGGGGCGGCAGCCGGTCGATCGGCTTGCCGTCCAGCATGTAGCCGGTGCAGATCTTCACCTCGTCCAGCCCGTCGAGCACGTCGAGCTTGGTCAGCGCCAGACCGGTGATACCGCCAACCGCGATCGACTGGCGCACCAGCACAGCATCGAACCAGCCGCAACGGCGCGCCCGCCCAGTGACGGTGCCGAACTCATGCCCACGTTCGCCGATCAGCCGGCCGACCTCGTTGTCCTGCTCGGTGGGGAAAGGCCCGGAGCCGACGCGGGTCGTGTAGGCCTTGCAGATGCCCAGCACATAGCCCAATGCCGACGGCCCGAGACCGGTGCCGGTCGCCGCCTGGCCGGCCACGGTCTGGGAGGAGGTGACGAAGGGATATGTGCCCATATCGACATCCAGCAGGATGCCCTGGGCACCCTCGAACAGGATGCGCTTGCCGCCGACCCGCGCCTCGTCGAGCGTCTGCCACACCGGCGCCGCGAACGGCGCGATGAAGGGCGCGATGTCCTTCAGTTCGGCAATCAGCGCCGCACGATCGATCGGCGGCTGACCGAAGCCCGCCCGCAGCGCGTTGTGGTGGGCGAGCAGCCGGTCGATCTGGCCCGACGCCGCATCAAGGTCTTCCAGGTCACACACCCGCAACGCCCGCCGGCCCACCTTGTCCTCATACGCAGGGCCGATGCCGCGCCGGGTGGTGCCGATCTTGGCGTTGCCGCTGGCGTCCTCGCGCAACGCGTCGAGGTCGCGATGGCAGGGCAGGATCAGCGGGCACTGCTCGGAAACCTGCAGGTTCTCCGGCGTAATCTCCACTCCCTGCCCGCGGATTTTCTCGACCTCGGCCTTCAGCGCCCACGGATCGAGCACCACGCCATGGCCGACCACCGACAGCGTGCCGCGCACGATGCCCGAGGGCAGCAGCGACAGCTTGAAGGTCTTGTCGCCAATGACCAGTGTATGGCCGGCATTGTGACCGCCCTGGAACCGCGCGACGACGTCGGCGCGCTCCGACAGCCAGTCGACGATCTTGCCCTTGCCCTCGTCACCCCACTGGGCGCCGACCACAACGACGTTGGCCATGACTTGTATTCCTTTCCTTCAGCCGGCGCCCGCGCGCCACCGCCATCCGGTGAACGGCCGGGCATGACCGACCATCATCGGGGCAGGTGGCGGGCCCCGTGACTAGACGGGTTGAATGGTCTTTCCGTCCCAATAGTGGGTGCAACGTTGATCCTTGGCCTGGGCCTGAATATCGCCCGCCTCCAGCGCGGCGACCGTGGCCCAGCCCTCCGCCCGCAGCCAGGTCCCGACGTCCGAGTTGGCGCCGTACGGCACCATGATGCGGCGACGAACCTCCACGCCGCGCCCGGCCTCGACCAGACCATCGAGATAAAGCGAGAAGCCGACCGCCGGCTCCTCACTGCCGTCCGGTCGGCGGATGACATAAGCGCCGCCACGGCCCACCTCGCCGCGAATACCCTTGGCGAACAGGGAAAAGCCGATCCAGGTCTGATAGCCGAAGCCGCGCGTCTCGCCAGGATCGACAGTGAGAGACAGGCGCGGGTCTACCGGCAGCACCGCCACCAGCTCCGCCAGTGTCCCCATACGATCACCGACGATGGCGGGCATGCCCTCGGTCGCGGCGAGCAACGCCTTCGCCGACGGCACCTCGCCCGCCGCCTTGAGCAGGGCGGAGAACACCGTGGCATGAGGCAGGGCCGCCACCGTGGCGATATCCTTGGCGTCCAGGGCCTCGGCCGCTGCCGCGATTTCCGCCTGCGTCATGCCGAGCGCGATGCCGACACGGCCGATGAGATCAGGCAGGACAAAATCGACACCGACAGCCTCAAGACCAAGGTCAAGCAGGCCCTTGATCGCCAGACCGGCCACTTCAGCCACCGCAGCCGCGCTGTCGGTACCGATCAATTCGGCACCGGCCTGCGAGAACTGGCGGTCAGCCCGCAACTGCGAGCCCTTGATGCGCAGCACGGGGCCCGCATAGGACAGCCGCAACGGTCGGGCGAAGTGGGCCATGCGGGTCGCCGCGACACGGGCGATCTGACCGGTGATGTCGGAGCGGACGGCCAGCGGTCGCTGGCTGATCGGATCGGTCAGGCGGAACAGGTCGGCGGCGCGGGCGGCGCCGAAACCGCTGGTCAACGATGCCTCGAACTCGATCAGCGGCGTGCCCACGCGCTCGTAACCGTGGGCACGCAGATGATCGAGCAGATCACGCAGCAGCCGCGCCTCGGCTTCCGCCTGCGGCGGCAACACGTCACGCAGGCCTTCCGGCAGCAATCCCAGGGACAATGGCTCGCTCACGGTCGTGCAGCCTTTCCAGACAAACCCCGGCCGAGCGAGAGACTCGCGGCCGGGGCGTTCTTATCCGCTTGAGACGGCTTTGTCGAAGGGGGAATCGTCCCTCAGAACGACAGCGTCTTGACTTCCTTGACCAGCGGCAGCGCCTTGATCTTGGTCAGCAGGGTATCAGCGACCGGGCTGTCGAGCGACAGCAGCACCACAGCCTCGCCACCGGTGGCGCGACGGCCGAGGTGGAAGGTGCCGATGTTGACCCCCTCCTCGCCCAGCAGGGTGCCGAGGCGACCGATGAAACCCGGCTTGTCCTCGTTGATGACGAACAGCATGTGGCCGGCAAGATCCGCCTCGACCTGAATGCCGAACATCTCGACCAGACGCGGCTCGCGGTTGGAGAACAGCGAACCGGCGACCGACCGCTCGCCCTCCTCGGTCTTGACCGTCACGCGGACCAGCGTGTGGTAGTCCCCCTCGCGGTCGTGACGGACATCCGTGACGTCGATGTTGCGATCCTTGGCGATGAAGGGCGCGTTGACCATGTTCACCGTATCGGAATGCGGCATGAACAGGCCCGCCAGCACCGCCGCCGTCACCGGCTTGGTGTTGAGTTCGGCGATGGCACCTTCATATTCGACGGTGACGCCGCTGATGCTGTGCGCCAGCTGGCCAGCCAGCAGGCCGAGCTGTTCGGCGAGCTTCATGTACGGCTTCAGCTTCGGCGCTTCCTCCGGCGTCAGCGACGGCAGGTTCAGCGCGTTGGAGACGCCCCCGGTGGTCAGATACTCGGCCATCTGCTCGGCGACCTGCAGGGCGACATTGATCTGCGCCTCCGAGGTGGAGGCACCCAGGTGCGGCGTGCAGATCAGACCCGGCGTGCCGAACAGCGGGTTCTCGGTGGCCGGCTCTTCCAGGAACACGTCCAGCGCCGCACCCTTGACATGGCCTGCATCCAGCATTTCCTTCAGCGCCACCTCGTCAACCAGGCCGCCGCGGGCGCAGTTGATGATGCGCACGCCCTTCTTGGTCTTGGCCAGATTCTCGCGGCTGAGCACGTTCTTGGTCGATTCAGTGAGCGGCGTGTGGAGGGTGATGAAGTCGGCGCGCGCCAGCAACTCGTCCAGCGTCACTTTCTCGATGCCCACATCCTGGGCACGCTCCGGCGTCAGGAACGGATCGAAGCCGATCACCTTCATCTTCAGGCCCTGGGCACGGTCGGCGACGATCGAGCCGATGTTGCCGCAACCGATGATGCCCAGCGTCTTGCCGGTCAGCTCGACGCCCATGAAGCGGTTCTTTTCCCACTTGCCGGCCTGGGTGGAGGCGTTGGCCTCCGGGATGTCGCGGGCCAGCGCGAACATCATGGCGACCGCATGTTCCGCCGTGGTGATCGAGTTGCCGAACGGCGTGTTCATGACGACGATGCCGGCGGCACTGGCGGTCGGAATGTCGACGTTGTCGACGCCGATGCCGGCGCGGCCGATGACCTTCAGGTTCGAGCCGGCGACCGCCTCAAGAATCTGCTTGGTCACCTTGGTGGAAGAGCGGATGGCCAGGCCATCCACCTCACGCAGGGTGGCGATGAACTTGTCCTTGTCCTTGTGCAGGTCGAAGTCCTCGATGACCTCGATGCCGCGCGCCTTGAAGATCTCGGCGGCCTTGGGGGACATTTTGTCGGAAATCAGCACCTTGGGCATGTTTCTCAACTTTCTTATCTGCGGTCCCGCCGTGCGCGGCGGAAACCGGGAAGGGCCGGCGGCGCCGGTCCGATACGGGGGATGGATCAGCTCAGGCGGCGAAGCCGGCCTTGATCTCGGCATACGCCCAGTCGAGCCAGGGCGTCAGCGCCGTGACGTCGGCGGTTTCCACCGTCGCGCCGCACCAGATGCGCAGACCCGCCGGGGCATCGCGGTAGCCGTTGATGTCGAAGGCCACGCCCTGCTTTTCCAGCAGGCTGGCGATCTGCTTCGGCACGTCGGGCTGCTTGTCGGCCGGCAGGGCCGTGAACCAGGGGTCGACGATCTTGATGCAGACGCTGGTGCAGGAACGGGTGGCAGGCTCAACGGCGAGGTTTTCCGCCCAGTCGCTGGCGTCGATCCACGCCTGCAGTGCCGCCGCGTTGGCCTCCGAACGACCGATCAGGCCCGTGAGCCCGCCCACCGAGGCCGCCCAGTCGAGCGCGTCGAGATAGTCCTCGACGCACAGCATGGAGGGCGTGTTGATGGTCTCGCCCTGGAAGATGCCCTCGATCAGCTTGCCGCCCTTGGTCATGCGGAAGATCTTCGGCAGCGGCCAGGCCGGCTTGTAGGTTTCCAGCCGTTCGACCGCCCGCGGGCTGAGGATCAGCACACCGTGCGCGCCCTCGCCGCCCAGCACCTTCTGCCAGGAGAAGGTGACGACATCGAGCTTGTCCCACGGCAGGTCCATGGCGAAGGCGGCCGAGGTGGCATCACAGATCGTCAGTCCGGCGCGATCGGCCTTGATCCAGTCGCCGTTGGGCACGCGCACGCCGGAGGTGGTGCCGTTCCAGGTGAACACGACATCGGTATCGGTATCGACCGCCGCGAGATCCGGCAGCGCGCCATAGCCGACCTCGATTGTCTTGGCGTCGAGCTTGAGCTGCTTGACCACATCGGTCACCCAGCCGGCGCCGAAGCTCTCCCAGGCCAGCATGGTGATCGGGCGGGCGCCCAGCAGCGACCACAGCGCCATCTCCACGGCCCCGGTGTCGGAGGCCGGCACGATGCCGATGCGATAGTCGGCCGGCACGCCGAGGACGGCGCGGGTCTTGTCGATGGCGGCCTTGAGCTTGGTCTTGCCGACCTTGGCGCGATGGGAGCGGCCGAGCGGCGCATCCTGCAACGCATCCAGCGACCAGCCAGGGCGCTTGGCGCACGGGCCGGACGAGAAGTTGGGATTTTGGGGGCGGACAGTGGGAAGCGCCGCAGTGGCGGCGGTCGTCGTCGTCATGATGTTTCTCTCCTCTCAGAGAGCACGCGCCGCGTTGGGACGGCGTGGCCCGCCGCCCAAAGCGCAGAAACATCGTTCGGCGTCAACAGCGAAATGGCGACCCGCGACAAAAGATCTTCGCCGGCAACATCAGGGCAACTGCTTGAACTGGCTGAAAACCGTGCGCTGCAACGCCGGGCCGGCGATATCGCTGGCGAAGCTCATCAGGCGCGGCAGACCCGTGGCGACATCCACTTCGGCATGTTGCGTCTCGCGGATGACGACCTGCTCGACCGCGCGGATCGACTCGATGGTCCGCGCCGATACCGTTTGCGCCCCCTTGCCCTGCAGCCTGCGCGCCAGAACAGCCTGCACGCCGCGGGACAGCTCCGCCGCGTCGGTGGCCAGCACAGTGTCAACCACCAGCAGTCCGGTATCGTGATCCTGCGTCGTCACCGTGCGATGCCCCCTGGCGCGGATCGGCACATCGGGACTGATCCACGGATAGGCCTTGACGACCGGCGTCGGACCGACCGGCGACAATCGCGCGCCGCACAGACCGAACAGGTCCGCCATGTCCTGTGTGACCTCCCGTGTGCCGGCCTCCACACTCATCGCTCGCAGCTGCCGCAGGTTGTGCGCCAGCGCCTGCGCCGCCGCCGCCCGCCGTTCCGGCGGCATCGCGTCCAGCAACCCCTTGCCCCGCGCGGCCTTGTCTTCAGCGCCCCGGACATACGCGGCACGGACCTCGGGCCAGTTGAGGATGGCGACAGGACGCAACGCCGTATCGAGGCGGATCATGATCGGCGTATTGACCAGCATCAGCGTCGCCGAGGGCGGTTCCACACCGCGGCTGGGTGCCTGCCAGTCAACACGCTCGACGACCAGCTTGACCACCGCTCCCATGGCGTCCTGACTGACGAAGGTGAAGCTCTCGTCCGATGTCACCTTGAAGCGCCACAACGCCTGGCCGCCCTGCCTCATGTCGCGTGTCGTCTCGTGCCGATAGCGCAGTGGCTTCCCCACCGGCAGCGTACAGGGCAGATCAAGGGTGACCGGGCGAGGCGCCGGCGGCAGCGCCGGCTCGGGCGCCTGCGCACGCGCGACCGCGCTCAACAGCACGCCCACCGCCATCACCGCCGCGCCCCTGTTCGGATATGCCATGGTCTTGTACCGCCCCGATACCAGGCGATAGTGTAGGGCATGGCTCCTGCAGCGACAATCTCGCCCGTCCGCGTTCCGTCCACCATCGTGACCATATTGCTGGCGTCGTGTCTGGCACTGCTGCTCGCGGCGTGCGGCGGGCGGCCGGCGCCGGTACAGCGCCCGCCCGTCCGGTTGCCGCCACCGGACCTGAACGCGCCCGCCGGGGCGCGGATCGGCGACCAGCTCAGACAACTGAACAACGATGCCCGGCTATGCCATGCCCTGCTCGATCGCGCTAACGGACTTTCGGTGATGCGTCTGGCCGACACCCGGGAGGGGCCGGGCTGCGGCCTGACAGACGCCGCGCGCATCACCCGGGCGCCCATCCCGCTGGCGAGGCCGGTGCCCCTGACCTGCCCGATGATCGCCGGGTTCCACCTGTGGACGCGGGAAGTGGTGCAGCCGGCGGCCCGGCGGCACTTCGGCACGGATGTCCAGTCCATCGAAACCTTCGGCAGTTTCGCCTGTCGCAACCGCAACGGCCAGCCGGGCACCCGCATCTCCGAGCACGCGACCGCCAACGCCCTCGACGTCTCGGGCTTTATCCTCGCCGACGGCCGCCGTATTCCGGTGGAAGCAGGCTGGATCAGCCCGTACGCGACCACCCGCGGCTTCCTGCGGGAGATCCACAAAGGCGCGTGCCGGTATTTCTCCGTCGTGCTGGGGCCGGACGCGGACCGCTTCCACCGCAACCACATCCATGTGGATATGGGACCGTGGACGAAATGCCAGTAACCAGGTCGACGTCAGCCGAGCACTTCGTCGACTGTTGACAGCAGCTCCTTGAGCCGGAAGGGCTTGGCCAGCCGATGACTGACGCCCATCGCCTTGGTCGCTGTCAGGCTGACGGCCGGCGGTATGGCGGCATCGCCCCCCGAAATGGCGATGACCGGCGTCTTGGGCGCCACGGTCTCGATCTCCCGGATCAACGACAATCCATCAACCTGTGGCATCAAAATGTCCGTGATAACAAGATCATAGGACCAACCTGCGATCTTTTCCAGGGCCTCGGCCGCGTCACGGGCTTCCGTGACATCGTGCCCGACACCCGACAGGGCATCGCGCATCACGGCACGGAAATCGTTGTCATCCTCGACAATCAGGATAGTCGCCATGGCTTATCTTTCATTATGTTGCCCTCAGCCTATCGTCGACTGACGCGGCGATACACTTCCATCGTGACCTGCTGACCGATCATCATTGCGGCTTCGAGACGATTTCGCGGCAGTTGCGCGAACGCTTCCGCCAGCAGGTTGAGCGGATCCTTCGACAGCATGGCGTGACCTGCCTCGGTCAGTTCCAGACGGACCGCCCGACCATCGGTCTCGTCGGGGCGCTTGCTGACCAGACCCTTGCGTTCCAGCGCGTTGATGGTCTGGGAGGCCGTGCCGCGGGTCACGTGATGGTACTGGGCGAACGCCGAGGGCGTGCGCCGTTCCGGCAAGGCACTGGAGAGGTAGCGCAGGGCGTTCCATTGCGCCGGATTGAGGCCGGCGGCAAACGCTTCACTGTAGATTACCCGGATGGCCTGTTCGTACAATTCGGCAACCCCGATCGGGTCTGGCCCCTGTACAACCTTGTCGCTACGTGACGAAATCGACTGTGCGTCCCTGCGCATCATGTTCCGCTCTCACCTGGGCCACACGCGGTCGGCCGAGAGGACCATTGTTCCACTGTAGACAAAGCAATCAACGCCTACCCTTGCTATCAGCCTGTGCTGGCTGAAAAATCGGTGGGCGTCAACCGGCGAGATGAGGTGGACGGAATGGTTGGTCGATGTTCACGCGCGCCCCTCGATCGCATGTCGCAGCGCATCCATCAACTGCTGGCGACGAAAGGGCTTTTCAAGCAGCGTGAAGCCACTGTCCGGGCTCAGGGCGCCATCCGTGTACCCGGACATGAACACGGCGGGCAGGCCAGGCCTGAGCGCGCGGGCCTTGGCCACCACATCGGGCCCGTTGGCAACACCTGCCAGGATGACATCGCTCAATATGGCATCGATCCTGACATCGGCACGAAGGATCGCCAGCGCGTGCCAGCCCGTGGCGGCTTCCCGCACGGCAAGCCCCTCGGCGACCAGCATGGCGCATACCAGCTCGCGCAAGTCAGGATCATCCTCGATGACCAGGATCGTGACGGGTTCCGGCGTCAAGCGTCAGACACCAGACAGGCGGGGAAATTGCGACAGGGGTGAGGAGTTAATGGGCGCGGCCGAGGGGTTGGCCGCGCCCACCACCCAACGGGCGGCAATGAGGGGTACAAAGGTTGCCGCTGACATTGGCTGGTCTCGAAATCTCGTCGTCAACCACTCCACTACCGTTGCCTGAAGCCACGTCCGAAAAAACAGACCCCAGGCAGCGCCTTAGCTTTCCGCACGATTGATGAGCGGCGACGCGGAATCGACCATGCCTGATTTTATATAGCGTGTCGATACCAAAAAGAACGTAGTCGCTACATTATTGCCGACCAGTGACGACTCCGACTCCAGGTTCGCCCACCATGTGTTCACCGAATATTCAGCATCCGCGGGTTGATGTGCGGCCGGATAGTTGAGCGCGCGGCCCAAGCGGCGTATCCATCGAGCGGAACGGGCTTGCGCCAGGGTGACGAGCCAGGGGAACAAGGATGACTCGCAAGTACTTCGGCACCGATGGTATTCGCGGCCTGACCAACACACCGCCGATGACCGCGGAGATGGCCATGCGCGTCGGCATGGCCGCCGGCAAGCACTTCCTGCGCGGCGAACACAAGCATCGGGTCGTCATCGGCAAGGACACCCGCCTGTCCGGCTACATGATGGAGTCGGCGCTCACCTCCGGCTTCGCTTCGGCCGGCATGGATGTGGTGCTGCTGGGGCCGATGCCCACGCCCGCGGTGGCGATGCTCACCCGCTCCATGCGGGCGGATCTCGGCGTCATGATCTCGGCCTCGCACAACCCTTACTACGACAACGGCATCAAGCTGTTCGGCCCCGATGGCTACAAACTGTCTGACGCCGACGAACTGGCCATCGAGGCGATGATCGACGGCGACCTTGCCGACATACGCGCAGAGCCAGCCAATCTGGGCCGGGTACGCAAGCTGGAGGACGCCCGCGGGCGCTACATTCACGCCGCCAAATCCACTTTCCCCTCCGACCTGCGTCTTGACGGGCTGCGCATCGTGGTCGATTGCGCCAATGGCGCCGCTCACAACGTGGCGCCGTCGGTGTTCTGGGAACTGGGAGCCGACATCGAAGTGCTCGGCGTGTCGCCCAACGGCTTCAATATCAACGACGGTGTCGGTTCCACCGCGCCCCAGGCGCTCGCCGACAAGGTTCTCGCCGTCGGCGCCGATATCGGTATCGCGCTTGATGGCGACGCCGACCGGCTGATCATGGCCGACGAACAGGGCCGGATCATCGACGGCGACCAGTTGATGGGGCTGATAACCCGCAGCTGGCACGAGGCAGGCACCCTGCAAGGCAATGGCCTGGTGGCGACCGTGATGTCCAATCTCGGTCTGGAGCGCTATCTGGAGGGCCGTGGCCTGCACATGTGCCGGACCAAGGTTGGTGACCGTCACGTTCTGGAGGCGATGAAAGCCAAAGGTTACAACGTGGGTGGAGAACAGTCGGGACACATCATCATGTCCGACTATACCACCACCGGCGACGGCATTGTCGCGGCACTGCAGGTTCTCGCCGTGATCGTCCGCGAAGGCCGAGTGGCGTCGGAGGCGACCCATGTGTTCGACCCCTACCCGCAACTGCTCAAGAACGTCCGTTACAACGGCGGTCAGCCGCTGGAGAACGACCGGGTGAAGGCGACCATCGCCGACGCCGAACGCCGTCTGGGCAACCATGGCCGGCTGGTCATCCGCAAGTCCGGCACGGAACCATTGATCCGCGTGATGGCGGAAGCGGACGACGAACAGCTGGTCGCCGAGGTGGTCGACGAGATTTGCGAAGCCGTAAAAGCAGCTGCATGACGGCGCGCGCATGAATGGTCGTGTTCTGATTGCCGCTGGATCGGACTCCGGTGGCGGCGCCGGCATCCAGGCTGACATCAAGACGGTAACGGCGCTGGGCGGCTACGCCATGACGGCGATCACCGCCCTGACCGCGCAGAACACCCTGGGCGTTCATGGTGTGTGGCCGGTATCTCCGGAGTTCATCGCTCGGCAGCTCGTGGTCGTGCTGGATGACATCGGCGCCGACGCTATCAAGACCGGCATGCTGCACGATGCCGCCGTCACCCGCACGGTGGCGGACGTCCTTGCCGAGAAAGCCTCGGCTGTGCCGCTGGTGGTCGATCCTGTGATGGTGGCCAAGGGCGGCGCCCCGCTGCTGGAGGCCGAGGCGGTCGGCGCGCTGTGGGCGCGTCTCATCCCGGCCGCCACGCTGATAACGCCCAACATTCCCGAAGCGGAGCTGCTGGCCGGCCAGCCCATCGCCACCACAGACGACGTGCTGGCCGCCGGTCGGCTCCTGCTCGCCCGCGGCGCGCGCGCCGTACTGATGAAGGGCGGCCACCGGGCCGGTGACGAGGTCGAGGACTGGCTGCTGACGCCCACCGGCGCCCGGCGCTTCACCTCGCCGCGGATCGACAGCAAGGACACCCACGGCACTGGCTGCACGCTGGCGTCAGCCATCGCCACCGGCCTTGCCCAGGGGATGACGCTGCCGATGGCGGTCGACCGGGCTCGCCACTACGTGCTGGAGGCCATCCGCCAGGCGCCCGGCCTCGGCCAGGGCCATGGTCCGCTCAATCACGGCTGGCCGTGCGCGCTTCCCTCAGCGGATCGCTGACCTTTCCGACTAGCCGGAAGCGCGCCCGGACATGGCGCGCATCAGCGCACCGGCGATACGGGTGTAGGCGCGCTCCCATGCCGCGCGCACTTCAGGCGTGAAGTCGCCATCCAGCGCCGCCGCGAAGGACTCGAACAGCGCCTGACCAAACATGCTGAAATACTCCGGCCGAATGCCGATCTCGACATGCCGGCGTGCCAAGCCTGCCAGACCAGGCATGTCGGCCGGTGCATGCGCGCTATCGATCAGCTGACGCAACATCTGCACGAGGCGCACCTGCTGCTGCTGCATATCGCCAGGAAACAGCGACCGCAGTTCGGGGTAGGATCGGAACAGGGTGTCGTAAAACAGCACGCCAAAGTCCTCGCCCTGGCTCACCAGCCGGCGAAAACTGCGGTCAACAATTGCGAGATCACCCTCCGTCATGCCCCAGCCTCTGCAAGCACACACCTACCAACATCATCGCCATAAGCTTCGACAGCGGTGAAGAAACTCCTAAGTTAGCGTCCGCGCTCGTGGTGTAATTTCCGGTGTAGGCGATGGTGTATTCCGGGGTGGGGCATGCCCCACCCCGGAATGCGGCGTCGCTGGTGGCCACCGGGTTCATCGTTATGGTGGAGTTTGCA
>NZ_JBEUDS010000023.1:0-55388 GCF_041060555.1 Parapedomonas caeni | reverse complement strand
TGCAAACTCCACCATAACGATGAACCCGGTGGCCACCAGCGACGCCGCATTCCGGGGTGGGGCATGCCCCACCCCGGAATACACCATCGCCTACACCGGAAATTACACCACGAGCGCGGACGCTAACCGAAGCGCGAACGGCCCCTTCTTATTGTCCACATGCTCGCCATCGGCAAAGAGGACGATGATCTGCGGCAGGCAGAACCGGTTGTCGCATGGAGCATCAGCTTCCCCGCTACGGCGCTGGAAGAAAAGAAGGTTACCTATGTCGTGAACACGACCTGGGTCCGGGAGAACTTCAGCGAGGACCTCGAGGAGGAGGAAATGGGAGGCGACGATGATCGCTGACGATCCCTGGACCGGCCTCGAACCGCCCGCATCGGCCGAAATCATCAATGCGAAACGTGTCGACGGGAAGCATCCGTGGAACTTTTTCTGGGCACGCAGCGTCGACAGGAAATGCCTGCTCATCCTGCAGTGCAGTGCTGCTTCCGCACCGAAAGGAAAGCTGCCGAAGCTAAAGGGCATAGAAGTCGCGCTTTCGGAGCCCGAGACCGGCGGCAGCGTGATGGTCTCGCTCAAACTGACCGACAACCAGCATCGGGACATTTTCCACCGCCTCTGCCTCGACATTGTGCAGGCTGCCTCGGCAGCACGTTCGGAGAACGAGGCAGGGGAGACCTTCCTTGCACGCACCTGGCGGTGGCATCACCTGCTCCGGGGCGGCAGTGACAGCCGTCTGTCCGCTGAGGAGCAGAAGGGTCTGATCGGCGAGCTTCTGGTGCTCGAGCGTTACCTCATTCCTCTTTTCGGTCCGGCGGATGCAACAGGCGCGTGGGTGGGGCCGACAGGATCGCCCAAGGACTTCGAATGCGGCCGGACAGCGATCGAAGCGAAGGCAAGGCGAGGCGCGGCTCGCCCCTACGTAGCGATCTCGTCCGAACATCAGCTGGATGCCAGTGGCTGCGATGTCCTGTTCCTGTACGTCGTCGAACTGGACGCGGCTCCGGAGGACGCAGCTTCCGCATTCACCCTTACGGATGTGGCATGCCGGATCGCGGACAGGATTGCAGCGGAAGCACCGGCGGTTCTGGAACGCTTCGAAGGCCAGCTCGTGGCCGCAGGTTTTTCCCGGGACGACGACTATTCTTCATTCCGCTGGATATCCGGCCCGCACCGGTTCCTGCACGTAGTGGAAGATTTTCCCCGCATCACGCCCGCGATGTTCAATTCCGGCGTCGAACGCGTCCGCTATGATCTCTCACTGGTGGAGTGCGAGCAATTCAGGGTCGATGACGACTTCGTTCGCGACATATTGAAGGGTGGCGGGCAATGACGATTAGCCTCGAGGAATTTCACCATGACTTCTTTCAGGAGGTCATGTCATCCGCGGACGTCGACGGCCTGTATGCAGAAGACGCATTCTTCGAGCTATTCTGCGATTACCTGGCCGAGGCAGGCGAGTTCGACGCGGCTGACCGGGCATCCTATTGTCCGCCGACGGGGGGAATCCGGGTTGACGGCTACGCTGGTGATCCAGCGCAGAGCGGCGGAACCCTGAGCCTCATCATTCTGGATTTCAATCAGGCTCCGGATTTAGCGCGGCTGACCCAGACGGATATGAATGCAATATTCAAGCGCCTGGAGAACTTCCTGACCAAGTCGCTGGATTCCAGGTTCAGGAACGGCCTCGAAGAGAGCAGCGCGGCATTCGGCCTTGCAGACCTGATTGCAGCGCGATGGCCTTCGACCTCGAAGATCCGCCTTTTCCTTGTCAGTAATCGACAGCTTAGCGCCAAGGTTGACGGTCGCGAAGCAGGCGACGTGGATGGACGCCATGTGTCCTATTCGGTTTGGGACATAGAGCGCCTTCACCGCTTTGCTGCAGCCGGGTTCGGACGGGAGGAGATCGTCATCGACCTCGAAGCCGACTACGGCGGCCCAATCCCGCTTTTGCCGGCCCACATGGGAGAGGCAGATTACAAAGCCTATCTGGCAGTCGTTCCCGGAACCCAGCTTGCTGCGATCTACGACCGCTGGGGTTCACGTCTGCTCGAACAGAACGTGCGCGTGTTTCTCCAGGCCAGGGGGGGCGTGAACAAGGGGATCCGCAATACTATCGACAACGATCCGGACATGTTCTTTGCCTACAACAACGGCATCACGGCTACGGCCGAAGGCATAACGACGCGCGTGTCCGAAGGCGGCCTGCTGCTGACTGGTTTGCGAAATCTCCAGATCGTGAACGGTGGCCAGACTACGGCATCGATCCACGCGGCGAAGCGGCGGAACGCCGATCTTTCGAAGGTCTTCGTCCAGATGAAGCTCTCGATCGTGCCGCCGGAGAAGGCGATAGATATCGTTCCGAAGATCTCGGAATTTGCCAACAGTCAGAACCGCGTGAATGCCGCAGATTTCTTTGCAAACCATCCCTTCCATGTGCGGCTCGAAGAATTCTCCCGAAGAATATTCGCGCCATCGCCGGACGGCACGTTCCGCGAGTCAAAATGGTACTACGAACGGGCGAGAGGACAGTATCAGGATGCCCGCGGGCTCCTGACGCCCGCCCAGCGCAAGAAGTTCGATCTGGAGTATCCCAAATCGCAGCTGATATCGAAAACCGACCTTGCCAAGTACCTCAACGTCTGGCGCGGTCATCCCGATATTGTCAGCAAAGGTGCCCAGAAAAACTTCGCGCATTTCGCCGGGACAATCGGCATTGAATGGAAGAAGCAGCCTGACGCATTCAATGAAGATTTCTATCGTCAGGCTGTCGCGAAGGCGCTGATCTTCCGGGCAACCGAAGAGATTGTCACCGAGCAGTCGTGGTATCAGGGAGGCTATCGGGCAAATGTCGTCGCCTATGCCATCGCGAAGATGAGCCATGACTGCGAGCAACGCGAGGAATTCGTCGACTTCGACGTCATCTGGCGAGCGCAGGGGATTTCGGAGGAAATGGGAGCGGCGCTCGCACTGGTGGCGGAAGCCGTGCACGAAGTGCTTGTGTCCCCGCCGACTGGCATCAGCAACGTGACGGAATGGGCGAAGCAGCAAGCCTGCTGGGCGAGGGTCAAGGCCTTGGAGATTGACTGGCCGGAGGCGTGGCTAGGCGAACTGATCGGGAAGGACAGAATCAAGGAAGGAAAGCGGGCGGGCATCAAGGACCAAAAGCTGCTCAACGGAATTGAAGCTCAGTCAGTAGTGGTTTCAGCTGGTGGGCAATTGTGGGAGCAGCTGAGTGCATGGGGACAATCCCGAAAGCTCCTCTCCCCGACCGAGCTCGGCATATTGCGGGTGGCGGCATCGGTACCGATGAAGATTCCGACCGAAAAGCAATGCCTGAAGGTCATCGAGTCGCTGCGGAAGCTCCGAGCGGAAGGTTGCCCGATTGGCTCCGAGATCGCGCTTTGATTGCCTATGCCATGCCCTCATGCGCCGGGAGCTTGCAAGTCTACGCTGCACCCTCACATGGTTCGCAGTAAGATCCGGAAACTAAGCCGGTTTCCGATCCCAAAGCTGGGTACAGTGTAGAGCACACCGTACGCGACAAATCGCAGGTGAAACCCGGATAAAAACGTCAATATATCAATGCTATGATCAGATTCTGAGAAATTGGCAGCTTCTCCGTCAAATCTGACTTGCCATCAGTCTCCGGCATTCCCGCAAATCACATCATGCCGAAAGGCGAGGAAATGCGCCAGTTCCAGCGGGCTTGACTGCGGAAAAGAACACAAGTAGAACATACTTGCCTTTCGCAGTGTGTTCCAGGCTCCACCAACATGGAGTCAGCATGACACGCAATGTTTCCATCCAGACCTACCTGCCCAAGCACGTCGCCGCGTGGGTGCAGGATGAAGCCACCCGCGCTAAGCAGAGCCGCAGCCAGTGGATCGGGGCCATCGTCACAGACCTGTTCCAGGGGCAAGAGCTGCGCGAAGAGGCAAGGCAGAACGCAGAGTTCATCAAGCGTCGGCTGATCTTCATCATGTGCGCTCTCGATGGCCTGCTACTGGCCCATCCCGATGCGACCCTCCGGGCGAAAGTGCATGAAGCGCATAAGCGGCAGCTCGACAAGCTTGCGCAGGAGCAAGGAGAATGAAGCGCCGGGAAGCCAAGTCGCCTGCCAGCGACGAACAGCTCGCTCTCCCGTTCGATCGTCGCCCCAAGGCAACCAGGAGCAACGGCGCAGAGCCGCTCGCCGTCCGGATTCCGGATGCCGTGCGGATGACCGGAATAGGCCGGTCGAAGCTCTACGAGTTAATCGCCTCGGGCGATCTGGAAACGATCAAGATCGGCAGGTGCACCTTGGTGACGGTCGATGCGCTCAAAGCCCTTCTCGCCAAGGCACGGTCCGACAGCTATAAGGGTGGTCGCTGAGCATCGAAACACTGCGGACAGCGATTTGAGTCCTCATCGAGGACCAAGGCGAAGCGCGAAACGGTATTTTTGACGGTATCGAATCAGTGAATCAGGGCAACAAAACATTGTGATTTAAAGCCTTGTCCGCACGTCACGGTCCCTCTTCTGGCACCACTTTGGGCCAATGGCCTCATTTCATTGATAAATCGAGCCTGCTCGCGCTCATCGGCACGGAGTCCTGCCGCGCCCCGCCGCGTTGTGCCATGATGCGCCACCGGCGCGGGTGGCGGCGGCGCGCGAGCGGTGGTTTTGTCGGGAATAAACCGTCGCGTCATTCGTACACGTCACATGAGCAAGCAGAATCCCTTCGATGTGGAGCGCCTGCTGCCCGCCGTGCAGCGCTACGCCCGTGTGCTCACCCGCAGCGGTGTCGAGGCCGACGACCTGGCGCAGGAAGCGCTGCTGCGCGCCTATGAAAAGCGGCGCAGCTTCGACGGCAGCCGGTCGCTGCTGTCCTGGCTGCTGTCGATTGTCCACAACCTGTTCATCGACCGCGCACGCCGGCGGTCGGTGGAGGCGCGCGTGCACGACACGCTGAGCGCCATGGCCGCGTTGTTGCCGCCGGCGATGGAGGCGGACACCCGGCTGCGGCTGCAAGCGCTGCTGGCCGGCTTCGAGGCGCTGCCGGACGAGCAGCGCGCGGCCCTGCATCTCGTGGTCATCGAGGGGCTGAGCTACCAGGAAGCCGCGACCACCCTCGATATTCCCGTCGGCACGCTGATGTCGCGCCTGGCGCGCGCACGCGGTGCCTTGCGCGCCCTCGACAGCGCCGATCCGCTGCCGACGCGTCCTGTCCTCAAACTGGTCAGAGGTGAGCATGACTAATCCCGCCCCCGTGACGGACGTTGATCTCCATGCCTATGTCGACGACCAGCTTGATGCGGCGCGCCGGCTGGAGGTGGAGGACTATCTCGCCGGGCACCCGGAGGCGGCGGCCTCGGTGATGTCGATGCTGCGGATGCGCGACGCGCTGCGCCTGTGCGTGCAGGCACCGCTGACGGCACCCGGGCCGCTGCGCGGCAGCGCCCAGCGGCTGGAGCAGGCGCTGCGCCGGCAGCTGGCGTGGCGGGCGCTGACACGGGCGGGCGGCCTTGCCGCCGCGGTGCTGGCGCTGGTGTCGGCATTCGCCGCCGCCACCATGGGGCTGTTGCCGCCATCGCGGTCCGCCAACGCGGCGGAGGCCGACTTTGTCGATGACGCGCTCGATGCCCAGCGCGCGCTGCTGGCGCGCCAGCGCATGGCCTCGCAGCTCGAAACGCCGCGCCTGGACATCGGCGAGATCGAGGCCGTCGCCGGTCTGACCCTGCCACCCCTGCCGGCGAACTGGCGGCTGCGCGATGTCCAGCTCTATCCCTGGGACGAGGGGTACAGCCTCGGCCTGACGGCCGAGGTCGAGGGTGTCGGTCCGGTCGCCTTGTTCGTGGCGCCGGTGCAGTGGCTGGGCAAGGGCGCGCTGCGCACCAGCCGGCAGGCCGGCGAACATGTGGTCTACTGGCGCACCGGCACGCTGGGCTTCGCGCTTTCCGGCCAGGCGACCTCCCCCGAGCTGCTGGCGCTGGCGCGCGAGGTCGCCGGTGTCCGCCACTGAATGACGAGACTGCGGTTCCATGCTTGCCGATCTTGACACGCTCTCCACGGACATCGCGATCACCGCGGATGTCGCCATCGTCGGCGGCGGTGCCGCCGGGCTGACCATCGCCCGGCGTCTGATCGCGCGCGGTCTCTCCGTCGCGCTGCTGGAAAGCGGCGGCCTTGATCACGAGGAGGCGGTACACGCGCTCAGCGATGGCCCCTCCACCGGCGCGCCCTATTATCCGCTGCAGGAATCGCGGCTGCGGCTGCTGGGGGGCACGACCGCGATCTGGGGTGGCCGGCTCGCCGAGTTCGACGCCGAGGATTTCCAGACCCGCTCCTGGGTGCCGCACAGCGGCTGGCCCATCGGCAAGGATGACCTGCGGTCGGTCTATGACGAGGCCTGGCGCACCTTCGATGTCGCGCCGGCGCCGGTGGCGCTTGATGACATCAGGGCACGCGCCGCGCGGATTGCCTGTCTCGACGAGGCGGGGCTGACGATCGGTGCCTGGAAGTTCGACACCCGCTTCAGTCGCTTCACCCATCGCAACATCCGGGACCTCATCGATCATCCGCGCTGCCAGATCTGGCTGCATGCCACCATCGCCCACCTTCAGGCGGACGCCGGCGGGCAGCGGATCCGGCACCTGCGGGCCACCAGTCTGGGCGGACGCCAGGCGCAGGTGCGGGCGACGCATTATGTGCTGGCGGCGGGCGGTATCGAGAATGCCCGCCTGCTGCTGGCCGCCGACGACGTGATGACCGGCGGCCTCGGCAACGCATATGGTCAAGTCGGTCGCTATTTCATGGAACATCCGCATGCGCGCGGCGGGCGCGTCGACAGTCACAGGGCATGGGCGTTGCTGGCGCTGTTCGGGCGTTCCTACCGGCGCGACGGGGTGCGCTACGCCGCCCTGCTGCGTCCCGACGCCACGTTGCAGCGCCGGGAGGGCATCCTCAACACCGCCTTCACGCTGGGGGCGCGTCAGCCGGAGACGGCGCGGATGTTCATGCCGGTGCAGCTCTACAATCACCTCAAGCACCGGCTGCCGCCCACCGAGGCCGGGCGCAAACTGTGGATGACCACCAAGCAGGCGGCGGTCTGGCTGCATGAGCATATCGACCCGCTGCGGCCATGGCTGCTGCTGAAAGGCCGCCGCGAGCTGGCACTGATCATGCGGGCCGAACAGGCGCCCAACCCGGACAGCCGGGTGGTGCTGGCGCCGGCGCGCGACGCGCTGGGGATGCGCAAGGCCGAACTGCAATGGCGCTACAGCGACATCGACAAGCGCACCGTCGATGTACTGGCGGCGCGTTTCGACCAGGCGCTTCGACAGGCCGGCAGCGGGGCGGTGGCGGCGGCGCCGTGGTTGCGGTCGGCGCTGGACTGGCAGAACGATCCGCTCATCAGCGCCCACCCCATCGGCGGCTATCACCACATGGGCACGACCCGGATGTCGGCCAGCCCGCGTACCGGCGTCGTCGACGCGCAGTGCCGGGTGCACGGCCTTGGCAACCTGCACGTCGCCGGCAGCTCGGTGTTCCCCACCTCCGGCTGGGCCAACCCGACCCTCACCATCGTGGCGCTGGCCATCCGGCTGGCGGATCACCTGGCCGATGCGCTGCAACGGGGCGTGCGGGTGGCGCTGGCCGAACCGGAGGTCGCGGGCCTGTCGCGTGTCACATCATCGTCGGCCGAAGGTGGTGCTTGACCCGGACGCCGGTTCCGGCGATCGCATGACCGACATGCCAGACACCGCCCCCCCCGCCGACACAGTCGCTGACGATGCCCGGTCGTCGCCGCCGCCCGAGGACCGAAGTCCGCCGCGCCGTCACCTTCGCCTGTCGGAACTGCTGCGTCAGTTCGCCGATGGCGATCAAGGAGGCGATGTGGCGCTGGGGGACATTGTCGCCGGCGTCGGCGAGCGCGGCTTCGGCATCCTGCTGATCCTGTTTTCGCTGCCGGTCGCCATCCCGTCGCCGATTCCCGGCATCTCGGCGATCTTCGGGGCGCCTCTGCTGCTGATCGCCGGGCAACTGCTGCTGGGCTTCCCGCAACCATGGTTGCCGGCCGTGCTCGCCCGGCGGTCCATCGCGCGCGCCGATCTTGCCCGCCTGCTGTCCGTCATCGAGCCATGGATGCAGCGCCTGGAACGCTTTGCCCGCCCCCGCCTCAACCTGCTGCCCGAGGCGGCGGTCGCCCGTCTGGTCGGTCTGTTCTGCCTGCTTCTGGCCCTGGTGGTGTTCCTGCCGGTGCCGCTGGGCAATGTGCTGCCAAGCATCGCCATCCTGCTGTTCGGGTTCAGCCTGCTGGAGCGCGACGGCCTGCTGCTGCTGCTGGCGACGCTGACCGGCGTGGCCAGTCTCGTCATCGTGGCCGGCGTCGTCTATGCGCTGGCGCGACTGATCGCCTATTTCATCATGAAGCTGTTCGGGCTGGCGGCCTGAGGCCGCCAGCGCCGGTTCAGGCGACGTCGACCAGCACCACCTCGCTGTCCTCGATCGCGGTGACGGTGAGGCCGTCCTCGTCGCGGATGGCGGCGCCATCGCCAGTGTTGACCCGCACGGCGCCGATCAGCACCGTACCGGCGGCCGGCACCAGATAGGCCCTGCGGTCCGCGTGGAGCGGATAACGGGCGCTGTCGCCCGCCTTGAGCGTCGCCGCCACCACCCGCGCGTCGGCGCGGATCGGCAGGGCGTCGATGTCGCCGGCGATGCCGGAGGCCAGGGTGACGAAGCGGCCGGCGCGGGCGCCACGCGGGAACGGCCGGGTGCCCCACGAGGGCTGCTCGCCGGTGCGGGTGGGCAGAATCCAGATCTGGAACAGCCGGGTCGGTGCGTCCTCCCGGTTGTACTCGGCATGGCGGATGCCGGTGCCCGCCGACATCACCTGCACATCACCCGCCGCGGTGCGGCCCCGGTTGCCCAGGCTGTCCTCATGGGTGATGGCGCCCTCGCGGACATAGGTGATGATCTCCATGTCGCGGTGCGGGTGCGGCGGGAAGCCGCTGCGGGGCGCGATGGTGTCGTCGTTCCACACCCGCAGCGCGCCCCACCGCATCCGGGCGGGGTCGTGGTAGTCGGCGAACGAGAAGTGGTGCCGGGCATCCAGCCAGCCATGGTTGGCGCTGCCGAGGCTGTCGAAGGGGCGCAGGTCGATCATGGGTCGTCTCCGGAACCGAGGGGGCGGCGGCGCGCCGCGTCATGGCGCCCAATCTAGGCGCCGCGGGCACTCGCGATCAGGGGCCGAACCCCGGTTTCTCTGTTCGCGGTCGGGCGACAGCGCCGTGTCGCCGGGGCTCTGGCGATCCTGCATGGTCGGTGCCCGGCACCCTCTTGAATCCGCCGCGAGCATTCCCTATCTCGGCCGCCGCTGGCACTCCGGCAACGAGAGTGCCAGCGCATATTCTGGGCATCGTATTGTGGAGGAACCCATGCAATTCAGACCCTTGCACGATCGTGTCGTGGTTCGTCGCGTCGAGGAGGATGAGCGGACCGCTGGCGGCATCATCATTCCCGACACCGCCAAGGAAAAGCCCCAGCAGGGCGAAGTGGTGGCCGTCGGTCCCGGCGCCCGTGACGAGCGTGGCGAGCTGGTGCCACTGGCGGTGGCGGTCGGCGATCGCGTGCTGTTCGCCAAGTGGGGCGGCACCGAGGTCAAGATCAACGGCGAGGAGCTGCTGATCATGAAGGAGTCCGACATCCTGGGCATCGTCGAGGACAGCGCGGCCGCCCGCCGCAAGGCCGCCTGAGCGGCCCGGTCCTGAACGCCACTCACAGACGGAGACTAGATACATGGCTGCGAAAGACGTGAAATTCTCGGCCGACGCGCGGCAGAAGATGCTGCGCGGCGTCGACATTCTGGCCGATGCGGTGAAGGTGACGCTCGGCCCCAAGGGCCGCAACGTGGTGATCGAGAAGTCGTTCGGCGCCCCGCGGGTGACCAAGGACGGCGTGTCGGTGGCCAAGGAGATCGAGCTGGCCGACAAGTTCGAGAACATGGGCGCGCAGATGCTGCGCGAGGTTGCCTCCAAGACCAACGATGTCGCCGGTGACGGCACCACCACCGCGACCGTGCTCGCCCAGGCGATCGTGCGCGAGGGCGCCAAGTCGGTGGCCGCCGGCCTCAACCCGATGGACCTCAAGCGCGGTATCGATCTGGCGGTGGAGAAGGTGGTCGAGGTGCTCAAGGAGCGCTCGCGCCCGGTGAAGAACTCGGCCGAGATCGCCCAGGTCGGCACTATCTCCGCCAATGGCGAGGCCGAGATCGGCAAGATGATCGCCCAGGCGATGGACAAGGTCGGCAAGGAAGGCGTCATCACCGTCGAGGAGGCCAAGAGCCTGGAATCGACCCTCGATGTCGTCGAGGGCATGCAGTTCGACCGCGGCTACCTGTCGCCCTACTTCATCACCGACGCCGAGAAGATGAAGGTCGAGCTGGAAGACCCCTATATCCTGATCCACGAGAAGAAGCTCGCCTCCATCCAGGCGCTGGTGCCGGTGCTGGAGAAGGTGGTGCAGTCGGGCCGTCCGCTGCTGATCATCGCCGAGGACGTCGAGGGCGAGGCGCTGGCGACCCTGGTGGTCAACCGTCTGCGCGGCGGCCTGAAGGTGGCGGCCGTGAAAGCGCCGGGCTTCGGTGATCGCCGCAAGGCGATGCTGGAGGATATCGCTATCCTGACCAACGGCCAGGTCATCTCCGAGGATCTCGGCATCAAGCTGGAGAATGTCAGCATCGACATGCTGGGCCGCGCCAAGCGGGTCGCCATCGACAAGGACAACACCACCATCGTCGGCGGCGCCGGCAAGCGCGCCGATGTCGAGGCCCGCTGCGGCCAGATCCGCGCCCAGATCGAGACCACGACGTCGGACTATGACCGCGAGAAGCTGCAGGAACGGCTGGCGAAGCTCGCCGGCGGTGTCGCGGTGATCAAGGTCGGCGGCGCCACCGAGGTCGAGGTGAAGGAGCGCAAGGACCGCGTCGACGACGCCCTGTGCGCCACCCGTGCCGCGGTCGAGGAAGGCATTGTCGCTGGTGGCGGTACCGCGCTGCTCTATGCCTCGAAGGCGCTGGACAAGCTGCGGGGCGCCGCCAACGACGACCAGAAGGTCGGCATCGACATCATCCGCCGCGCGCTGCAGGCGCCGGTGCGCCAGATCGCCGAGAACGCCGGCTTCGACGGCGCGGTGATCGCCGGCAAGCTGCTGGAGCAGACCGATGCCGAGTTCGGCTTCGATGCCCAGGAAGGCAGCTACAAGAACCTGGTGAAGGCGGGCGTCATCGACCCCACCAAGGTGGTGCGCTCGGCGTTGCAGGACGCGGCCTCGGTCGCCAGCCTGCTGATCACCACCGAGGCGATGATCGCCGAGGCGCCGAAGAAGGACGCCGCGCCGGCGATGCCGGGTGCCGGCATGGGCGGCATGGACTTCTAAGCCCGCCGCTGCCGTTCTGGCGGCCACGGCCGCCGTTGCGCACGAGAGCCGGTCCGACAGGCGTCGGGCCGGCTTTTGCGTCCCGGGTTGTCGTGTCGGCGCTGGACGGCACACCACCGTCCCTATAGGCTCTGCCACCATGTTGTTGTCGATCCGCACCACGGGGCGCCTCGCCCTGGTGCTCGCGTCGCTGGCTGTCGCCGGCTGCGCGAGCCAGTCCGTCGCTCCTGTCGCCGCTGTCGCGCCGCCCGTCGTCGAGGCGCCGGCCAGGCCGCTGGTCAACATCGTCGCTCGTACGCTGGGCAATGGCCTGAAGGTGGTGCTGGCGCCCGACCCGTCGGTGCCGACGGCGACGGTGGGCGTCTATTACAACGTCGGTTCGCGCGTCGAGGCGGAGGGCCGGTCGGGCTATGCCCACCTGTTCGAGCATCTGATGTTCCAGGCCTCCGCCAACCTGCCCAAGGGCGCGTTCAACGCACTGATCGAGTCCAGCGGCGGCGTGCTCAATGGCTCCACCCACAAGGACTTCACCAACTACTATCAGGTGGTGCCGAGCAACCTGCTGGAAACCGTGCTGTGGGCGGAAGCCGACCGCATGAAGGGGCTGGCGATCACCGCCGAGAACCTGAAGAACCAGCAGGACGTGGTGATCAACGAGCTGAAGGTGCGCATCCTCAACCGCCCCTATGGCGAGTTCATGTGGATCGACGTGCCGCGGGCGGCGTTCAGGAACTACGCCAATGCCCACAGCCCCGGCGGATCGGTGGAGGATGTCGCGGCCGCCACGCTGCCGGAAGCGGTGCGTTTCCACGAGGCCTTCTATCCGCCCAACAACGCCGCGCTGGTGATTGCCGGCGACATCGACGTCGACCAGGCCTGGGCGTGGGTACAAAAATATTTCGGGCCGATCCCGCCCCGTCCGGTTGGCGCGCGGCCCGATCTCGCCGAGCCGCCGCAGACCGCCGAGATCGTCGTCCGCCGGGTCGACAAGCTGGCGCCGCGTCCGGCGCTGGCGCTGGCCTATCACGCGCCGGCCCGCGGCACGCCGGCGGCGTTCGCGCTCGACATGATCCAGGAGCTGCTGGCCGGGGGCGACGATTCCCGGCTGGTACAGAAACTGGTGCGGGAGAAGGGTTATACCAGCGGTGTGCGCGCCGACTTCGACCAGTTCTCGACCGCCGGTCCGGAACTGCTGACCTTCGGCCTGATCCATGACCCCGCCGTGGCGCCGGCTACCATCATCGCCGACGTCGACGCCGAGATCGCCGCGCTGGCCGCCACGCCGGTCGCGGACGAGGAGCTGGCGCGCATCCGTACCCGCATCCGCTCAGCACTGTACGACATGGTGGGGTCGAGCACCCGCTTTGGCCTCGTCGACCTGCTGGGCACGGCGGCGATTTTCGACAATGATCCGGCGGCCATCAACCGCATCGAGGCAGCCTACGCGGCGGTGACGCCGGCGCTGATCCAGCAGACGGTGGCCCGCTACCTGGTGCCCGCCCAGCGTACGGTGATGATCGTCGAGGCTGGCGCCGCGCCACCTGCGGCAAGGCAGGGAGGTGGCCAATGATCCGTTCGCTGCTCTGTAGCGTCACCATGGCGCTGACGTTCGCGGCCGGCCCGGCGCCGGCGGCCACCATCGATCATGGCGCCGCCGTGGTGCTGGAAACGCCGCCGCCGCCGGGGCCGGCGCGCGAGCTGGCGCTGCCGGCGGTGGAGACCTATGCGCTTGCCAACGGCATGATGGTGACCCTGGTGCCGTTCGGCACGGTGCCCAAGGTCACCCTGTCGCTGCGGGTGCGCGCCGGCTGGCTCGACGAGGACAAGCCGGGCGTCGCCGACCTGATGACCGACCTGATGAACGAAGGCGCGGCGGGTCTGTCGCCCGCCGATCTCGCCCGGCGCGCCGGCGGCATGGGCGGCGGCATCGGTGTTTCCGGTGGCAGGGAATCGGTGAGCGCCGGCATCGACGTGCTGTCTGAACATGCCGCCGACGCGGTGGCGCTGCTGGCCGACGTGATCCGCCGGCCCGATCTGCCGGCGAGTGAGCTGCCACGCCTCAGGCAGGACATGTTGCGCGGTCTCGCCATTGCCAGGACGTCGCCCTCGTCGATGGCCGGCGACGCCTTCGCCAAGGCCTTCCTGCCGGGGCATCCGTTCGGGCGCGGCAATCTCGAACCTGCTCAGGTGGAGGCGGTCACCATCGACGACATCCGCCGCTTCCATGCC
Source organism: Parapedomonas caeni (assembly GCF_041060555.1). Classification (NCBI taxonomy): domain Bacteria; kingdom Pseudomonadati; phylum Pseudomonadota; class Alphaproteobacteria; order Sphingomonadales; family Sphingosinicellaceae; genus Parapedomonas; species Parapedomonas caeni. The sequence continues at coordinate 41,735 of NZ_JBEUDS010000023.1, read as the reverse complement.
GAAAAGCTGGGTGCCGCGCGCGCCCATCTTTACGTCGCCGGCCAGTTCGACGCCGCCGCCGTGCGGCGGGCGATCGAGGCCGCGTTCGGCGACTGGCAGGGCGGCCCGCCGCCGCGCCTGCGGCCGCCGCTACCCAACGACAAACTCAAGCTGGTGCTGGTCGACCGGCCCGGCGCGGTGCAGTCGACGCTGATCGTGGCGGCGCCACTGCCGGCGGCCGATTATCCCGACCGGGTGACGATGACGGTCGCCGACGAACTGCTGGGCGGTGCCTTCACCTCGCGCATCACCCTCAATCTGCGGGAGGACAAGGGCTACACCTACTCGCCCGGCTCCAGCGTCTCCTACGGCCTGCGCTATGGCGCCTGGACGCTCAGCGCCGACGTGACCGCCGCCCACACCGGGGATTCGCTCACCGAGATCTTCAAGGAGATCGACCGGCTGGCGCACGAGGCGCCTCCGGCGGCGGAATTGAACGGCAAGCAGAACAGCATCGCTGGCAGCTGGGTGCTGCGCACGGCCACGCGCAGCGGCATCGTTGGCGGGCTGTCGTTCTACGACATCCAGGGTCTGCCGCGCGACGAACTGGGCGCCTATCTCGGCAAGGTGCGCGGCGTGACGCCGGCGGATGTGTCGCGGGTGATCGGTGCCTATCTCCGCCCGGAGCGCATGACCGTGGTGGTGGTGGGCGACCTGAAATCGGTGACGCCGCAGCTGGCCCGGGTGTCTCGACTGAAAAACGCCTTGCCCGGGCGTCAGGTTGAACGCAAGCGAGGGGAACCGCAATGAACGATCAGTTGCCGGACAATCCGGTGTCGCCACCGCCGTCGGGGCAGTTCAAGTTCAACAGTCCGACCATCGTCAGCCTGCTGTACCTGGCGGGTTTCGTGCTGGGCGGCCTGCCGTCCATCCTCGGCGTCATTCTCAGCTATGTCTGGAAAGGGGAACCGCATCCCGGCTGGCAGGACAGCCATTTCCAGCTGCACATCCGCACCTTCTGGTTCGGCCTGGCGCAGGCGGTGGTGGGCTTCCTGCTGATCTGGATCGGCATCGGCGTACTGGTGTTCCTGTGGCTGCTGGTGTGGACCGGCGTGCGCACCATCAAGGCGCTGCTGGCGGCCCAGAAGGAGCAGCCCCTGCCGAACCCCGAGACGCTGCTCTGGTAAGCGCGGCGGCGACCAGACTGAGGCCGGCGAGCACCGCGAACAGGGTGGGCAGCGTGCCGCCGGCCAGCAGCACCAGCGAGGTCAGCAGCGTGGCGCCGACCATGAACACGGCGTTCATGACGTTGTTGGCGGCGATCATCCGGGCGCGCGTCTCCGGTGCGCCGCTGGTCTGCAGCACGGCATAGAGCGGCACCGAGTAGATGCCGCCGGCCAGCGCCAGCACGGCGAGGTCGGCGAGCACCCGCCAGGCCGCCGGGCGGGCGAGGAAGGCCGCGACGTCGAGCAGCGGCGCGGTCGGGTCGTCGAGCGGCGGCGCGAAGGCCCGCACGGCGAACACCAGGTCGATGAGCGCCAGCGCCAGCACCACCAGCGCCGGCGCGGCGTAGCGCACGCTGATCCGCCCGCGCAGCAGCCGCGCCACCACCACCGAGCCCACCGCGATGCCGACGGAGAAGGTGGTCAGGCACAGTGTCGCCACCGCCGGCGCGGCGCCCAGGTAGCTCTTGCTCAGCGGGCCGATCTGCGCCGTCATCACCGCGCCCAGCGCCCAGAACCACGAAATGCCCATCAGGGCGGCGAACGCCGGACGGTTGGCGTGGGCGGCGCGCATCAGCGCCCAGGTCTCGCCGGCAAGGTTCCAGCCCAGCCGGCCGCTCGTCACCAGCGGCGGTGCTGGCGGAATGGCGCGGCTGGTCGCCCAGCCCAGCACCGCGACGCCGAGCGCGGCCCAGGCGGCGGTCTCGGCCGGCAGCAGGCCACCGACGATCTGGCCGAACAGGATGGCGAGGAAGGTGCCGGCCTCCACCAGCCCGGTGCCGGCCAGCAGTTCATGGCCGTGCAGATGCTGCGGCAGGATGGCGTATTTCATCGGCCCGAAGAAGGCGGAGTGGACGCCCAGCAGGAACACCACGGCCAGCAGCAGCGCGACGGAGTCGCCGTGCAACGCCAGCACGCCCGCGGCCATGATGACGATCTCGGCGATCTTCACCCAGCGCGCCACCGCCGCCTTGTCGTGCACGTCGGCGATCTGGCCGGCGAGGCTGGAGAACAGGAAATAGGGCAGGATGAACAGCCCGGCGGCCAGCGTCGCCACCAGCCCGGCGCCGGCGGCATCGTGGGTCAGCAGGCGATAGACCACCAGGAAGGTCATCGCGGTGCGGAACAGGTTGTCGTTGAAGGCACCGAGAAACTGGGTGGCGAACAGCGGCGCGAACCGCCGGGAGGCCAGCAGCGTTGCCGTCGATGACGTCATGGCCTCCGGCATTCCCCCATCCTGTTCCCGAGCCCGTGACTCAGGCTATAACCGGCCCGACCCCGTTGGGAAAGCACGCCATGACCCCGCAACTCGCCCGCCAGCTCGCCCGTTACAATGCGTGGATGAACGACAAGCTCTATACCCACGCCGAGGCGCTGGGGGAGGAAGGCCGCCGGCTGGAGCGCGGCGCCTTTTTCGGCTCGATCCACGCCACGCTGGCGCACCTGCTGAAGGCGGATCGCGCCTGGCTCAACCGGTTCACCGATGCCGGCCACCAGCTCACCCCGCCCGACGACTTCCCGGCCCTGCGCGCGGCCCGGCAGGCGCTGGACGCCGACATCCTGGCCTTCGCGGCGTCGCTGACGCCCGACTGGCTGGGCGAGGAGATGGACTGGACCAGCGTGTTCACCGGCATCAGCCGCCGCCAGCCGCGCTGGCTGCTGGTCGCCCACATGTTCAACCACCAGACCCACCATCGCGGCCAGGTGACGGCGCTGCTGATGCAGGCGGGCATCGACCCCGGCGTCAACGACTTGCAGGCGTTGCCGGCCGACGCCTTCGCGGAGCGTTGAGGCGCTTCGGGTGAGGCCGTTGGCGGTCGTGCCCAACGGCAACGCCCCACCCCGGATGTCCGGGGCGGGGCGTGCGCGGCGGCGGGGTGTCGCTCCCCGTACGGGAAAGCCGCTCAGGCCGCGAAATACCTGTCGTAGGCCGGCAGCGTCAGGAACTCCGGGCACTCGTCGGCCAGCGTCATCTCGCGGAACAGCTCGGCGGCTTCCTTGAACTTGCCGGCGGCGAAGAAGTTGTCGCCGACATCCGCCTGCCACACCGCCATCTGCTCGCCGATGGCCTTGTCGATCAGCGCCGCATCCACCAGTTCGCCGGAATCGAGCCGGGTGCCGGTCTTGCGCCACTGCCACAGCTGGGTGCGGCTGATCTCGGCGGTGGCGGCGTCCTCCATCAGGTTGTGCAGCGGTGCCGCGCCCTGGCCGCGCAGCCACGAGGCCAGGTAGCCGATGCCGACGTTGACGTTCATCGACAGGCCCTGGAAGGTCTTGGGGCCATCGACGGCGGTCAGCAGGTCGGCCGCCTTGACGTGGATGTCGGGGATTTTGTCGATCTGGTTGGCGCCCGGCATGATGCGGTCGAACACCTCCATCGCCACCGGCACCAGGCCCGGGTGGGCGACCCAGGTGCCGTCGTGGCCGTCGGTGGCCTCGCGCTCCTTGTCGCGGCGGACCTGGTCGAACGCCGCCTGGTTCTTCGCCTCGTCGTTCTTCACCGGAATGAACGCCGACATGCCGCCCATGGCGTGGGCGCCGTGCAGGTGGCAGGTGCGGATGACGTGCAGCGAGTAGTTGCGCATGAACGGCACGGTCATGGTCACCGCCGCCCGGTCCGGCAGCACGGCGGCCGGGTTGGTGCGCTGGCGCTTGATGTAGCTGAAGATATAGTCCCAGCGGCCGCAGTTGAGCGCGACGATGTGCTCACGCAGCTCCCACAGGATTTCCTCGGTCTGGAAGGCGGCCGGGATGGTCTCGATCAGCACCGTCGCCTTGATGGTGCCCACCGGCAGCCCGAGCACCGACTGGGCGTGGATGAACACGTCGTTCCACAGCCGGGCTTCGAGATAATGCTCCATTTTCGGCAGGTAGAAGTAGGGGCCGGTGCCCCTGGCCAGCAGCGCCCTGGCGTTGTGGAAGAAATAGAGGCCGAAATCGAACAGCGCGCCGGCCACCGGCTCGCCGTCCACCAGCATGTGCTTTTCCATCAGGTGCCAGCCGCGCGGCCGGGCGATCAGCGTCGCGGTCCGGGCGTTGAGCTGGTAGGTCTTGCCCTTGTCCTCCAGGCTGATGGTGCCGGCGGCGGCGTCGCGCAGGTTGACCTGGCCGTCGACCATGATCTCCCACGCCGGCGTCGAGGCGTCCTCGAAGCAGGCCATGTAGCACTTGGCGCCGGAGTTCAGCGCGTTGATGACCATCTTGCGGTCCACCGGGCCGGTGATCTCGACGCGACGGTCCTGCAGGTCGGCCGGCACCACGCCGATCTTCCAGCCGGCGCCGCGGATTGCCGCGGTCTCGGGCAGGAAGTCGAGCGACTGGCCGGCGTCCAGCTTCTCCTGCAGCGCGGCGCGAGCGGCCAGGCGTTCGCGGCGGGTGGTCTCGAAGCGGCGGTGCAGGCCGGCGACGAAGGCCAGCGCCTCGTCGGTGAGGATGGTGTCGAAGCCGGGCTTCATCGCGCCGGTGATCTGGATGCCGGGAACGGCCATGGCGTGTCTCCTTGGATGGTCCTGATGTGTGAAAATCAATCGGGTTCGGCGAAACGGAACGGCGTCGAGCCGCGCGAGCGCTCATCGACGATGAGCTGGCGGGTCACCGGCGGCTGGCTGCGCTGGCGGCAGGTTTCGCGCTCGCACAGCGCACAGTTGATGCCGATCGGCGTCGCATTGGGGTTATCGAGGTCGAGGCCGCGGCTGTAGACCAGATGGCGGGCGTATTTCAGCTCGCAGCCCAGCGCGATGGCGAACTGCGGTTCCGCCTCGCCCCAGCCGGCGACATGGGTGCGCACGGTGCGGGCGACCGAGAAGTAGCGGGTGCCGTCGGGCATCTCCACCACCTGGGTCTGGATCTGGCCCGGTGTGCGGAAGGTGCCGTGCAGCGACCACAGCGGACAGGTGCCGCCGAACTTGGAGAAATGGAAGCGGCCGGCGGAATAGCGCTTCGACACGTTGCCGGCCTGATCGACCCGGATGAGGAAGAACGGCACGCCGCGTGCGCCGGGGCGCTGCAGCGTCGTCAGCCGGTGGCACACCTGCTCGAAGCTGGCGCCGAAGCGGGCGGCCAGCAGGGTGAGGTCGTAGCCCAGCTGCTCGGCGGCCGTCAGCAGCCGGCCGTAGGGCATCATCACGGCGGCGGCGAAGTAGTTGGCGAGGTTGATGCGCAACAGCTGCTGGGCGGTCTGGTCGTCGAGCCCGGCGGCTTCCACCAGCCGGTCGATGTCGGCGCGCACCTCGGCATAGGCCAGCTGGTAGGCGGCCTGGAACACCCGGCCCGACGGGTCGAGCAGTTCGGACAGCTGGAGCTGGCGGCGGTGATAGTCGTAGCGGCGCAGCGACTCGGGCAGCACGTCCACCGGCAGCACCCGTACCGAAATGCCGTGCTTGGCGCGCAGCCGCTCCTTCAGCGCCGCGAACAGATCGTCGCCACCCAGCCGCAACTCCTCGGCGATGTTCTCGGCCTTGTCGTCCAGCTCGGGGAAGTGGTTGCGCCGGTCCTGGATGATGTCGCGCACCCGCTCCAGCGGGCCGCCGGCGTCCGCCCCGCCCCGGCTGTCGGCGGCCGCCGCCGACGATTCCAGCGCCGAGGCGCTGGCGCGCTCGCGGTAGGCGCCGTAGAGGCGGGTGATCGCCTGGGCCAACGCCGGGAAGGTCTGCACGAAGTCGCCGATTTCCGAGCGGCCGACTTCCAGGTTGCGGAACAGGCCGTCGGCCAGCACCTCGCCGACGTCGGCGAGCGTGCGGTCATCGGCGTCGCCGGTCAGCTGGCGCAGATCGAGGTTGAACACCTCGGCCAGCCGCAGCAGGAACTGCGCGGTCAGCGGCCGCTGGTTGCGCTCGATGAGGTTGAGATAGCTCACCGACACGCCGAGTTCCTCGGCCATCCGGCTTTGCGTCAGGCCGAGCTGGGCGCGCAGCCGCCGCAGCCGGGGGCCGGCGAACAGTTTGCGATCGGTCAGGGCTGCCAGGCTCATTTTTACAATTCTTTACAATTCGACTTGTTTGACATGTATCTTTATACACTCGCACACACTTTTTGGCGGCGCACAAACTTGCACTTTCCTAGCGACTCACGCAAACCGACGCAAGCCTTAGCTGATCGAGGATTTCACAGCCCGGGCGCGCTATCGTGCAGTGCGATAGTTTCTGTAAATGGACTCTGTGAAATCCGTCGATTTGTAAAAATTGGTTAAACGGAAAGGAACCTCCCCCATGACCGCACCGAGCTTCGAGACGTTGATCCCCAACGCGCCGAAGGGCCGCTTCGATGGCATCAAGCGCCCCTACACCGCCGCCGACGTCGACCGGCTGCGCGGCTCGGTGAAGATCGAGTACACGCTGGCCGAGCGTACCGCGAACAAGCTGTGGGAGCTGCTGAAGACCGAGCCGTACATCAACGCGCTGGGCGCGCTGTCGGGCAACCAGGCCATGCAGATGGTCCGCGCCGGCCTGAAGGCGATCTATCTGTCGGGCTGGCAGGTCGCCGCCGACAACAACACCGCCGGCCAGATGTACCCCGACCAGTCGCTGTATCCGGCCAACGCCGGCCCCGAGCTGGCCCGCAAGATCAACCGCACCCTGCAGCGCGCCGACCAGATCGAGCATTCCGAGGGTGGCGTGAAGCGTGACTGGTTCGCGCCGATCGTCGCGGACGCCGAGGCCGGCTTCGGCGGCCCGCTGAACTGCTTCGAGATCATGAAGGCCTACATCGAGGCCGGCGCCGCCGGCGTCCACTTCGAGGACCAGCTGGCCTCGGAAAAGAAGTGCGGCCACCTCGGCGGCAAGGTGCTGATCCCGACCCAGGCGCATGTCCGCAACCTGAACGCCGCCCGTCTGGCCGCCGACATCTGCGGCGTGCCGACCGTCATCGTCGCCCGCACCGACGCCGAGTCGGCCAAGCTGCTGACCTCGGACATCGACGAGCGCGATCGTGAATTCATCACCGGCGAGCGTACCCCGGAAGGCTTCTTCCGCCTGAAGGACGGCACGGGCGTCGATCACTGCATCAAGCGTGGCCTGGCCTATGCCGAGGCGGCCGACCTGATCTGGTGGGAAACCAGCCACCCGGACCTGGCCGACGCCAAGAAGTTCGCCGAAGCCATCCAGAAGGCCCACCCGGGCAAGATGATGGCCTACAACTGCTCGCCGTCGTTCAACTGGGAAGCCAATCTGGACAAGGACACCATCGCCAAGTTCCAGCGTGAAATCGGCGCCATGGGCTACAAGTTCCAGTTCGTCACCCTGGCGGGCTTCCATCAGCTCAACTACGGCATGTTCGAACTGGCGCGCGGCTACAAGGATCGCGGCATGGCGGCCTACTCCGAGCTGCAGCAGGCCGAGTTCGCGGCCGAGGTCAACGGCTACACCGCGACCCGCCACCAGCGCGAGGTCGGCACCGGCTACTTCGACGCGGTTGCCGTCGCGGTGTCGGGTGGCGAATCCTCGACCACCGCGCTGAAGGAATCGACCGAAGCGGCCCAGTTCAAGCCGGCCGCCGAGTAAGCAGACGTTCGGGGAGGAGAGGAGCCGGCCGCGCGGGCAACCGCGCGGCCGGTTTTCCATGTCCGGCGCCCGCAGGCCGCCGTGGCGACCCGATGAGAAGGAAAAGGATATGAGCGACACCCAGGCCTTCGTGCCGACCGCCGACCTGTGCGACGCGCGCGGCACCCAGGTGCATGTGCTGGACGCCGCCTGGATCGACTATGGCGCCCGCCGTCGCGTCGCCGGCCCGGCGATGACGCTGACGACCGACGATGACAACACCCAGGTGCGCGCGCTGCTGGAGCAGCCCGGCGAGGGCCGGGTGCTGGTGGTGGACAATGGCGCCTCGCGCCGCTGCGCCATGGTCGGCGGCAATCTCGGTCTGCTCGCCGAGCGCAACGGCTGGGCCGGCATCGTCGTCAACGGCATGGTGCGCGACAGCGCCGAGCTCGCCGCCCATCAGGTGGTCATCAAGGCGTTGGGCACCTGCCCGCGCAAGTCGGAGAAGCGCGGCGTCGGCACGCCCGGCGCGACCCTGTTCGTCGCCGGCGTCACCATCCGCCCCGGCGACACCATCGTCGCCGACGAGGACGGCGTCGTCGTGGTGCCGGCCTGACGTCGGGCCACCCGTCGGCGCGACTTCAACATTTCCCGCCAGCGGTCTAGGCTGCCGCCCAAGCAACGGGGGAGGGGCGGATGGCCGACTGGACACGACGCGCGGTAACGGGGCGCCTGCTGGCCGGGGGGCTGACCGCGCTGGCGGCGGCCACGCTGCCGTGGGCGCGCGCCCGGGCGCTGGTCGACCCCGAAGTCGCCGGCTATGTGGCGGTGCCTGGCGGGCGCATCTGGTATCGCGCCAATGGCCTGCGCCATCTGGCGCGCGGCGCGGTGCCGCTGCTGGTGCTGCATGGCGGTCCGGGCGGGCAGCATCGCTCCCGGCTGCCGCTGGTGGCGCTGGCCGATGAGCGACCGGTGATCCTCTATGATCAGCTCGACAGCGGCCATGCGGACCGCCCCAACGACCCGGCCAACTGGCGGCTGGAGCGTTTCGTCGCCGAGATCGTCGCGCTGCGCCAGGCGCTGGGTCTGTCGCAGCTGGCGATCCTCGGGCACAGCTGGGGTGGCACGATCGCCGCCCGCTACGCGATTGGCCGGCCGGCGGGGCTGCGGGCGCTGATTCTCTCCAGTCCGCTGATCTCCACCCCGCGCTGGGTCGCCGACAATGCCGCCTATGTGGCGGCGCTGCCGGCGGACGCGCGCGACGCCATTGCCCGCCACGAGGCGGCCGGCACCATCGACAGCCCGGCCTATCAGGCGGCGGTCGAGGTCTATAACCGCCGCCACCTGTGCCGGGCCGACCCGTGCCCGACCGGCGACACCGGCAACGACGCGCCGCCGTTCAACACCGCCCTCTACCGGGGCATGTGGGGGCCGTCGGAATTCTCCGCCACCGGCACGCTGAAGGATCTCGACCTGACGCCCGAGCTGGGGCGCATCGCCGCGCCGACGCTGTTCGTCGCCGGCACCTACGACGAGGCGACGCCGGCGGCCTGCCGCGACTTCGCCGCGCGGGTGCCGGGCGGGCGGTTCGTCGAGATCGCCGGGGCCGGCCACTCGACGATGTTCGAGCAGCGCGAGGCCTATCTTGCCGCGGTGCGCGGCTTCCTCGCCCGTACCGCGCCGGCCGCCAGCTAAGCGCCATCGGTCATCCGGCATCAGCGCAAGCGTCAGCAGCAGGAAGGGCGGCGGGCGCATGGCTCAGGGGTGGTGATTGCGGGGGTGGCCGGATTGTGGGGGCGGCCGGCGCACGCTACACCAGCGTCATGGAGAAACCCAGCCTGGGCCAAGCGATGGACGGCGCGGCCGCCGAAGATGCCGCCCGGCCGCTGGCGGCGCTTGAGGCGCTGCCGGCGCGCCGTGCCTTGCCGTGCCTTGTCGATGGCCGGCCGGTGCTGCTCTACCGCCAGGGAACGGGCGTGCGCGCGGTGGTCAACCGGTGTCCGCATGTGGGAACGCCACTCGACCTCAGTCCTGGCAACGTGTTCACCCTTGATGGCCGGCATCTCATCTGCGCCACCCACGGCGCGTTGTTCGAGCCCGATTCCGGTCTTTGCGTCTCCGGCCCGTGCAAGGGCCGGGCGCTGGAGATCATTCCGCTTCTGGTGCGGGACGGGCAGGTCTGGCCGGCAGGGCGCGCGTGATCAGCGCCAGCAGCAGCAGGCCGGCGCCGATCATTTCCGGCACCGACAGGACTTCATCATACACCGCCCAGCCCAGCGCCACGCCGATCACCGGCTGCAGCAGCAGCCCGATGCCGCTGGCGGTGGGGGTGAGATGGGCGACCGCATAGACGATCAGGCCCTGGCCGATCACCTGACTGCCCAGACCCAGCATCAGCAGCGGCAACCAGCCGGCGGCCGTGCCTGGCAGCAGCGGTTCCGGGGCCAGCACCACCACCGGCAGCAGGACGAGCATCCCGGCGATGGTCGCGCCCGTCAGCACCGTCAGCACCGGCTGGCGGGCGCGGACATCCGCGACGGTGACGAGGTAGCCGGTGTAGAAGAAGGCCGCCAGCAGGCACATCAGATCGCCGGTCAGATGCGCCATGGACACCTGGGCGCTGGCACCGAACAGCAGGATCACGCCTGGTGCGGCCAGGAGGAGCGGAAACGCCACCCTGCGGGTCAGCCGTTCCCCCAGCACCAGCAGGCCGTAGCCGGCCATGATGAAGCCGGTCAGGTTGGCGAACAGCGAGGCGTTGGCGAGCGTGGTGCGCATGATGCCCATGTGCCAGGCGATCAGATCGGCGGCGAAGAAGGCGCCGGCGACCGCGAAGGCGCCCACGGCCTTCCAGCCCAGCGGCCGGCGTGGCCGTTGGGCGGGCAGCAGCAGGGTGAGCAGCAGCAGCGGCAGCACCCCCAGCGTCAGGCGCCAGAACGCCGATTGCAGCGGCCCGACCTCGGCGACCCGCACCATCAGCGGTCCGACGCTGAGCGAGGCACTGCCCAGCAGCAGTGCGGGAAAGGCAAGGCGGGCCATGGCGGTCCTGTCGTAAAGGTGCTGTCCTGTTGGATGGGCCGGCCTGTTGCGCGCAGGCGGCCCTGTCGTACCGGCAGGTGTCGACCGACTCGCCGTTGCGACGATACTGCGTTGGCGAGTCGACCGGGTGCGACTTTTGGAGGGCGTGACGTTTGGGTGCAAGACTTGGAATCTAGCCGTTGAACGATTTGCCCGGGCAACTACACAGTCAGCCCGGGATGAACATTGACCGCATAACGGGTCGACCTGGGGAGAAGATGATGAGCGATGGACAGCTGATTTCCGTTCCGGACTGGGTGGCGGCGAACACGCGCTGCACCAACGACCAGTATCTGGACCTCTATCGCCAGTCGATAGACGATCCCGACCGCTTCTGGGCCGGGCAGGCCCAGCGCATCACCTGGACCAAGCCGTTCACCAAGGTGAAGAACACCCGCTACGCGCCGGATGTGTCGATCAAGTGGTTCGAGGACGGCGAGCTCAACGCCAGCGTCAACTGCATCGACCGGCATCTGCCGCGCAAGGCCAACGATGTCGCCATCATTTGGGAGAGCGACAGCCCCGGCTTCGACAAGAAGATCACCTACCAGCAGCTCCACGACGAAGTCTGCCGGATGGCCAATGTGCTGAAGGCGCTGGGCGTCAAGAAGGGCGACCGCGTCACCATCTACCTGCCGATGATCCCCGAGATCGCCTATGCGATGCTGGCCTGCGCGCGCATCGGTGCGGTGCATTCCGTGGTGTTTGGCGGCTTCTCGCCGGACGCCATCGCCGGGCGCATCCAGGACTGCAACTCGACCGTGGTGATCACCGCCGACGAGGGAATCCGCGGCGGCAAGAGCATCCCGCTGAAGGCCAATGTCGACAAGGCGCTGGAGTCCTGCCCGCAGGTCGCCCAGGTGCTGGTGGTCCGCCATACCGGCCGTGCCGTCGGCTGGGACAGCTCGCGCGATCACTGGTGGCACGACATGGCGCTGCTGGCGCCGACCAGCTGTGAGCCGGTGGCGGTGAACGCCGAAGACCCGATGTTCATCCTCTACACCTCCGGTTCCACCGGCAAACCCAAGGGTGTGCTGCACACCACGGGCGGCTACATGGTGTGGGCCGCGATCACCCATGAGTATGTGTTCGACTATCGCGAGGGCGAAATCTACTGGTGCACCGCCGACGTCGGCTGGGTGACCGGCCACAGCTACGTGGTCTACGGCCCGCTCGCCAACGGCGCGACGACGCTGATGTTCGAGGGCGTGCCGAACTACCCGGACGTCGATCGCTTCTGGGCGGTGGTCGACAAGCACAAGGTCAACATCTTCTATACCGCCCCCACCGCCATCCGTGCGCTGATGCGCGAGGGCGAGGCGCCGGTCACCAGGCACAAGCGCACCTCGCTGCGGCTGCTGGGCTCGGTGGGCGAGCCGATCAATCCGGAAGCCTGGCTGTGGTACCATCGCGTGGTTGGCGACAGCCGGCTGCCGATCGTCGACACCTGGTGGCAGACCGAGACCGGCGGTATCATGATCACGCCGCTGCCCGGCGCCACCGCGCTCAAGCCCGGCTCGGCGACGCGGCCGTTCTTCGGGGTGCGGCCGGCGCTGGTCGACGCCGAGGGCAAGATCATCGAAGGCGCGACCGACGGCAACCTGGTCATCCTCGACTCCTGGCCGGGCCAGGCGCGCAGCCTCTATGGCGACCACGAGCGCTTCGTGCAGACCTATTTCTCCACCTACAAGGGGATGTATTTCACCGGCGACGGCTGCCGGCGCGATGCCGACGGCTATTACTGGATCACCGGCCGTGTCGATGACGTCATCAACGTGTCGGGCCACCGGCTGGGCACGGCCGAGATCGAGTCGGCGCTGGTCGCCCACCCGCGGGTGGCGGAGGCTGCCGTGGTCGGCTATCCGCACGACATCAAGGGCCAGGGCATCTATGCCTATGTGACGCTGAAGGCCGGCCTGGAGCCGTCGGAGGCGCTGCTGAAGGAGTTGCGTCAGTATGTTCGCGACGAAATCGGCCCGATCGCCACGCCGGACCTGCTGCACTTCACGCCGGGCCTGCCCAAGACCCGGTCGGGCAAGATCATGCGGCGCATCCTGCGCAAGATCGCGGAAAACGAGTTCAGCGCGCTGGGGGATGTATCGACGCTGGCCGACCCCTCGGTGGTCGACCATCTGATCGAGGGCCGGCTGAATCGTTGACGCCAGTCCTGAGGGCGGCGCCAGCCGCCGTTCCTGAACGAATATTGCAAGACGGCCGGTCGGATGTGCGACCGGCCGTTGCCATTTCTACCTGGGCGATAAAAAAACACCGAAAGTGTCGGGATATTTTACGACATTGCGGCGGCTCCTGAAATTTTATTATAGTTACCAGTATGTTACAAACTGGCGCGTTTCTTGAATAATTCTGCGTAGCGCCGAGCCGCACTCAGCGACCGGTGACGACCCGCCACAACAGGGTGGGCCAATGGGCAATGAACGAGGGGAATAACATGAAGTACCTGCTTAGGTCGCTGGCGGCCGGTGCATCCTTGTGCGCCGTGGCCGTCCTTCAACTGCCGGTGACCGCCAGTGCCGGCGTACTGACCGCCGACATGGTCTCGGCCCGCACCTACCTCAAGACGACGCTCGACTATCAGGATCCGATGTATCTGCCGTCGGAGGCCCAGAAGAACGGCACGGTGATGCTGCGCACGCCGATCGTCGACGGCCCCTACGCCGGCTACAACAGCTACTGTTCGGGCACCGTGGTGGGCTACCGCACCATCGTCACCGCCGCGCACTGCGTCTCCGGTCTCGACCCGCGCGATGACGAGTATGGCGATTACGGCACGCCGCAGGTCCGCTTCGGCGGCTACAACGGCACGCAGGTCAGCGTGGCCTCGATCGACATCCACCCGCTCTACTATGATGCCACCTACGGCAAGTTCGCCCAGGGCGCCTTCGCGGCCGGTGACATCGCGGTGCTGCATCTGTCGGAGACCATTCCGGCGGGCACCAAGATCTACAAGCTGTTCAATGGTGACGCCAGCGGCGAGGTCGCCACGCACATCAGCTACGGCACCACCGGCAACGGCGACGGTTCCAACGGCGACATCTTCAGCCTCGATAACCTGGCCAACGGCCGCATCGGCAAGAACCTGTATGAAGGCAGCCTCGCCGACCTGTTCGGCCCGGACTATCTGACCGGCGCCCAGCTGGTCTACGACTTCGACACCGGTGATGCCGCCAACAACGCGCTGCCGTGGTGGGCAAGCCCCTATGGCTACCTGCTGCCGGACGGCTCGATCTATATCGATCCGCTGACCGACATCTACCAGGATCTCGGGCTGGGCGACGAGGAAGTGCTGATCGACGGCGGCGACTCCGGCGGCGGCGCGTTCGTCAACGGCAAGCTCGCCGGCGTCCACTCGTTCGGCTTCACGCTGGGGGGTGAATATTGCGACGGCGTCCTCAATCCGAACCCGAACGATCCGTTCGACACCTCTGGTGCCTTCAATCCCGAGATCATCAATAACCCGGATATCGATTGCGCGCTGAACTCCACCTTCGGTGAAGTGGCGGGCGATACGGCGGTCGCCTTTTACTATGACTGGCTGATGGCCCGTATTCCGGAGCCGGCGACCTACGGCCTGATGGGCCTGGGTGCGCTGATGGCGGCATTTGGCCTGCGTCGCCGCCGCGCCTGACGCGGACGTCACGACAGGACAATGGGGGGACGGCGGCCCGGCAGGGCTGCCGTTTTCCTTTTGGGACCCCGCGCCGGTGTCGCGGCGTTCATGATGCCCCGACCTGTGCCGGCCGGTGCCGACGGTTCAGAAGTCCGAGCAGATACCGCCTTTTTCCCAGTCGCCGTAGCGGGTGGGTTCCGGCCCCTTGCGGCCACCTACTTCGCGTGGACTGGCCGCGGTGGCATCGGCGCCGCCGGGCGGGACGGCCGTGGCCTCTTGAGGCGGGAGCGACGCCGGCACGGCGGCTTCATCTGAGGCGGGCTCAATTTTTTTCGTCATGGCACTTCCTCTTCGCGTGGCGCCGGTTACCATGGCCGCCAACAACTGACAATGAACGGGGGGAGTGATGAGTCGTTTCGCGAACAAGGTGATCGCCGTCACCGGGGCGGGTTCGGGCATCGGCCGGGCGCTGGCGCTTGAACTGGCGCGGCGTGGCGCGCGGGTGGCGATGAGCGACGTCAATGCCGACGGGCTGGCGGAGACCGCGCGCCTGCTGGGCAACGCGCACCACATGACGCGGACCTTCGATGTGACGGCACCGGGCGCGCTGGGCGGTTTCGCCGACGCGGTGGAGGCCGAGTTCGGTCGCGTCGACGGCATCATCAACAATGCCGGGCTAAGCGTGGTTGCGCCGTTCGCGCTGATGCCGCGCGAGGATTTCGACCGGGTGATGGCGGTCAACTTCGATGCCGTGGTCGAGGGCACGCGGGTGTTCCTGCCCAAGCTGAAGGCCCATGGCACGGGCTGGATCACCAACATCTCCTCGGTGTTCGGCATGATGGCCTACCCGACCCAGTCGGCCTACAACGCGTCGAAGTTCGCGGTCAAAGGCTTTACCGAGTGCGTGCGGCTGGAGCTGGAACAGACCGATCCGGGCATTGAAGTGGTGTGCGTCCACCCCGGCGGCATCAAGACCAACGTGGCGCGCAACGCCAAGTTCATCGCCGGACTGGACGGCAGCGGCACCGGCCTGATGGCGGCGGACAATTTCGACAAGGCGGCGCGCACGACGCCGGAGCAGGCGGCGCTGACGATCCTCGACGGCATGGAGCGGGGCGCCAGGCGGGTGCTGATCGGCCCGGACGCGCGCATCATCGACATCATCGTCCGGCTGTTCCCGGTGCGCTATTTCCGCATCATCGGCAACTTCCTCGGCATCGCTTCCTGAGCCGGCGTTGCGGGCCCTCCGTGGGCGAGAACAGCGGCCGGACGCCGCGTCAGGATCCAGCCCGGTTCAGCCGCGTGCCCAGGGTTCCAGGATGGTGTCGCGCGGGGTATCCGTCTGGCGCGGATAGTCGAGGATATAGTGCAGGCCCCGGCTCTCCCGCCGGGCGAGTGCCGAGCGGACGATGAGGTCGGCCACGGTTACCAGGTTGCGCAGTTCCAGCAGGTCGCGGTTGACGCGGAAGTGGCCGTAATACTCCTGGATTTCCTTGCGCAGCAGCTTGACGCGGTGCTTGGCGCGCTCCAGCCGCTTGGTGGTGCGCACGATGCCCACATAATCCCACATGAACTGACGCAGCTCCGCCCAGTTGTGGGCCACCACCACTTCCTCGTCGGAGTCGGTGACGCGGCTTTCGTCCCATGGCGCGGGCGTCGGCACCGGCGCGCCGTCGTCGCTGGCGCGAATGTCGGCGGCGGCGGCATGGCCGAACACCAGGCATTCGAGGATCGAGTTGGACGCCATGCGGTTGGCGCCGTGCAGCCCGGTGTGGGCGGCCTCGCCAATAGCGTAGAGGCCGGCGAGATCGGTTCGGCCGGCGAGATCGGTGAGCACACCGCCGCAGGTGTAATGGGCGGCCGGCACCACCGGGATCGCTTCCCGCGTGATGTCGATGCCCAGTTCCAGCAGGCGGGCGTGGATGGTCGGGAAGTGGCCGGTGACGAAGTCGGCCGGCTTGTGGCTGATGTCCAGCAGCACATGCGGCAGGCCCAGCCGCTTCATTTCATGGTCGATGGCGCGGGCGACGACATCGCGCGGCGCCAGCTCGGCGGCCGGGTCGAACGATGGCATGAAGCGGGTGCCGTCGGGCAGCTTGAGCAGGCCGCCCTCGCCGCGCATCGCCTCGGTGACGAGAAAGTTCCGCACCTGCGGATGATAGAGGCAGGTGGGGTGGAACTGGTTGAACTCCATGTTGCCGACCCGGCAGCCGGCACGCCAGGCCATGGCGATGCCGTCGCCGGTGGAGCCGTCCGGGTTGGTGGAATAGAGGTAGACGCGGCTGGCGCCGCCGGTCGCCAGCACGGTCGCTCGCGCCGCGAAGCGCTCCACCCGCCGGCGCTTGCGGTCGTAGATGTAGGCGCCATAGCACCGCCGCGGGCCGCCGGTGCCGACATGGCGTTCGGTGATCAGATCGACCGCCACCTTGTTGGAGAACAGGGTGATGTTGGGCTCCGCCGCCGCCCGCTGTTCCAGGGTACGCTGCACCGCGCCGCCGGTGGCGTCATCGACATGAACGATCCGGCGATGGCTGTGGCCGCCCTCGCGGGTGAGGTGGAAGGGGTGGGCCGCGTCCTCGCCGACATTGAAGGGCACGCCCAGCTTGACCAGCTTCTCCACCGCCGCCGGCGCCCGTTCGACGACGAACTCCACCGCGGCACGGTTGTTGAGACCGGCGCCGGCCCGGATGGTGTCATCGATATGGGCCTCGAAGGTGTCGCCCTCTTCCAGCACCGCGGCGATGCCGCCTTGCGCCCAGGCGGTGGAGCCGGCCGAGACGTCGCCCTTTGACAGTACCGCGACCTTGTAGCGGTCGGCCAGATCCAGGGCCAGGGTCAACCCGGCCGCGCCCGAGCCGAGCACGAGCACATCGAACTGGTGCAGGTCATTGGTTGCCATGCGGACTCTCCGGTGCGGCAGCGAGGGCGCCTGGCGCCTGATGCTGGGTCAGGCGCAGGAACACGTCTTCGAGGTCGGCCTCCTCGGTGGTCACTTCCTCGATGCCGATGCCCGCCTCGGCAAGAGCGCCCAGCACCCGCCCGGCACTCATCCTACGGGTATCGTAGGTGACGGCCAGATGCCAGGGGTCGCGCAGGCGGGCGTCGAAGCCGGCGAGGCAGGCCGGCGGGCTGCTGATCTCGCGATCCAGCCGCACCACCACCACCTTGTCGTGGGCCTGCGCCATCAGGCTGGCCTTGGTTTCGTTGGCGACCACCTGGCCATGGTTGATGATGGCGATGCGGTCGCACAGCTCCTGGGCTTCTTCCAGATAATGGGTGGTGAGCACGACCGTGGTGCCGGCGGCGTGCAGCTGGCGCACATAAGCCCACAGCTGCTGGCGCAGCTCGATGTCGACACCGGCGGTCGGCTCGTCGAGTACCAGGATCGGCGGGTTGTGGATCAGTGCCTTGGCGATCAGCAGCCGTCGCTTCATGCCGCCCGACAGCGTGCGGGAATAGACGTGCGCCTTGTCGGCGAGTTTCATCGCTTCCAGGATCTCCATGGTCCGCCGCCGCGACCTGGGCACGCCATAGAGGCCCGCTTGCAGTTCCAGCACCTCGTAGGGGGTGAAGAACGCGTCGAACATCAGTTCCTGCGGCACGATGCCGATGGAGGCCTTGGCGTTGCGCGGGTCGCGGTCGATATCGAAGCCCCAGATTTCCACCCCGCCGGCGGTCTTGTTCACCAGGCCGGCCATGATGTTGATCATGGTCGACTTGCCGGCGCCGTTGGGGCCAAGCAGGCCGAACATCGAGCCTTGCGGGATGTCCAGCGAAACACCCCGGAGGGCCTGCTTGCCGCCGGCATAGGTTTTGACCAGGTCGCGGATGCGGATGGCGGGCGTCGGGGCGGGACTTGTCATGGCCCGGACACATAGCGCGCGCCGGCGCGCTTGTCGAAGGGGGTGTCGGCATCGGTATGGAAACACAGCGTCCTGACGCCGGCATTTTGCCGGGCGCCCGGTGCGCCTATGCTGGCGGCGAGGCCGGACAGGGAGGGCGGACGATGCTGCGGGTGCGAGAGATCGATCATGTGGTGCTGCGGGTGACCGACGTGGACGCGATGCTGCACTTCTACACCCGGGTGCTGGGCTGTCCGGTGGAGAGGCGTCAGGAGGCGATCGGGCTGATCCAGCTGCGCGCCGGCCGCTCGCTGATCGATCTGCTGGTGGTGGCCGACGCGCCGGCGACGCCAGGCAACGTCGATCACATCTGCCTGCGCGTCGATCCCTTCGACGCCGAGGCGATCCGCGACCACCTCGCCCGCCATGGCATCGAGGCCGGCACGGTCGCCAGCCGCTATGGCGCCGAGGGCGACGGTCCGTCGCTCTACATCAGCGATCCGCAGGGAAACATCGTCGAGTTGAAGGGGCCGCCCTTCAATCCGTCGGCCGGCGGTGCTATCTGAGGCGCATCCGTATGACCAATCAGGATTGACACACCATGAGCACCGCCGCGCCGGAAACCCTTTACGTCCAGACCCAGCAGGTCGCCTGCGACGGCGACGGCGGCGCCCTGGGCCACCCGCGCGTGTTCCTGAAGATGGACGAGCGTGGCTATGTCGAATGCGGCTACTGCGATCGCCGCTACGTGCTGGCCGGCGGCCCGGCCGATCCCCGGCCGGCCGGCAGCGCCGACGCCTCCAGGGCCGCCTGAGATGACCGGCACGCCCGCCGCCGTCGCCCGCGACCTGTTCTATAACCGCACCGGCATGGATGAAGGCCGTGTCGAGGCGGTGGTCGCCGAGGCGTTGGGCGGGCTGGAGGACGGCGAGCTTTACCTGCAATACGCGCTCTCGGAGAGCTTCGGCTTCGACGACGGCCGGCTGAAGTCGGCGACCTTCGACACCGCCCAGGGCTTCGGTCTGCGCGGCGTCACCGGCGAGACCGCGGCGTTTGCCCACGCCAACGAATTGTCGGAGGCCGCCATCCGGCGCGCCGGGGCGACCATCGCCGCCATCCGCGCCGGCCACGGCGGCCAGTGGGCCGAGCCGCCGGCCAAGACCGACCGCGCGCTCTACCCCGCCGACAGCCCGTTCGAGGGCTTCTCGTTCGAGGCCAAGACCCGGCTGCTGGCGGACATCGACGCCTATGCCCGGGCCAGGGATTCGCGGGTGGCCCAGGTGTCGGCCTCGCTGATCGGCTCCTGGTCGGTGGTCGAGATCGTCCGCCCCGATGGCTACCGCGCGCGCGACATCCGCCCGCTGGTGCGGCTCAACGTCCAGATCATGACCCAGGACGGCGACCGCCGCGAGACCGGCTCGGAAGGGCTGGGCGGCCGCCACGACTATGCCCGCCTGTTCGACCCCGCCGTCTGGCGGCAGGCCACCGACGAGGCGCTGCGCCAGGCGCTGACCAACCTGGAGGCGGTGCCGGCGCCGGCGGGCGAGATGACCGTGGTGCTGGGGCCGGGCTGGCCCGGCGTGCTGCTGCACGAGGCGGTGGGCCATGGCCTGGAGGGCGACTTCAACCGCAAGGGCACCTCGGCCTTCTCCGGGCGCATCGGCGAGCGGGTGGCGGCCCCCGGTGTCACCGTGGTCGACGACGGCACCATCCTCGGCCGGCGCGGCTCGCTGTCGATCGACGACGAGGGCACGCCGACCGAGCGCACCGTGCTGATCGAGGACGGCATCCTCAAGGGCTACATGCAGGACCGCATGAATGCCCGGCTGACCGGCGTTGCCCCCACCGGCAACGGCCGGCGCGAGTCCTTCGCGCACGCGCCGATGCCGCGGATGACCAACACCTTCATGCTGGCCGGCGCGGAAGACCCGCGCGAGATTTTGCGCGGCGTCAAGTCGGGCATCTACGCCAGGACCTTCGGCGGCGGCCAGGTGGACATCACCTCGGGCAAGTTCGTGTTCTCCTGCACCGAGGCCTACGAGATCAACGACGGCACGCTTGGCCGGCCGCTGAAGGGCGCGACGCTGATCGGCAACGGCCCCGACGTGCTGACCCGGGTCAAGGCGATCGGCAACGATCTCGAACTCGATCCCGGCATCGGTACCTGCGGCAAGGGCGGTCAATCGGTGCCGGCTGGCGTCGGCCAGCCGACCCTGCTGATCGAGGGCCTGACCGTCGGCGGCACCGGCTGAGTGCAGGCGGGCCGATCGAGGCCCTTGCGTCATCGTGCCACTGCGCTACCCTTCCCGCGATGAGCCGGAAACCCGGCCGGGAGGTACGCATGGGTCTGAAAGTCATACCGGTCGGCCAGGCCGAATATGACGCGCTCGCCGGCGTGTTGGCGGACAACGATCTGCTGGCCGGCGATCTGGGCGGCGACAATCAGCGGTTTTTCGCCTTCGAGGATGACAGCGGCTGGCGGGTTGGCGTCGGCGGCCTGGAGCTCTACGGCGATGCCGCCATCCTGCGTTCCTTCCTCACCATGAGTTGTCACCGCGGCCAGGGGCTGGGCGGCAAGATGCTGGAGGAGCTGGTGGCGCGCGCGCGCGAGGCGGGCGTGAAGACGCTCTACCTGTTCACCGAGGATGCCGCCGGCTTCTTCACCAAATACGGCTTCATGCCCGCCGAGCGCGACCGGGCGCCGGCGGCGGTGCGCCAGTCGGCGCAGTTCGCCACCCATTGCGCGTCGGCCGACTTTCTGATGCGCCACCTGTAGCGAGGCCATGGCCATGCCGTCATCGCCGTTGGACGTCGCGGCATCGGGGGTGGCGCTGGCACTGGGGGGCGGGGCGGCCCTGGGCTGGGCGCATATCGGCGTGGTGCGCACGCTGATGGAACGCGGCGTGCGGATCGAGGCGGTCGCCGGCACCTCCATCGGCGCGCTGGTGGCGGTGTGCGTCGCCGCCGGCAAGCTCGACGTGCTGGAGGAGTTGGCCCGGTCGGCCAACGCGATGACGATGCTGCGCTACCTTGATCTCGGCTTTCGCGGCGGCGTGCTGGGCGGGCGCGCCATCGAGCGCGAACTGAAGCGCCATTTCGCGCACACGCATCTGGAGGATCTGGCGCTGCCGTGCGCCACGGTCGCCGCCGATCTGCTCGGTGGTACCGAGGTTGTGCTGTCCACCGGCCCGGTGGTGGAGGCGGTGCGGGCCTCGATCGCCATTCCCGGCATCTTCCGTCCCGTGCGCCGCGACGGCCAGCTGCTGGCCGATGGCGGCCTGGTCAATCCGGTGCCGGTGTCCGCAGTGCGGCGACTGAGCCGGGCGCCGGTGGTGGCGGTCAATCTGCAGGGGGATTATCTGCGTCGCGCCGCCGCCATCGGGCTTGCGGGTGCCGGCCACCGGGCCTCGGCGCTGCGGGTGACCCGGGCATCGCTGGGGCTGCTGCTGACCGCGCTGTCGACGCACGTGCTGACGGCGCACCCGGCGGAGGTGGTGGTCACGCCGCCGGTCGGCCATGTCGATGTCGGCGATTTCACCAAGGCCGAGGCGTTGATCCTCGCCGGCAGGACCGCGGCCGAGGCGGCGCTGCCTGAAATTG
Organism: Parapedomonas caeni; assembly: GCF_041060555.1. NCBI lineage: Bacteria > Pseudomonadati > Pseudomonadota > Alphaproteobacteria > Sphingomonadales > Sphingosinicellaceae > Parapedomonas > Parapedomonas caeni. Next base: position 19,909 of record NZ_JBEUDS010000023.1, on the reverse strand, counting down.
CGGCGACGCTGCGGTTGCACGCTTCAAATGCCTAACATTTAGGCAATCTGCAATATCAGTTTAAAATTTGGGCATGGGCGCCGGCCGCGTCTTTGCTGCACTGCCGCAAATCATGCCGAGTCCCCGCGATTCCCGCGGCTGACTCAGTTTGGCACGGACTCTGCAACGCAGGTTTGGTCCAACAACAGGGTTCAGGGACAAAAAAGGGAGACGGGCATGAAACTGATCATGGCGATCATCAAGCCCTTCAAGCTGGAGGAGGTGCGCGACGCGCTCACCACCATCGGCGTGCAAGGCTTGACCGTCAGCGAAGTCAAAGGTTTTGGCCGGCAGAAGGGCCAGACCGAGATTTATCGCGGTGCGGAGTACACGACCAACATGGTCCCGAAAATCAAACTCGAAGTCGTCGTTGCCTCGGATCTCGCCACCCGCGTGGTCGAGACCATTCAGCAGGCGGCGAGCACCGGCAGCATCGGCGATGGCAAGATCTTCGTCCTTGATGTCGGTCAGGCCGTGCGGATCCGCACGGGCGAACAAAACGACTTGGCTCTGTAACGGGGGCGCTACAAATGACAAAACTCACCAAGTTCCTGCCTGCCCTGTCGGCGGGCCTCGTCACGGCCCTGGCCGCTGGCGTCGCGTTCGCCGAGGAGGCGGCGCCGGTGCCCGACAAGGGCGATACCACCTGGATGATGGTCTCCACCATCATCGTGTTCCTGATGACCCTGCCGGGTCTGGCGCTCTTCTACGGCGGCCTCGTCCGCACCAAGAACATGCTGTCGGTCCTGATGCAGGTGTTCGCCATCGTCTGCACGGTGATGATCCTGTGGGTGTTCTACGGCTACAGCCTCGCCTTCACCGACGGCAACGCCATCATTGGCGACTTCTCCAAGGCCTTCCTGAAGGGCGTCACGCCTGACTCCACCGCCGCCACCTTCTCCGATGGCGTGGTCATCCCGGAGTATGTGTTCATCTGCTTCCAGATGACGTTCGCCTGCATCACGCCGGCGCTCATCGTCGGCTCCTTCGCCGAGCGCATGAAGTTCTCGGCGGTGCTGCTGTTCACCGTGCTGTGGGTGACCTTCTGCTACTTCCCGCTCGCACACATGGTGTGGGCCGGCACCGGCTACCTGTTCAACATGGGCGCGCTGGACTTCGCGGGCGGCACCGTGGTGCACATCAACGCCGGTATCGCCGGCCTGGTGGGCGCGCTGATGCTCGGCAAGCGTACCGGCTACGGCAAGGAGCCGATGCCGCCGCACTCGCTGACCATGGCGATGATCGGTGCCTCGCTGCTGTGGGTCGGCTGGTTCGGCTTCAACGCCGGTTCCAACCTGGAAGCCAATGGCGGCACCACGCTGGCGATGATCAACACCTTCGTCGCCACCGGCGCGGCCGGCCTGGGCTGGATGTTCGCGGAGTGGCTGACCAAGGGCAAGCCGTCGCTGCTCGGCATCATCACCGGCGCCGTCGGCGGCCTGGTGGCGGTCACCCCGGCGGCTGGTCTCATCGGTCCGATGGGCGCCATCGTCCTGGGTGCGGTTGCCTCGGTGATCTGCTTCATCGCCTCGACCTCGGTCAAGAACGCGCTGGGCTATGACGACTCGCTGGACGTGTTCGGCGTCCACTGCGTCGGCGGCATTGTCGGCTCGATCGCCACCGGCGTCCTCGTCAGCCCGGCGCTGGGCGGCGTTGGCCTCGACGGCTACAGCATGGGCAGCCAGGTGGTCACCCAGACCATCGCGGTCGTGATCGCCCTGGCCTGGTCGGGCATCGGTTCGGCGATCATCTACTTCATCGTCGACAAGATCGTCGGCCTGCGCGTCGGCCAGGAAAAGGAGTTCGAGGGTCTCGACCTCTCCGAGCACGGCGAGCGCGCCTACCACTACTGATCCGGCGACGGATCAACCGAAAGGAAGGGCCGGGAGCATCGCTCCCGGCCTTTTCCTTTTGCGCGGGGAATGGTGGCGGCCCCCCGGTGCTACGGTCAGTGTGCCAGCAGTTGCCGGACCTGCGCCGCCAGGTGCGTCAGCTTGGCGGTGGTCATCGGTGGCGCCGTGCGCACACTGGCCACCAGCGCGTTGACGCGTGCCACCCGCGATTCCTGTTCGGCAAGCCATGCCTCGACCAAGGCCAGCGCCGGCGTGGCCGGCGCGCCCTGCGCCAGCCGGCGGATCAGGTCGACGCGGATGCGCTCGTAGTCGTGGCTGGTGCCGGCGATCAGCAGGCGCTCCCACGGGTCCACGGGCTCCAGACTGTCAGCGGCGGCGCCGGCCCAGTCCAGTCCTAGCCGTTCGCCGAGCCGGGTATAGGCCTGGGCGACATCGACCTCGTCGCGGCCGATGTCGCCGGCCAGCAGCGACACGCCGACCACGCCGTTGAGCGCGTTCAGCCGCAGCAGCGCCTCCGCGGCCTTGTCGGGGGCGCCATGCTCGGCGAGTTCGGCGCGGTACTGGTCGATGAAGGCGCGCGGCTCGGGGCGCAACAGGTCGAACACCCGCCCCGACAGCCGGTCCACCGCCGGCCTGAGGCGGGTGATGATGGCGCCGGGCATGAAACCGTCACCGCCAAAGCGCAGGATGTCCTCCATCTGCCGCCGCAACGCCTGGGCGGCATCGGCGTGCAGCCGGGTCTGGGCGGCGGCCGGGATGTGGTAGTCGTAGGAATCGATCATCCGCCACAGGCCGCGCACGTCGAACACCTCGCGGGCGACCACGAACGCCGCGGCGACCTGATCAAGACCACAGCCGGTTTCCTCTGCGAGCTCGAAGGCGACGGTGATGCCGCCCCGATTGACCACGGCGTTGGCGAGCTTGGTGGCGATGAGTTCGCGCCGCAGCCGGTGCTGACCGATCTCCCGCCCGTGGCGTTCGCGCAGTATGGCCGGGAATGCCGCTTCAAGATCAGGCACCAGCACGGCGTCGTCGACCACCGGCGAGGCCAGCAGGGCGTCGTAGAGCGCCATCTTGGCATAGGCCAGCAGCACCGCCAGCTCCGGACGCACCAGCCCCTCGCCGGCCTGGACCCGCTTGGCGATCTCGTCATCGGTGGGCAGGCCCTCGATCCGGCGGTTGAGGCGGCCACCGGCCTCCAGGGTCTGCATCAGCCGGGCATAGGCCGGCGCTGCCGCCGCGCCCCCGGTCTCCGCCACCGAGATCGCCTGGGTCTGCAGATAATTGTCGCGCAGCACGATGGCGCCCACATCGTCGGTCATCGCCGCCAGCAGGGAGTCGCGCTCGGCGGGTGCCAGCGTGCCGGCCGTCACCATCGGATTGAGCAGGATCTTGATGTTGACCTCGTTGTCCGAGCAGTCGACGCCGGCCGAGTTGTCGATGAAGTCGGTGTTGATGCGCCCGCCCGCGCGGGCAAACGCGATGCGGGCAGCCTGGGTGAAGCCCAGGTTGGCGCCTTCGCCCACCACCTTCACCCGCAACTCTTCGGCATCGACGCGCACCGGATCGTTGGCCTTGTCGCCGGCCGCGGTGTGCGGCTCGTGCGCGGCCTTCACATAGGTGCCGATGCCGCCCAGCCACAACAGGTCGGCATTCATGCGCAGGATCGCCTGGATCAGCTCGACGGGCGTCATCGCCGTCGCCGAGGTCTCCAGCATGGCGCGTACTTCCACCGACAGAGGGATCGACTTGGCGCTGCGCGCGAACACGCCGCCGCCGGCCGAGATCAGCGCGGCGTCATAGTCGGCCCACGACGAGCGCGGCAGGTCGAACAGCCGCTGGCGTTCGGCGAAGCCGCGCGCGGCATCGGGCGCGGGGTCGAGGAAGATGTGGCGATGGTCGAACGCCGCCACCAGCTTCACCGCCTGGCTGCGCAACAGCCCGTTGCCGAACACGTCGCCCGACATGTCGCCGACGCCGATCACCCGCACCGGATCAGTGGCGACATTGATGCCCATTTCCCGGAAGTGCCGTTCGACGGAAATCCACGCGCCCTTGGCGGTGATGCCCATTTTCTTGTGGTCATAGCCCTGGCTGCCGCCGGAAGCGAAGGCATCCCCCAGCCAGTGGCCGCGCTCGATGGAAATGGCGTTGGCGATGTCGGAGAAGGTCGCCGTGCCCTTGTCGGCGGCGACCACCAGATAGGGGTCGTCGTCATCGTGGCGCACCACGTTGGCCGGTGGCACCACGGTGTCGCCCGCCAGGTTGTCGGTGATCGAGAGCAACGAGCGGATATAGATCTGGTAGGCGGCGACGCCTTCGGCCAGCCAGGCCTCGCGATCGGCCGGGCTGGGCAGCTGCTTGGGATAGAAACCGCCCTTGGCGCCCACCGGCACGATGACGGCGTTCTTCACCTGCTGTGCCTTCATCAGGCTGAGCACTTCGGTGCGGAAGTCGTCGCGGCGATCCGACCAGCGCAGGCCGCCACGCGCCACCTTGCCACCCCGCAGGTGGATGCCTTCCACCCGCGGCGAATAGACGAAGATCTCGCGAAACGGCACCGGCAGCGGCAGGCCCGGCACCTGGCCGGAATCGAGCTTGAAGGCGAGCGCCGGCCGGTCCGGCTGGTAGGCGTTGGTGCGCACCGTCGCCTCGATCACCGAGCGGTAGAGCCGCAGGATGCGATCGTCGTCGAGCGCCACCACCTGGGCCAGTCCGTCGTCGAGGCGGTGGGCGGCAGCCGTCGCTCGTCTGGCGTCCGCCTGGGCGGGGTCGAAGCGGGCACTGAACAGATCGATGAGATCCTGCGTCACCTGCGGGTAGCGGACCAGTGCGGCCTGGACGGTATCCTGGCCAAACGGCAACCCGATCTGGCGCATGTAGCGGAAATAGGCCCGCAACAGCCCCGCCTGCTCGACGCTGAGCCCGGTCTTGATGACCAGCGCGTTGAAGCCGTCATCCTCCTGTTCGCCCAGCAGCACCGCGCGCAGTGCCGGCTCCACGGCTGGCTTCAGCCAGTCGACGTCGATACTGGCGCCGGCCGGGTCTTCAAGCAGGAAATCGTGAATCCAGCCCAGTCGGCCGTCGGCGAGGTCGAAAGGATATTCTTCCACCACCTTGAGGCCGAGATGCTCCAGCACCGGCACGCACTCTGACAGCGGAATCACCTGTCCCAGCCGGTAGATTTTCAGGCGCAGCCGGTGGTGCGGGTCGTCCTCGCGGCGATAGAGCTGCACGGCCCGGTCCTGCTCGTTGGCGAGGCCCGCAAGGTGGACGATGTCGCGCGCCGCGTCCGCCGGCGAGAACTGGGCGCGATAGGAGGCGGAGAGCACCTTGCCATGACTCAGGCGCAGCCGGACCGCGCGCTGGACTCCCACTTCCGCCTCAAGCGCTGCCTCCAGTTGCTCGTCCCAGCCCTGCACCAGCGCCCGCAGGTGATGGTTGAGCTCATCCTCGCCGACGGCCGGAACGTCACCGGGGATGGTTCCCAGAATATAGTGGACGCGGGCGATGCCGTCGTCACCGAGCTTCACCGAGAACAAGGACAGGCGGGCGTTGAGGGTGCGCGACAGCATGCGGCCGATGGTCTCGCGGATGTCGCTGCGGTAGCTGTCGCGCGGGATGTAGACCAGCACCGAGATGAAACGCTCGAACGGATCACGCCGCACGAACAGGCGGGGCCGTGGCCGGTCGAGCAGCGACAGCAGGCCGAGCGCCACGCTGGCCAGCTGGCCGGTGTCGATCTGGATCAGCTCGTCACGGGGGAAATTTTCCAGCACATGCACCAGGGCCTTGCCGGCGTGGCCGCGCGCATCGAAACCGCAGGTCTCGATCACCTGCGAGACCTTGCGCCGGAGTATGGGAATCTGCCGCGGGCTGGCGGCATAGGCGGCGGAGGTGAACAGGCCGATGAAACGGTGTTCGCCGATCACCCGCCCCTGGGCATCGAACGCCTTCACGCCGAGATAATCCATGTGCACCCGCCGGTGGACCGGCGACACCGCGTTGGCCTTGGTGATGATCAAGGGTTCGGCGGTCATCAGGAAGCGGCGCAACTGCGGCGACAACGCCGCGTATCCCTCCGGCCCGCGCCATACCGGGTAGTCCGGATCACGCAGCAGGCCAAGACCATCCTCGCTGGCGGGAACCAGGCCGGGATCGGCAAGATCGCCATCGAAGCGGTAGAAGCGGTGACCAAGCAGGGTGAAGTTGTCGTCGGCCAGCCAGTCGAGGAAGGCCATGGCCTCGCTGGCCTCATGGGGCGGCACCGGAGGCGGATTGTCCTGCAAGGCGCGGATGGCGCTCTTCAGGGCGCCAAGCATGGCCTGCCAGTCCTGCACCGCGATGCGGACGTCGGCGAGCACGGCGGCCAGGCTCTGGCGCAAATCCTGGCGGTCGCGCGCACCGACCCGCTCGATTTCCAGATAGATGACGGACTCGCGGCTGATGCCGGCCGCCGGGGGTGTCGCCGTGCGCCCGCCGACGGTTTCCAGCCGGGTACCATCATCGGTGCGACGGACATCGAGCACCGGATGGATCATGCGATCGACGGCCAGGCCGCGCGCCGCCAGTTCGGCGCCCACGGAGTCGACGAGGAACGGCATGTCGTCGTTGACGATGCACAGCGCCATGCGTCGGCGGCCGGGCGCGTCCGGGGCGGGCTTGAGTGTTTCCAGCCGCAGCACCGGCTGGCCGGCCGGGCGATGCGCCGCGGTCTGCCAGGCGAAATCGGCAATCGCCGCCATGGTGGCGGCGTCAAGCCCCGATGTCTCGTCGGGCAGCGCGTTGCTGTAGAAGGCCTCGGTGAACGTCCGCAGGTCGGCGTCGGCATGGCCTTGCGTGAGATGGCGTACGACGTCAGTCACCCGATCACGGGCAAGCCCCAGTATTGACATGATCCAGTCCCCAGTTTCCGGCCGCGGCCCGAGGCCGCGAGGCGTCGCCAATACATGTAATTTTATTTCTCGATAATGAAATTATCGTTTAATCGGCTGGTCGCATCCGTGTGACGGTCCGGCGCACCGCGGCCTCGATCTGGGAGTCCGTCGCCTCGACCGGCGCCAGGATGTCGACGCCGCCATTGTCCGGCGCGCGCCGTGCCAGCAGCAGCACGAACTCGCCCGGCGGTGTGTCCGCCAGGGCCAGGCGCGCCACCGCCGGCATGACGCGGGCGGCCGCCATCGCGGACTCGCGGGCATCGGCCTGGGTGTTGCCGCGCGCGGCCATGCGGGCCTCGCGTTCGGCCCGCACCATGCCCTTGAGACCTCCCTCGACGCGCTCGATGTAGGCGCGGAATCCATGTGCCGGCAGATTCTCGCGTGCGGCGTGGCTCAGCGCGGCGGCAAACTCGGTCAGCCGCGTCTTGTCATAGTCGGGACCGAACACCAGCTTGACGATCGGCGTGAAGGGCGCGCGTGCCTGCGCCTTCAGGCCAGTCTCGGCCAGCAGGGTCGCATAGGCTTCCGCCGAGGCGCTGGCGGCGAGATGGAAATCATAAGCCTGCGACAGCGCGGCATAGAGCGCGGCACGAGAGCGGTTGTCGGCGCCGATAACCTGCGCCGCCTCGGCGCGGGCAGTTGCCAGCAACGACTGCAGCAGGCCGCGCGGGTCGGTGGTGGTGTCGGGGGCGACGGCGCGATGGTCGTCCAGCATGTCGCCGGCCTCGCCAAGGTCGAGCGGGGGGTCGTCGGTCGCGATGTCGTCGCCGTCGCGTTCGCCCGTCAGCTCGACGGCCGACTCGGCGTCGGCGGGCGCGATATCCTCGGGCAGGAAATCGTCGGCCTCGACCGGCGACGGGGCGACATCGGCGACCGGGGCCGGTTCCAGCGTCTCGGTGAGATCAAGCGGCTCGATGTCCGTGCCGGTCAGTTCCAGCACGGTTTCAGATACCGTGGCCTCGATACGGGTCAACTCCAGCACGGTGTCGTCGTCATCGACGGCGGCCGGCGCCGGAGCTGCGATCGCCGGTGCCGGCAGGGCCAGGGCGAGATCATCGGCCAGGGCCGCGTGAGTCGCGTCGTCGGCGGCAAGCTTCCAGTTGATCACCCCGTAGATGAAGTTGATGGTCTCGCCATCGTCGGACAGCGGCAGCAGGATGCCGCGATACAGCGTAAGCTGGCCCGCCGCCGACAGGAATTCCGCCTCGAAGCCAATCGGCGCCCGGTTGGCGAGAATCTCCAGATAATGATCGGTCAGGCGGGAGATCAGCGAGCGGCCGGGGACATCCTCCGGCCGGGCCTCCGCCAGGCTGATGCCGCATTCCTCGCGCAGGTCACGGCCGATGTAACGCAGCATCGGGCGTTCAGGATCGCGGGAGAAATCAAGCAGCAGGCTCTTGTCGCGGAATTCCTCGATTCGTCCCGGTTCAAGGTCGAGCACCGAGGGGAAGGTGCGGCCGCGCAGGATCGACGTCCAGTAATTATAGGCGCGCACGTTCATGCGCCGCTCGTCCGCCTGGGGCAGTACGGGCGGCGGCTCGAACAGCGGGTCGTCCAGTTCCAGGACTCCCAGCGCGGATTGTGGCGAGTCAGCCATGACGATCCCTCAGCGCCTCGGCACGAAACCTAGCGGTCCAGCCCTTGCGGGATAGTTAACGGCGTATCCCGACGCAAGATCAAGGCATTAATTGACTAACGTGACTGGCGTTGGCGATCGCGCGGCGATAAGAGCGCAAACGACTTGATTGTACGGCCGTTCGGCAATTGCTATTAGCATGATGTTGGGGCCGCTGATAACACTTCGGGTCGCGCCGGACGTGCAGAAAACGGCACCTTCGGTATCGCGCGGGGGAAAAGGGGAGTTGCGCGGTGAGGGCAAGTGTTTCGCTGGCGGAGGTTGGCGCCGGCGTCTTGATTGAGCGTCGTGGGCATATGGCTTTGGCCATTCTGCTGGAGCAGGCCGTCAGGCTGATTTATCCGGAACGCTCGCCCCAGGCCATGCATCCGGGGCAGTGGGCGGCGTTGCGCTATCTGGCCCGCACCAACCGGGAAGCGGCCACTGTCGCGGGCCTCGCCCGTTATCTCGGCGTGACGCTGGCGCCGGCCTCGCGCGCCGCCGCCGCGCTGGTGCGCAAAGGCTATGTGCGTGGCGAGCCGGACGAGCGGGATCGCCGGGTGGTGCGCCTCACGCTGACCGCGGACGGGCTGGCTCTGCTGGATGGCGATCCGATCGGCCGCCTCGCCGATGCCGTCAGCCAGCTGCCGGATGACCGGCAGCGTGAACTGGCGGCGATACTCGAACATCTGTTTGCCCGGCTCAGCCCGGGCAGTGATGAAGGCCACGATGGTTCGTCGTTCACGCTGGACGACTGACATTCATCAGGCGAACGTGCCGCACATGACCCATTGACGACTCTGGTCGGCGTATCATCTTGTTGTATAAGCAGATCGATTGGGGGGGGTCATGGCGCGCATCTTGTTGGCGGAAGATATCGAACCGGCACGAGCGGCCATGACGCTGGTGCTGGAAAGCGCCGGCCATGACGTGGTTTGCTGCGCGGACGGCGAACAGGCCATCCAGCTGAGCACGGCCGAACATTTCGATCTGGCGGTGGTGGACATCTGGATGCCACGCCGCAGCGGCCTGGATGTGCTCAAGGCGTTGCGCAGCCGCGACGACAAGATTCCCGTCATTCTGGCGTCGGGTGGCGGGCCGGGCGCCAGCCTGGAGCAGGCGACCGCGCTGGCCGACCTCTACGGCGCGGCGGCGGTGCTCTACAAGCCGGTCGAGGACGAGGAGCTGCTGGCGGCGGTGCGTAACGCGCTGGCCTGAGCAAGCCCCCGCCCTTTCCGGCGTCTTCGGTCCCTATTGCCGGCAGGAGATGTAGGCCGGCGGCCGGATCGCGCATTCGGCCAGGCGCCCGTCGCGGACGATGCGGTAGCTCATGGCACCGGCAACACCATTGAGTGCGGCGCGCAGATCGCTCACCGACGTCACCCGTTTGCCGTTGATGCCATCCAGCAAATCACCCGGTCGCAGCAGCCCGAGCCGTGCGGCTGGTGACGAGGGCTGCAACTCCACCACCACCACGCCCTTGTCCGGCAGGCCGCCGCCCAGTTCCTGGGCATAGGCCGGTGACAGGTTGCCCACACGCACGCCGGCAAAGGCGTGCTGGCCATCAAGCCAGGTCAGGCCGCGCGGCGGATTCTCCGGTGGCGCGACGAGCGCGATCGGCAGGTTGAACGACTTGCCGTCGCGGATCACCGTCAACGCCGCTCGGGTGCCCACCGCCTTGGTGGCGATACGGAACTGCAGCGTCTCGGTGTCGTCGACCGGCTGGCCGTCGATCGCGGCGATGACGTCGCCCGGTTTCACGCCGGCGGTGGCGGCCGGCGAGCCGGCGTTGAGCCGGTTGACCAGCACGCCGCGCGGCCGGTCGAGGTTCAGCGTCGCCGCCAGGTCGGCGTCGATCGCCTGGCCTTCGAGGCCGAGCCAGGGCCGCACCACCTTGCCGGTGGTGGCCGCCGGCAGGATCGCCCGCACCAGGTTGACCGGCACCGCGAATCCCACCCCCACCGAGCCGCCGGTGGGCGAGGCGATGAAGGTGTTGATGCCGATCAGCTCGCCGCTCATGCCAACCAGCGCGCCACCGGAGTTGCCGGGGTTAATCGCCGCGTCGGTCTGGATGTAATACTGGTAGTCGGTGGGGCCGCCGCCGGAGCGCACGGCGGAGACGATGCCCTGGGTGACGGTCTGGCCGACGCCGAACGGGTTGCCGATCGCCAGCGCGATGTCGCCCACCTGCAGCCGGTCGGAGTCGCCCAGCCGGATCACCGGCAACGCCGCGCCCCGGGGCTCGATGCGGACCAGCGCCAGGTCCGAGCGGGGGTCCTGGAACACCACCTTGCCCTCGAACTCGCGCCGGTCGGCCAGCACCACCTGGATTTCGTCGGCGTCACCGACCACGTGGCGGTTGCTGACGATCAGGCCGTCGGCGCGCACGATGACGCCGGAGCCCAGCGCGCTCTGCACCCGCTCGCGGCCGGCGCCGGCACCGGCGCGGTCGCCGAAGAAGAAGCGGAAGAACGGGTCGCTCATCATCGGCGACTGGCGGACGATCTTGCGGGTGTAGATGTTGACCACCGCCGGTGCCGCCTTCTGCACCACCGGGGCGTAGGACAGCTGCACCTGGGCCTGACTGGCGGGGGCGACCCGCGCCGGCGGCGGGGTCTCGGCGATGGCGGTGGCGCCGCCCTCGGTCAGCTGGTCGGTCGAGGAAACGCCCCACGCCAGCGCCATGCCGGCGGCCAGGCCGGTGCCCAGCCAGAAAATCGTCCGCATGCGATCGAACCTCATGATGTTCTCCGTCCGCCCTATTTAGGAGCGAGCAGATCTTTCACAAAGCCTGCCAACCCCACCTGGCGGTGTCGCTTCAACCGTTCAGCGGCCAGAATGCTCCGCACCTGCGACAAGCAGCGCTCGACGTCGTCGTTGACCAGCACATAATCGTATTCCGCCCAGTGACTGATCTCGGCCGCCGCCTTGTCCATGCGCCCGGCGATGATGCTGTCGCTGTCCTGCGCGCGGCCGCGCAGGCGGCGTTCCAGCTCGGCCATCGACGGCGGCAGGATGAACACCCGCACCAGATCGTCGCTCTGCTGCGCCAGCTGCTGGGTACCCTGCCAGTCGATGTCGAACAGCACGTCGCGGCCGGCCGCCAGCGCCGCGTTCACCGCTGTGCGCGGGGTGCCGTAGCGGTTGCCGAACACCTGCGCCCATTCCAGGAAGGCGTTGTCGGCCACCATCTGGTCGAAGCGGGCGTTGTCGACGAAGAAATAGTCGCGGCCGTCCACCTCGTTGGGGCGCGGCGCGCGGGTGGTGGCGGAGACCGACATGGTGATGTCGGGATCATCGGCCAGCAGCGCGCGCGACACGGTGGTCTTGCCCGCGCCCGACGGCGAGGACAGCACGAACATCAGGCCACGGCGGGCGCCGGCGGGGACGACGGACGGCATCGGCTACTCCAGGTTCTGAATCTGCTCGCGCAGCTGGTCGATCAGGGCTTTCAGGGTCAGGCCGGCGCGGTTGAGCGGCACGGTGGCGGCCTTGTTGCACAAGGTGGTGGCCTCGCGGTTGAGTTCCTGGGCGAGGAAGTCGAACTTGCGGCCGATGGCGCCGCCGCCGGCCAGCAGGCCACGGGCCTGCTCGACATGGGCCGCCAGCCGGTCGAGTTCCTCGCGCACATCGGCCTTGACCGCGATCAGCGCCACTTCCTGGGCGATGCGGTCGGCGTCCACCCGCTTGTCGCCGTTGAGCAGCGTCTCCAGCTGGGCCTCCAGCCGCGTGGCGATCGCCGCAGGTTGTGCCGCCCCGGCGGCCTCGGCCTCGTCACGCGCCGTGGCGATCTCGTCCACCAGCCGGGCGAGCAGGGCGGTTAGCCGGGCGCCTTCCTCGGCCCGGTGGGCCTTCAGCGCCGCGATCGCCTGCGCCAGCCCGGCCAGCACCGCCGCGTGCAGCGCCTCGCGCGCCGCCTCGTCCATCGCCGTCTCACCCTCGATGACGCCGCGCAGTGTCATCAGCTCGGCCGGCGAGGGTCGCGGCAGATCGAGCCTGGCCGCCAGCCGCACCGCCACCTCGGCGTAGCGTTCCAGCAGCACCTCGTCGACGGTGGCGGTGGCGCCGCCGCTGGCGGGCTCCAGCGTCAGCCCGACATTCACCGAGCCGCGCGCCAGCGCCGCCGAGAGCTGGCCGCGTGTCGGCGCGTCCAGCGCGTCGAAGCCGGCCGGCAGCCGCAGCCGGATGTCGAGGCCCTTGCCGTTGACCGACTTCAGCTCCCACGTCCAGCGCCAGCCGGCGGCCTCCCCGGCCAGCCGGGCAAAGCCGGTCATGCTGTGCAGGGTCGGGGTCGGGCTGGTCGGGGTGCGGGTCACGGACGGCGTCTCCTGTCGGGGTTTCCCGATAGGCCGGGGCGCACCGCGAGGCAAGCGCAGGTGTGGCAGGCCGGATGCCCTCACCGGGCGACCGGCGCCCCTCCCCGCAGGTTGACGAAGCAGCCGCTGTCGGCGGCGGGCGCGGCCCGTGCGACACACTCCCCCCGGCATGGATAAACGGTGGGGGGTTGGAGGGGCCGGATCGCTCCTGAAGACATGACGCGGGCAGCGCCCGGAAATCACTTGCCAAATCGGGTGTGACCATCCATGCGCAGAAATATGCCCAAGGTTGTAAACAAGTCTGTCAAACAAAACCGCCGACACGGCCTTGCCTTGGCCCTGGCGGCGCTGCTGGCCGCCATCGCTCCTGATGCGCTTGCCGCGGCGCAGTCGGCGGGGGCCTATACCATACCCGGCGCCGAACAACTGGCGCTCAGCAATATGGCCAAGGGTGAAACCCGGCTCATCAGCGTAGGCCACGCCGGGACTAGCTTCCCCGGTGTGTATTGCATTTTTTATCCCCGGAAATATTGGAAGCTTGACGACGTTCTGAAGCCATCGATGGTGCCGCAGCCACGGCCGAAATATTATCATGATTACCGGAAGGCCGAGGAGGCCTTTGTCGTCCGCTACAACGTTGCCGTGGTGAGCCACCCGGAATTTGCACACACGGACGTCTGTGCCGCCAGTGCGGATGGCGCGGCAGTGCAGCCTTTGACCTTGTCTGCCACGCCGAGGCGGGATGACGGCTCGGTAGTCAGTGCCATTCGCTTCGGCCGGGTCGACTGGCTGATGGAGCGGCTTGCTGCGGAACCCCGTTCGGCCAGGCTAATCGACAGTGAATTTGGTCACCCGCCGATCGAATGGGCTATCGCCAAAGGGCGTACAGACATCATTCAGGCCTTGTTTGACAACGGCGTCGATATTTCCCTTCAGTCTGATGCGGAAACGGTACTGCAGTCCGCTATGCGTTGGAAGAACCGGCCGTTAGCCGAACAGGCGGTTGCGCACTTCAGTGAATGGAAGCGGTATTGGACCCTGGATTTTGCCCTGTGGGAAATGCCTGAATTCCTGGGGCAGGAATTCGTCCGGAAACTCTATGATCGCCATATGGCCGGCGGTGCTGAGGCTCTGGACGGGCTTCCTCTGCTACGACGGCCCCAGGAGGGCATTCTGCCGCCGCGTCAGCAAGCGGAATACCAGCGTTTCTATCGTTACATGCTCGCCCATCCCGGCTGGAAGTCCCTATGTCAGGACGCTGCGGGTCGGCGAATTTGCGACGCCGCATTCAATAGAGTCAGCATACAAGCGCCGCCATCGGACATAACGTTCTTCACCACGCGCAGTTATGTCCCGTCGGCCGCGCTGGTGTCGATGGCTATTGCGGAAGCCGCGCGCCGACGGGATGTCGCTCGGCTTAAGGCGCTGGCGGCGCTGCCGTTCGACCGGGATGTCCTGCTTCGTGAATCCTTGTCGAACCGGCCTGTGCAGTACATCACCGTGCAGTCGCAGCCATGGGGGGAACCCGAACCCATCGCGCCGGCCGAGCAAGCCAAACGCGATCGGAAAGCCAAGGAGTTCAACGAGTGGAAGGCGGCAAGGCTGGCGGCGACGCGCAAGGTTCTCAAGGAGTTGGGCGTGCCCCATGAGCTGCTGCCCAACGAGGGCGAGTAGGGGCGGGCCGGCTCTAGCGCTCAGGCTGAATCTTGTCCAAGGAAGGCATCAGGCGGCGCGGCTGGAGCGGGTGAAGGGATTATAACAAGCCACTACAAATAAACAACATTTTTTGCTACAATGACCCACACAGAACCTACACAGGTACGGCAGATCAATCACTTACGCCGCCAATCTGCACAGTTTCTGCACAGTGGGAAGCGGAGAAATGAGTTTCATCCTCGATAAAGAGCAGATCAAGCCCGGCCTTATCATCTTCCGACGCGGCGACGTCGGGCACGACCAGTATTACTGCCGGATCAGAATCCAGAACGAAGACCGCTACAAGACAATCTCGCTGCGGACGGCAGACCGACAGACCGCGCGCGACCGCGCGATGGACGAGGATGCCGATATCCGCTTTCGGGTGAAGCACGATGTTCCCGTATTCAACCGCCCCTTCTCGCAGGTGGCGGAGGAATATGCCGACGCCCAACAGCGCCGCGCCAACGCGGGCGAGGTCAGCCAAGCCCGCTGCAAAAATATCAGAAGCAAAATCGATGGGCCTCTCAAGGCTTATGTCGGCAGCACACAGATTCATCTGATTACGCAAGACCGCTGGTCAGAATATCCGCTATGGCGACGGGAAAACGGCCAAGGCCGTCGCAAGAGCGTCATCAGCGATTCCACGATCCGTATCGAGATGACCATTTTCGCAGCCATCATGAACTTTGCGATCAGCAAGCGATATGTGCCCGCGCATCATCGCTTCGAGGGCATGCCGAAGCTCAAATCGAACCGCCGCGACGAGTTCACGCTTGAGGAATACCGCAAGCTGCACACCAAAGGCCGCAAGTGGATGAAGGAGGCGACCACGCCGCAGGGCGTCTGGTATCGCCAAATCTGCTACAATTTCATTCTGATCATGTGCAACACGGGGATGCGCCCCCCGGAAGCGAAGAACCTGCGCTGGCGGGACATCACCACCGCAAAAGACAAAGACGGACAGGAAATCCTTGTCCTCTACGTTCAGGGCAAGGGCAAAACCCGCAAGCTGATTGCCCCGATCAGTGTCGCAAAATACCTCGACCGCATCCGTGAGCTTTCCAAGGCAACCAAGCCTGACGATCACGTCTTTACGATTATCAACGGCAAACCGGCAAAATGGCTCTATCGAGACACCGTCGAAGAGTTATTGAAATACACCGACCTTCGCGAGGGACCGAGCGGCATTCCTCGCACGACCTATTGCTTCCGCCATACCTACGCCACGCTCCGGCTCTCCGCCGGTGTCGATGTCTATATCCTCGCCCAGCAAATGGGCACCTCCGTCAAAATGATCGAGCAGCACTATGGGCATGTGAACACCATTAAACATGCCGACCGCGTGCTTATGGGCATCGGCGGATGGGATGCGATGCATGCTGAAATGAACGCCGAAATCGACGAGCTGGAAGCCAAGGCCAAAGAGGTGCAGTCCATCAAAGCCAAGCAGACGGACAAACCGAACCGCCCCAAACGCTAGCGCGCATCGTACCAGCCATCGAGTTCGATGGCCGATGCAACAGAGCTATGCGTTTCTGCCGGAGGTCACGACGCGCCGCTGGCGCTTCCCGGTCGTGGAGTCCGGCCAAGCGGGCACGGGAAAAAGGCGCGCCGAGCTTCAAGCGCCCCCGTGATCGCGCCTTTCCGCGAAGCCGTTGCCTCAGCCGCTGGCGAACCAGAGGCAATGGATTGCGGGGCCTGCCTTCATGCAGGCCACCCTTACCCCAAAGTCGCTATATCTCAGGATATGCTGCTGACCTTTGAACCGCCACCGACCCTTTGCAGGTGTGGGCTTTGTTCTCGGCTCCGTCCTGAATTCCCCTTGTTTTGTTTGCACTCCCATCGGGCGGCGTCATGCCCCCTGCCATGCGCGGGCGCTCATGGCGTCAACAGGAAGCCTCGGCTCCCCCGTCCGCAGGCGTCCGGTCCCCCCAATTTTCCTGTGTGACGCCGCGCCATCGCGCCTGGCTCTCCGTGGGCACGCCCGAAAGGGAAATGCAAACCAAGGAGAAAAGACATGACGAAAAAATCCGAAACCAAAGTGCCTGCGCTGATCGCGTGGCACGTCAGAGAAGCCAAAGGCGGCAAATCCTACTGGACGCGCATCGGGGCGGCTTGGCCGCACCAGAACGGCGACGGCCATACTCTGCAACTCGACCTCTATCCGCTGGACGATCGCATTGTTCTGCTCCCCCCGAAAGCCGACGAAGCGGCGGAAGGCGGTGCAGCATGACCCGCAGCCAGCGCCTCTCCAGTGGGCTTAACAGCATCTTTGACCACGTCAGCTTTATGCTCGACAACTACGATAGCATCACCGGCGACGCACGCCGCGACCTTCAAGAGGTGCTCTACATCGTCGGTGCGGCTCAGGACGAAGCCGCCCAACTTCCCATCGCAGAGGGAGGTGCAGCATGAGCCGCCTCTGCAAACGCTATACGGAGCATCACGAAACCGTCTGGAACGGCGTGACTATATCCATCAGCTACGAACCGCGCTGGCTCAGCCTTGCCGACGACTACGGCCTCGACACGGCCCACCTCGAAATCGAGGCCATTGCGCCAGAGCGCGCGCCGCTTCCCATCACGGAAACCGGCTACCGCTCACACTTCACGACGGCAAATGCCGTCGCCGCCATGGGCGGGCCGGTGGCGCTTGTACGCACATGGTTGGACGAAGAAGCCGCGAATCCTGCGTGGCGTCGGCAAGCCGACGCCGCCCGCCAGCTCACCCTCTTTTGAGGGTGAGCTGCTTCAGTTTAGGTTACGCAATCTGAGTCTCCGTGCGCGGTCCCTGAAGGCAGCTTCGCCGCCTTCCAGAATCTCGCAAACACTACGACGTATTTCCGGATTCTCCAGACTGCCTGAAACATAGGTGATTTCAGGCAGCGCTTCCGGACGATGCGGGCTGCACGACGCCACAATCACTTGATCGGCATCCGTGTTCACCACAAGGTTGGCATTGTGTGTGACGACAATGATTTGTCGCCGCTGTTTTGCTTCAAGGAAGCGCTCTACCAGCTCGTCGAAAATGGATTTTGGATCAAGATTCTCTTCCGGTTGATCAATGATAAGGGGACGGAGGTCCTCACGATCCACTGATAGATAGAGCAAAAGCAAGACAATCCCCCGCGTTCCGGGGGAAAGTTGTTCAATATCAACACCGTCATAGTTTATGCCGTATGCAATCCTGATATGCTTCGTATCATAAAGCCATTCAGAGACTTGCCCGACCCAAGCGCGATATGCATCCGCGTCTGCTCGATCAACCGGACTGTGATCCGTGAGTCCCGGCTGATTCTGTTCGAGAAAGGAACCCATAGCAGAGGCGACGGCATCACTGTCACCTTCTTCCCACGCCTTTTGTAGCATCTTGCGCGCAATAGCATGCAAAGAACCTTGGCCGCGAAATGGTCCGCCCTTTCGGAGATCGAGCAATCTTTCTCCGGCATCCGCCCATGCTTTCACATCCGCGATCCGGCGGACGGAAAAAGTCAGCCTCGACAGCGCACCGGTCTCGCTGCCGAGCCGCTCTTTCAGCGGTTCATAAAGGGCGGCAACCTCCATTTCTTCCGCGCGTATGGCGTCAAATATGAGCTTGTAGCATTCCCTCCGTCGAGCACGGATATCGGCGATCTTGACCCCGGACGCTTCCGCTTGTGTGATCTGCGCCTCGATCTTCTGAAGCCCTGCCTGTTCCCTCGAAATTGCTGAGGTCAGTTCCTGTAGCCGTCGCACCTTCGTCTGATCGACGCCTATTAGGTCCTGAAGGCGCTTCTGCTCTGCTTGCAGAGCGTGAATCGTCTGTTGATCGAGACCCTTGCCCGCAGCGAGGTACGAACCCGCGTTCACATCAGCCAATGGTACAGGCGCTACCCCCCTTAACGACTGAATCTCACTTTCGGCTGCGGCAAGGTGTTTAGACAGAATTGAGTCAACGTCGCCACTGAATACCGGTTCGAATGCCTGCCATTCCGCGCCCGAAAGCGCGGCGTCGGCATTTTTGTCTTGAAGGCTTGCAAGATACTTTTTCGCAGCGCTGTCGCGGAAATGGATAGCGGCATCTTGGAGCCGCGTGACGGCCTGTTTCTTCTGATTTAATTTGTCCGCTTTCGTGGACAATCCATCGAGCGCTTTTGTAACGCGATCAAGTTCGTTTGCCCGCTCTTCATTACCTTGGACAGAGATTAATTTCCTGTCTTTGTCAGCCCTCTCTATGGCGTCGAGGGCAGCCTGCTTTTTCTTTCTCAAAGTAGGTAGACTTGCCTCACGTTCCCGCTCCGCCGAAAGCGATGTGGATAGCTCGGCCAGTTCTTCTTCAAGCGTGGCGCGTTGCGTCCTGAACCGAGCGGCCCTGCTGTCCAACAATTCCCCGAAATCCGTTGCTCCGTAGCGATCATCCGTCGGATGGGCCTGAAAGATAACGCGCTCGATCTCGCCGAGAAGATCGTTCGTGAGACCGTCGGCCGCGCACAACTGCTCCACGAACTGTTGCGATAGATATTGCGCACGCGTCTCGTTCCAAAAATCGTTGTCCTCAAAATCCGAAAGATTGGCTTCGGTCGTGCTGTTATCGCCCCATGACAATTGGGATACGGATTCGGAAAGAAAATTGGCCGCTCGATGTAGGAAGGACCGCTTGTTTACGCGCGTGGACGAGGTAGCTGCCGCTCCCGCCGCGATCAAATCGGCGAGCGCAGTCTTTCCAGAGCCGCGTGCGCCGATAATGCAGACCAAACCCGGATTCAGAGAAACTGGGCCGCTGGCAATCCAAGTGGCGTTGGTAACGTCGACACGTCGGATTGTTTGCGATGGAACAGTTTCCTCCGGCGCTTGGTTTCCGACGAAAGCTCTGGTCGGCTCTATGCAGGCTTGCTTCAGTCCCTCGAAAGTCGGATCACCCTTGATCCAGCAATAGCGATCTTGGGCCGGGTTTCCCGCACGGTCTCCCGCGTGCGCGTCGCTCCCGTGAATGCAGGGTTTTCGGCCACCGTAAATTGCGTCCAGCTGCGCGCGCGACACGTTATCCGCTTCCCCCAACCAGAACGTGCGCTGTTTGGGATGCGAAGAGAAAATGACCTGGGCAGCCTTTTCGATTTCTGAACGCTGCGTCGCTTGGGAGGCATCATGCGCCAACCCTGACGTGCCGTCATTGCTTCCGGCGGCAACCGCAATCAGCGCATTATCCCTGATCCAAGCAGACCGTTTCCAAGCGTCGTTCAGTTCGTTGAAATCGACCTTGAACTGATTGCAGCCCATGGCAAGCGCTGTGCGGTCGTCCGGCACAGCCTCGCCTCTGGCGCGCGCATGCGCGCGACCAAGGCTCTTGTTAGCGTCCGCGCTCGTGGTGTAATTTCCGGTGTAGGCGATGGTGTATTCCGGGGTGGGGCATGCCCCACCCCGGAATGCGGCGTCGCTGGTGGCCACCGGGTTCATCGTTATGGTGGAGTTTGCA